>JBBQWJ010000208.1:0-5839 GCA_038210685.1 Chitinophagales bacterium | reverse complement strand
CGGCGCTTTATGATATTGGTAAAAAGAAAAAACAAGAACCCCTATCATCAGTATCAAAAATTGCATAGGCACTTTTACTATTCCATTCATCAATAAACCTAATTTTCCCTGGCGGTTATTTTTCGCCGTAAGGTATCTTCCTACCTGGCTTTGATCAGTTCCAAAATAAGAAAGCGCGAGGAAAAATCCACCAATAACACCACTCCAGATATTGTATTTATCTTTCCAGTCAAAGCCGTTTGCTGTTTCGCCGGAAGTGATAATATTCATTTTTCCATTTTTACCGCCAAGATGCAAAGCATCTAAAAATCCAACATTGGCGGGCATTAAATGAACCACAACATATCCCGCAATCGCCATCCCGATAATAACAATAACCAACTGCAGCTTTTGGGTATGTGCTACTGCCCTGGCACCGCCGCTAACGGTATAAATAATGAGCATGCCCCCCATAATAATATTTGTGTAATAAATATTCCAGTCAAGCAGAGAACTTAAAATTAATGAAGGCGCATAAATGCTTATCCCTGTTGATAATCCTCTTGAAATTTGAAAAAGAAAAGAAGTAAGTGTTCTTGTTTTTAAGTCAAATCGTTTTTCCAAAAATTCATACGCAGTATAGACTTTTAAATTATTGAAAACGGGCACGAACACTATACAGATCACAATCATCGCCAAAGGCAACCCAAAATAATATTGAACAAAGCGCATACCGTCGGTAAAAGCCTGCCCTGGCGCGCTTATAAAGGTGATTGCGCTAGCCTGTGTACCCATAATGCTAAGTAGAACAAGATACCAGGGCATATCCCTGTTACTCAAAAAATATCCATCAAGATCTTTAGTGGACTTGCTTTTATAAACACCATAAATGATGATACAGGTAAGAGTTACAATAAGTACAATCCAATCCTGATAACTCATATCGCAACCTTTTTAAAAATATGTTTTTACAACATGAAAAAATTGGCTTGTTTACAGTAAACAAAACAATAATGAAGTTTTTCATTTTCCATTTAACCGACACGATCAAAACAGAATTAGCTTGAAATATTTTGAGCCGTATAACGCCTACCCAAAATACCTTGTAATGAAATAATAAAATATTATTTGCAGCACCAAAAAAAGAAATACCACCAGGTAAAAACGGTTCCAATATTTTTTTTCTGATGTTTCCAAACTTTTAATATTTTATTTCTTTTATCAAATTATTTGCTTGCAGGTTTTGAAATCAGGTTAGCAAATAAACGGAAAGCGCCCGGTACACCTGCAGGTAATTCTCTAAAGAAAACCAATCCCGAATAAACAAATCGCCCTTTGCCATAATCAGTGTAGATAAGGCTTCCATCAGATGATTCTTTACCGGCATCATGCATTTCAAAAAGCGTTTTATAATTTTTTTCATAGTTTTCTGCCTGGTAAGTGCTACGTTCCTGGATCCAGTTATCAAAATCTTTTTGATCAATCTTATTGGGGTAATTCATCAACACATTATCAGGATGCAGAAATTTTACTTCCGCATTTTCATCCGTAATTCTTGTGCGCGAAATGGTAAAAGGATAAGGCCCGATCTTCGCTTTAAGCGGACCGATATTATTATTGGTATTATATTGAACCAATAAAACGCCACCATCTTTTACATAATTCATTAAAATATCGTAAGAATCATTAAGCCATTGGGAGATATTGTAAGCCCTTACACCGGTAACAATTGCATCAAATTGTTTAAGATTATCTGTAGTAATATCTTTAGGTGAAAGCATTGTGACTTCATATCCCATCTTTTGTAACGCATCCGGCACTTTATCGCCTGCTCCCGGTATGTACCCTATTTTATTTCCTGAAGTTTTTAAATCAATCTCGACCAGTTTGGATTCAGCTTTTTTGAAATAAATAATGTTGGGGATATGAGGATATTCGATCACTGTTTTATAAGAATCATAAACCTGGTTCCCTTCAACAGCGCTCCAATCAATCAATTCAGTATTTTTTTCTTGAGGATTCTTAATTGAATAAAGAGAATCTGAATCGACTTTTGATTGAATAACATTTGGAGAATGTTCTTCTTTCAATGTAAAATCATTTTCAGAAGAACCGTTATTTATCGCATGCACCTTAATATTTACCGGTTTATCATTTATTGCCAAAGCCAGTTCGGGATTTGATTCAACCTCTATTTTTGGAATGATAAAAAGTGGTTCATATGTTTCGCCTTTTACCGGATCGTTCGATTTGTACTGAATAGGAATTGCGTAAGATAAACCCTGTCCATCAATAGATAAATTTACCTCCGCTTCCTGCGGATCATTTTGAGGTTTACCTATCAATCTCTGATCAGAAACATTATAAGAACCCTTACTCATTGGCTCTACAAGCCAATACGGTTGAGAAATTTTAGCGTCGGAAGGAATAAAAACAGTTACCGAACGTGAGATATTTTTATCAACCGGTAATTCATTATTGAATGTAAATTTTTTACCGCGAATATTTAAAGATGATATTTTGACATTACCACCCAAACGGTTATCAGCCACAAAATTTACCTGTAATGAATCTCCCTGAACGGCAAACATGGTGTTTGTGGTTGCCTCCATGTAAAGCCCGATACATTCTCGCATAATTTGCTTTACCTGTTCCATTTTTTGATCACGCCAATATCCTTCAGGTGAATTCTTTAATGTTTTATAAATACTTAAAAGCTGGGGCAAAGAATTTTGCGGATGTTGAAAAGAATAATCGTTTATTAATTTTTGCACGGCTTTCTCCATCGCAGGATCGTTTAGTCTTCCCCAGGTAGTATCCACTCCATCCATCAAAGTTTTTGTTGGAGCCGTTCCTTTTATTGTTTTAAAATATTCGAGTTGTTCGCCGCGGGAAGAAGGAACTCCAAAACCCTGTGTCTTATGCTGGCTGCGACTTTTAGCAGCAATTTCGCCATAACTTTTACCCAACAAAGAATTATATCCGCCTGCGTCAATTTTAAACTGGTCAGGGCTTTCTGTATTTATACTCCCGAATCTAAACGTGTTCCATAAAAGACGTTTTGCCTGCCATGGTTTTACGCCATATTTAAATTGTTAAGGAAATTTTGTTGGATCTGCAGCAGCCTCAAATGCTTCTCCGGCTAAAATCGCAGAGGCGGTATGATGCCCATGCCCGCCCTCTCCTGTTGTAGGGAACCTGGTTATAATTATATCAGGTTGAAATTTGCGAATTACCCAAACTACATCTGATAATATTTTTTGTTCATTCCAGAATTTGAAAGTTTCCACCGGACTGGTAGTGTACCCAAAATCAAAAGCACGGGTAAAAAATTGTTCAGCACCGTCTATTCTTCTTGCTGCCAAAAGTTCCTGGGTTCTTATCAAACCCAATGCGCTTCCCTGTTCATCACCAATTAAATTTTGCCCTCCGTCTCCTCTAGTCATTGCCAGGTAAGCCGTACGATATAATTTTTGATTTGCAAGATAAGCGAGCAACCGTGTATTTTCATCATCAGGATGCGCTGCTACATAAAGCACAGAACCTAACACATCCAGCTTCTTTATTTGCTGAAAAATCTGGTCTGAATTATAGGATTTGGGCGCCTGTGAAAATGCAAAGTTGATAAAAGAACAAAAGAACAGTGGTAAAAAAAATTTACGCATTTTTCAAATATTTATTATACGAATGTAAGGCAATGTAAATTTAAGAGACTGACCGTTTAAAAAAATTATCAGATTTTTTTTAAACATTACAGTAAATCAACAAAAAAAGAAGAATCTCATTTTGAAAAAGAGTAGGGAAAATCTTCTGTTTTTGTGCCTCTTTGTTTGTCTGGAACTGATGACATATCAATCTTTATTTCTCCTCCCCTTTGTAAATCAAAATGATTAAAATAGTTTTTCGTGTAGGCTTTACCGTTAAACATCACAGAACCTATATACTTGTTTTTTTCACTATTTCCCGGTGCATTTATAAATAATTTATGCCCGTTTTCAAAATCAATTTCCGCATGTTTAAATAAAGGAGCTCCTGCTGCGTATTGCACGCTGGTAGGTGTTACAGGGTAAAAGCCTAAAGCTGAAAAAACATACCACGCTGAGGTTTGTCCATTATCTTCATCTCCGCAATATCCGTCAGGGGTTGCTTTGTACATCCTGTTCATAGTTTCTCTTGCCCAATATTGTGTTTTCCACGGCTCGCCGGCGTAATCATATAAATAGATCATGTGTTGAATGGGCTGGTTCCCATGCGCATATTGTCCCATATCGGCGATCTGCATTTCACGAATCTCATGAATCACACCACCATAATAACTGTCATCAAAAACAGGTGGCATGACAAAAACCGAATCCAGCATTTGAACAAAATTCTTCTTGCCACCCATTAAATTGATCAATCCGTTTATGTCATGGAACACTGACCAACTGTAATGCCACGCGTTTCCTTCAGTAAAAGCATCGCCCCATTTAAACGGATTGAAAGGTGATTCAAAACTTCCATCTTTATTTTTGCCACGCATTAAAAGATGGCTTTTGTCGAAAAGATTTTTATAATTCATCGCCCGCATTTTATAAATATCAATTTCAGACGCAGGTTTTCCGAGCGCCTTTCCCAATTGATAAATACAATAATCATCGTACGCATATTCCAATGTTCTGGCAGCATTTTCATTGATGCCAACATCATAAGGAACATACCCAAGTTCGTTGTAAAACTTCACACCGGTGCGCCCTGTTCCTTCGGGCCCTTCGGTATTGGCATCGTGAACCAAAGCTTTGTACAAAGTTTCAATATCATATCCACGCAAGCCTTTAACGTACGCTTCAGCAACAATAGAAGCCGAATTATTTCCAACCATTACATCGCGGTAACCCGGGGCAGACCATTCAGGCAAAAAGCCACCTTCTTTATAATCGTTAACCAGGCCTTCCTGCATTTCCTTCACTATAGAAGGATACACCAAATTGAGAAAAGGATACAGTGCGCGAAAAGTATCCCAAAATCCGGTACCGCCAAACATATATCCGTCTTTGATTTCACCGGTGTAAGGACTGTAATGAACAATTTTTCCCTGAGCATTTTTTTCATAAAATTTCAATGGAAAAAACAACATTCTGTAAAGACAGGAATAAAAAGTTTTTACCTGGTCGGTTGTGCCGCCTGATACTTTAACTCTCCCAAGCACCTTGTTCCATTCCGCCTTAGCATTGTTTTTTACTGTTTCAAAACTTTGATTGCCCACTTCTTTTAAATTAATTTCTGCCTGCTCAAAACTGATAAAAGAGGAAGCGATTTTTGCATGAATAATTTCACCTTTACTGGTATTAATAAAGCCAATAACAGCGCCCGTATGGTTTCCCTTTTGCTCATTACTTTTTGTAAGAACGCTATCCAAAAACGTATAAGAATAGTTAAAAGGTTTATCGAAAATAATCACAAAATAATTTTTGAAATTCTTTGCCACTCCGCCGCTGTTACGGGTTGTATAACCTATTATTTTATTTTCAGATTGAATCACTTTAATATAGGAGCCCCGGTCAAGCGCATCAATTATTACTGATGAACTGTCGGCTTTAGGGAAAGTAAACCGAAAAATTGCAGCACGTTCCGTCGGAGCGATCTCTGTCGTAACATCATCATCCGCCAGGTAAACTTTATAATAGTAAGGCTTTGCAATTTCTGCTTTGTGAGAAAACCAACTAGCGCGGTCTTCCTGTTTAAAACGAATTTTTCCTGTGATGGGCATTATAGCAAAAGCGCCATAATCATTCATCCATGGTGAAGGCTGGTGCGTTTCTTTAAATCCGTTTATTTTATTAGACGTGTATTGATAAGCCCACCCATCTCCCATCCTGCC
>JBBQWJ010000207.1:0-5843 GCA_038210685.1 Chitinophagales bacterium | reverse complement strand
TCGGGAACGATTGCATAAAAAAATTTCTAAATCTGTGGTGCATCCTAATAAATTATCAGTACACTTGCTTATTGACAGTTGAGCAGTCTGCTTGAATTTTCTATAAAAATACATTGCTGGTGATATGAAATCAATGGACCTTTTTAATCTTTCCGGAAAAATCGCACTCGTTACAGGTTGCTCGCGCGGCATAGGAAAGGCAATGGCAATTGGCCTTGCTGAAGCTGGTGCCGATATTATTGGTGTTTCATCCAGCCTTGCGGCTGATAGCGGAGTTGAAGCGGAAATTAAAAACCTGGGGAAAAAGTTCTTTTACTATAAAGTTGATCTTGGCAACAGAAAAGAATTATATCAATTCATTTCAAAAGTAAAAGCAGAACATCCTAAGGTTGATATATTAATTAACAACGCAGGGATTATAAAAAGGGATCCTGCTGTTCAGCACAATGATGAAGAATGGGATTCTGTTCTTTCGATCAACCTTGACGCTGCGTTTATCCTTGCCCGTGAGTTTGGGAAAGAAATGGTGCAAAGGGGAGAAGGTAAAATTATTTTTACGTGTTCTTTACTTTCGTTCCAGGGTGGAATTAACGTGCCCGGTTACACCGCAAGCAAAAGCGCTATCGCGGGATTGGTAAAAGCGCTTGCCAATGAATGGGCATCGAAAGGTGTAAATGTAAATGGCATTGCTCCTGGCTACATAGCAACGGAAAATACAAAAGCATTAAGGGAAGACAGGGAAAGAAAGAAAGCAATCGAAGACCGGATTCCTGCAGGAAGATGGGGAACTCCTGAAGATTTTAAAGGTCCTGTGATCTTTTTAAGTTCTACTGCTTCTGAGTATGTAAATGGTGAGATCCTGACTGTTGATGGTGGCTGGATGGGACGATAACAAAATGATTAAATAATTACAATGGAAGAAAGATTTGAACACAATCCCAATGAAGTAAAGCAAATGAACACTTCTCAATTGAGAGATGCATTTGCGGTAACAGGTTTTATGAAGAAGGGCGAGATCAATTTTGTTTATTCTCATTATGACAGGATGATTATTGGTGGCGCAGTGCCAACAGAAAGGGAAATTAAGCTTATGAGTTACCCCGCTTTAAAATCGGATTTTTTTCTTGAAAGACGCGAGATGGGTATCATCAATATTGGCGGCGATGGAAGAGTAACCGCCGATGGAAATGATTACCCCCTAAGCCGGCTTGATTGCCTTTACCTTTCAAAAGGAACTAAAGAAGTTTCCTTTAAAAGTGATGATCCGGCAATGCCTGCTTTTTTTTATCTTCTTTCCACGCCTGCGCACCATGCCTATGAAAATACCTTAATGAAAACGGAAGAGGCAGTCACAGAGAGTCTTGGAGATGCCGAAACAAGTAACCAAAGAGTAATCCATAAATACATTCATGAAAATGGAATTAAAAGTTGCCAGTTGGTAATGGGCTTAACTGTTTTAAAAGAAGGCAACGTATGGAACACTATGCCTGCGCATACGCATCACCGTAGGATGGAAGTGTATTTATATTTTGATGTACAGGAAGGTCAGCGGGTATTCCATTTTATGGGACAGCCAGAAGAAACAAGGCATATAATTTTGGCTAATCATGAGGCGGTAATATCTGCTCCGTGGTCTATTCATGCAGGTTGCGGAACTGCCGCTTATTCTTTTATCTGGGGAATGGCCGGTGAAAATCAATCTTTTGTCGATATGGATTTTGTAGAAATTAAAAATTTAAAATAAAAACAAAAAGTCTTTCAAATCAAAGCTTGTAAATATGAAAAGTAAATTTTATTTTTTTCTAATGCTGCTGTTTTCTTTTACAACCGCCATGTCGCAAAACAAAACCGTGACGGGCAATAAGATAAATTTTTGAAGATGAAAATAACGTTTTGCCTTTTTCTTTTTTTAATGTTGTCTTTTGTTCCATTTGCACAAAACGCAAGTGAATATAATAAGGCAATGGCTAAAACAGTCCCTTTTTTGCTGGCTTCAGATGAAATGGAATTGTTGCCCCCACTTTCTATTGGCAAAGAAAAAATAGTAACCCTTGATTATTATTTTAATCATGAAATGAGAAAAGGCACAACTGGTAAGTTGGAACAAACCCATTATGTATGGGAAGAAGATGACAATGGTGGATTTTCAATGTTTGGAAGTATTTTTCGTAAGTATGGTGTAAGAACAAAATCCCTGAAAACTGCTCCTACATTGCAAAATTTGAAAAACACTTCTATCTACATAATAGTTGATCCAGATAATGAAAAAGAAAGTGAACACCCGAATTATATAAGTTCCGCTGATATTAATTCCATTTATACATGGGTGAAAAACGGAGGCGTGCTTTTGTTATTCAGTAACGATTCTGCCAATGTTGAATTTGCTCATTTCAACAGGCTGGCTTCAAAGTTTGGCATTTTGTTCAATTACGATTGTAAAAACAAAGAAAATGGCCGCAATTTTGAAATGGCTAAGATCGATGTCAATCCGGGAAATATTATTTTCAACGACGTGAAGAAAGTGTATATCAAAGAGTATTCTTCACTTTCTGTAAATCCGCCAGCAATCACAGTTTTTAAAGAGGGCAATACCAATGTGGCGGCCGTTGCTAAAATTGGCAAAGGAACTGTGTTCGCAGTTGGTGATCCCTGGTTTTATAATGAGTACACTGATGGAAGAAAAATTCCGCCTGATTTTCAAAATTATAAGGCGGCTGAAGACCTTGTCAAATGGGCGATTGAAAAAACGGAAAATTAATTTTAAAATTAGCAATCCTGAATAAGAACAATTGTAGAAAATTAATGACTATGAAATTATCACGTTACAACTTAAAAAATATAACCTCTGAAAAAGTTGCTTTGCCCGACGAAGAGATGTTTGAATTGCCGGAAAAGGTGTTGCAATTCGGAACAGGCGTATTACTGCGTGGCTTGCCGGATTATTTTATTGACGCCGCTAATAAAGTGGGTATTTTCAATGGCCGTATCGTTGTAGTAAAATCTACGTTAAAAGGTGATACGACTGCATTCGAGAAACAAGATGGATTGTATACTTTGTGTGAACGCGGCGTTCAGAATGGAAATAAGGTAGAAGAAAATATTATTTGTTCTGCGATCAGCCGCGTTTTAAATGCACCCGATGAATGGAGTGAAATATTAAAATGCGCGCATAATGAAGAGTTGCAAATTATTATTTCCAATACAACAGAAGTTGGAATTCAGTTAGTGAAAGATGATATCCACAAACATCCGCCGGTATCCTATCCGGGCAAGCTGCTTTCATTTTTGTATGAAAGATTTTCAGCTTTTAAAGGAAGTGCCAACAGTGGTTTTGTAATTATTCCCACAGAATTGATTTTGGAAAATGGGAAAAAATTGGAATCGATTGTGTTGGAACTTGCCCACCTGAATTCTCTTGAAGATGAATTTATTGAATGGCTTGAGAACAGTAATTATTTTTGCAATTCACTGGTAGATAGAATTGTGACAGGAATGCCAGAAAATGAAATCAGGAAAGAAATAGAAAACGAATTAGGTTACAGTGATGACTTACTCATCATGTCGGAAGTGTACAGTTTATGGGCAATTGAAGGCGATGAAAAAATAAAAAGCATTTTATCTTTTGCCGAAGCGGATGAAAGCGTGGTGATTGAACCTAATATTGATCTGCACAGGGAACTGAAGTTGCGTTTGTTAAATGGAACTCATACTTTAACCTGTGGGCTTGCATTTCTTTCAGGGTTTGATACCGTAAAGAAAGCAATGGAAGATATAAATTTTGCTTCATTTATTGAAGAACTGATGCGTAATGAAATTGCGCCTTCTATCCCTCTTGAAATTGACGACACTATCAAGCAATCTTTTATTTCCAATGTAATCGATCGTTTCAGAAATCCACATATCAATCATCAATGGATAAATATCACACTCAATTATACTTCAAAAATGAAGATGCGCTGCATTCCTATATTAAATAAGTATTATAAAAACAATGAGTCGGTTCCATCTTTATTCGCTTTGGGATTTGCGGCTTATCTTTATTTTATGAAGGCGGTAAAGCAAAAAGGGAAAGAATATTTTGGAGAAGTAAAGGGTGAAGAATATTTGATCGAAGATCCTTCTGCAGAGAAATTTTACAAGATTTGGAACAATCATAATGTAGAAGGTGTAGTAAACGAAGTTTTAAAGGATATTTCTATTTGGGGACAAGATCTTTCTCATCTTAAAGGCTTCAAAGAAACGGTAACAAATAATTTGAAAAGTATTATAGAAAATGGAATGAAAGCTAAAATTGAAGCATATCATTCTACAAAAACTGTAGTGTAGATATGAAACAGAAAGTGATGAAGATACATCCGGCAGATAATGTTTTGGTGGCATTGACTGATTTGGCTGTAAATGATAAAGTTAGTTATAGCGGTAATGACTATACGCTTGTTGATGGGATTCCAGCCAAACATAAGTTTGTTAGTAAAGACATGCAGCCTGGGGATGAAATTTTTATGTATGGCGTGTTGGTTGGTAAAGCTGAAACTGAAATTAAGAAAGGCGGAAGAATTACCACATCGAACGTAAAGCATGCGGCAAGCGGTTTTCAGGCTGGAGAAAGAAAGACGAATTGGTACAAACCTGATGTTTCTAAATTTGCCAGCAAAACTTTTAATGGCTTTCACCGGCCTGATGGAAAAGTAGGCACTGCTAATTACTGGCTGGTAATTCCATTGGTTTTTTGTGAAAACCGGAATATAGAAGTGTTGCGTGAAGCATTGGTAAATGAGTTAGGTTATGGCAGAAACCAAAATGCAAAAGTTGAAGTTTCGAAACTGGTTGATCTTTATAAAGAAGGCAAAAATATTGATGATATTTTAAATGCGGATGTAGTCACCAATGTTGAGGAAGAAAAAAAGCAAAGAATTTTTTCTAATGTAGATGGAATAAAATTCCTTTCTCACGAAGGAGGTTGTGGCGGAACAAGAGATGATGCACAAGCCTTATGTGGTTTGCTTGCGGGCTATATAACACACTCAAACGTAGCAGGAGCAACAGTTTTAAGCCTTGGTTGCCAGAATGCACAGGTAGGCATTTTGCAGGAAGAAATAAAGAAGAGAGATAAAAATTTTTCAAAACCGTTATACATCCTGGAACAACAACAGGTAGGAAAAGAATCAGATCTCATATCAAAAGCTCTTAAACAAACATTCGCAGGTTTGGTGCAGGCAAACCAAATCGAAAGAAAACCGGCGCCGTTAAGCAAACTTTGCATTGGTCTTGAATGTGGCGGCTCTGATGGTTTCAGTGGCATTTCTGCTAATCCTGCTATCGGTTATACTTCAGATCTTCTTGTGGCGCTTGGTGGCTCCGTTATTCTTGCTGAATTTCCGGAGTTGTGTGGCGTCGAGCAAAATCTGAGTGACCGTTGCATCGACCAGGAAACGGCTGAGCGCTTTGGCAACCTGATGCGAATTTATAATGAAAAAGCGAAGGCGGTGGGTTCCGGATTTGACATGAATCCTTCGCCAGGCAATATAAAAGATGGCTTAATTACAGATGCCATTAAATCTGCAGGTGCTGCAAAAAAAGGAGGTACCTCTCCGGTTACAGCGGTTTTGGATTATCCTGAAATGGTTACGAAACCCGGCCTCAACCTGCTTTGTACGCCCGGCAATGATGTAGAAAGTACCACAGCTGAAGTTGGCTCCGGAGCAAATATTGTTTTGTTTACAACAGGACTTGGAACGCCAACCGGCAATCCTGTTGCGCCGGTAATAAAGCTTTCGAGCAATACTATTTTATACAATAAAATGAATGACATCATCGATATAAATACAGGTACAATTATAGAG
>JBBQWJ010000206.1:0-5870 GCA_038210685.1 Chitinophagales bacterium | reverse complement strand
TAAAAATCTGAATTATTTGTTCGTTTACTGTTGGCAACAAAAATCACTCATTTACCCATTTCACTTTTTCGTCAATTGGGCTTCTTTTTGTTAAAGGATTTGAAATGTCTTCAGGATAGCCGATAAAAAAAGTGCCAATGAGTTTATCCTGAGATTCCAATCCAAAATGTGATTTTGCTTCCTCCATGTAAGTTAAGCCTCCGGTTGATAAATAACCACCGAGGCCATAAGCGGTAAGGGATAAGTAAATGTTTTCTATCGCGCATGCTGTTGCAATCGTTTCTTCAATTTCAGGAATGCTGGTTGTAACAGATCTTTTCATCGCCACAAATATTACATGTGATGATAGCATCGGATATTCTCTCAGGTTTTTTAGTTTTTTTTCATTGAATTTTTCCCCGGCATATTTTGTATAAAGTTCTATTTGTAAATCAGCAAAACGTACACGTCCTTTGCCTGAAAACACCGTGAAACGCCATGGTTGAGTGAGTTTGTGCGTTGGCGCCCGGTTTGCATTTTCTAAAATCTCCCAAATAATTTCATCAGCAATTGTCTTGTCTTTTTCAAACTGGTTGGGATAAACACTTCTCCTGTTTTGCACTATAGAATTAAATTCCTTTACATCATAATTATTGTCCATTATTTTTCTTTTTTTTGGCAAAGTTACAATTAGTGAGATTGGCAATTTTGCTTATCTGCCAGGAAGTATAGAGAAAGCCTAAATTTGCAATTCATAATTTAATGTAAATAATGTTCGAACTTTTTTTGACAAGTGTAAAAGGACACATTTCGATTACAGAAGACGAATTTAATTTTTGTAAGACCATTTTCATCCCGAAGAAATTGAGAAAAAGGCAATATCTTTTGCAGGAAGGCGATGTGAGCCGGTATACCTCATTTGTAGAAAAAGGCATGTTACGAACTTTTACTGTTGATGATAAAGGGAATGAGCCCATCCTGCAGTTTTCGATGGAAGGTTGGTGGGTTACCGATCTTTACAGTTTTCTTACGGATGAACCGTCACGATATAATATTGAAGCGATAGAAGATTGCGAATTGTTAATGATCACGAAGCCGTCATGGAATATTCTTCTTGAAAAAGTTCCGGCATTTGAGCGCTACTTCCGCATTTTAATTCAGAATAATTTAATTGCTACACAAAAGCGTTTGATCAATTCAATGAGTGAATCCGCTGAGGAGCGGTATACAAAATTAATGGTAACTTTTCCTACCTGTCTTCAAAGAGTGCCGCAACACATGATTGCTTCTTTTTTGGGGATAACGCCGGAAACCTTAAGCCGTATTCGCAGCCAGATGGCGACAAGAAAATAAAATGAAGTGCAATGAAAGTTTTTATAACAAGGAGAATTCCTGATATAGGTTTAGAATTATTGAAGAACGCAGGAATTGAAGTGATTGAATGGAATGAGAACAGGCCTTTAAGCCAGCCCGAATTAATTAAATATTCAAAACAATGTGATGCGCTTCTTTCTGCGGGCTTTAATAAGATCGATGGATTTTTTTTGAATGAATGCAAACATTTAAAAGTAATCTCCCTTCATTCGGTTGGTTACGATAACGTGGATGTTGCAGCTGCAAACGCATTAAAAATCCCGGTAGGAAATACGCCTGGTGTTTTAAGCGGTCCCACAGCAGATGTAGCTTTCATGCTGATGCTCGCAGTTTCACGAAAAGCATTTTACCTGCATAATAAGATCATAAAAGGCGAGTGGCTTTTCTTTGAGCCTACTGCAGATTTGGGTATTGAAATCAAAGGCAAAACGTTAGGGATTTTTGGTTTGGGAAATATTGGTTATGAAATGGCCAAACGTTGTGTCGGTGCTTATGATATGAAAGTGATCTATCATAACCGGACACGTAATTTACAGGCAGAAAAAGAACTTAATGCTGAAATAGTTTCGTTTGATGAATTATTGAAACAAAGCGATGTGCTTTCTGTGCACAGTAATTTATCTGCAGAAACAAAAGGTAAGTTTGACAAAAGTGCTTTTGAAAAAATGAAACCTTCTTCCATTTTTATTAATACGGCGCGCGGAAGTATTCATAATGAAGAAGATCTCATTGAAGCATTAAAAAACGGAATTATCTGGGGCGCAGGATTGGATGTTACCAATCCCGAACCGATGCACAAAGACAATCCGTTACTTACGATGCCTAATGCAGCGATATTACCGCATATCGGCAGTGCTACTGTTGAGACAAGAAATGCCATGGCCAAAATTGCGGCCGAAAATGTTATAGCAGGATTGAGCGGAAAACGATTACCGTTTCCCGTCAATCCTGAAATTTATGATGAGTATTAATTTTAAGAGTGTGCACTTGCAGCTTCTCTTGCTGATTCGTTGATGATATTAAAATCCTCTTCACTCAAATTAATATGCTGCGCATTCAAATTCTCCTCAAGGTGTTTTACAGAAGAGGTTCCAGGTATCAATAAAATATTTGCAGAATGATTGAACAGCCATTTTAAGATCAGTTGAGATTCTGAAACGTTGTATTTTTCAGCCATTTTTGTGATCGTATCATCAGGATTTAAGCGGCTTGCAATAATAGGATTCCATGGAATAAAAGCGATGTTGTTCTCAGCGCAATACTCCAGTTCAGGTTCCCAATCACGAAAAGTAAGGCTGTATTTATTTTGAACAGAAACAATGTCAAGTTGGTCCTGCGCTTTTTTTATATCCTCTACACTTACTTCAGAAAGGCCTATGTACCTGATCAATCCTTTTTGCTGCGCTTCTTTTAAAAAACCAATTGTTTCATCAAACGGAACTTTTGGATCAATACGGTGAAGTTGGTACAAATCAATACGATCAAGTTTTAATCGTTTCAAACTTCCTTCCAGTGCCTCTTTTAAATGATCGGGACGCGCGTTCATCTCCCATTGATCCGGACCACTTCTTTCAAATCCACCCTTTGTTGCAATCACTAAATTTTCCGGGTAAGGATAAAGCGCTTTCGCAATCAGTTTTTCAGAAACATAAGGTCCATAACTATCGGCGGTATCAATAAAATTTACGCCCATATCAACGGTTTTCTTTAAAACTTTTATGGCTTCATCTTCATTTTGCGGTTCTCCCCAAATGCCTTTGCCTGTTATACGCATTGATCCATAACCAAAGCGGTTCACTTCCAGATCTTTTCCAATTGTCCATGTTTTGTTGTTATACATTTTACTCATTGTTATAATTTTTTTGTTAGGAATGTTGGTACAAATTCCTATCCAAAACGAGATACTCCAGCTTTTTTAATAATTATTTCACAGTAAAGTAATTTGCCAAAACCTATGCTGCTAAAGCTTTTTAAGGTTAGTTGATTTTATTCAATTGACATAGATCAATGTGTTTTATTATCATAGATCAATGCCATTTAATATCATACCTCATTGGATGGCGCCTTGATGCCATGGTACCTTTGTGTAACAAAAAACAAAGAGATGGCAATTAAAAAAACGATAGCAATTGTGGGAGCAACGGAGCAGACAGGAAGAGAAATCGTGAATAAATTTGCGTCTGTGCCTCACCGTTTGGTGCTTGTTTCAAATAGGCCGTCTGAATTGTACCCATTCGCACAAAATATTTCAAAAAGATACCCGGAAGCTGAAGTTGAACCGCTTGAATGCGTAAAAGAGGGATGCTGGGAGGCAGATATTATTATAATAGCAGTGGCGCCCAACGAAGAAAAGGAAATGGCTGAATTAATGAAAGAAGTGGCTACACAAAAAATTGTGGTAGCAATTACCCAAAACGAAAATGATTGTGAAGAGTTAGAAAAGGTTTTGCCTTATTCAATAGTGGTGAAGTCTTATATCAACGCTGAAACAAACGAAGTTTTGCTAAGCGGTAAAAGTGACACAGTAAACAAAGAAATATCATACATTTTTAATCAGGCTGGATATAACACAACGATTAAATCAACAATCAAAATTTAAAAAATAGTAAATGAACAAGTTAATTGAAACAAATTATAAAAACTGGCCGGCATTAGTTTCACGCCTGGCATTAGGAATTACCATTTTTCCACATGGTGCACAAAAGCTGTTAGGGATATTTGGAGGTTTTGGATTTAATGGCACTATGGGATTTTTAACCGGTCAGATGCATTTGCCTTATGTGATTGCATTACTTGTTATTCTTATAGAATTTTTTGGATCCTTATTTCTCATCTTCGGGTTTTTAACAAGACTTGCAGCAGTCGGATTTATTGGATTATACATTGGGGTTGTTTATTCGATTCATGCTGCAAATGGCTTCTTTATGAATTGGGGAATGCAACCCAATAAAGGTGAAGGATGGGAATTTTTTATCCTTCTTTTTGGATTGGCAATAATCAGCCTGATTTTAGGCGGTGGGAGAGCCAGTATTGATTCAGTGTTAACTAAAAAAGAGAATTGATTCAACAATTAAAAATAATTACTTAATCAAAATAAATTTTAAACAAAACTAAAATCAGAAATTATGTCAACAATTAAATGGATAATCGATCCAACACACAGTGAAATTACTTTTAAAGTAAAACATTTGATGATCTCAACTGTAACAGGCCATTTCAAAAAATTTAACCTGGAAGGAGAAACAGAAACCAACGATTTCAATACGGCTCAGAAAATTGAATTTACAGCAGATGTAAATTCTATCGACACCAACAATGAACAACGCGATACGCATTTGAAATCTGCTGATTTCTTCAAATCAGAAGATCATCCTCAAATAAAATTTTCGGGAAAAAAATATGAAGCTGACGTAAACGAAGGAAAGTTATTTGGAAACCTGACAATTGCGGGTACTACGAAACCTGTAACACTTAACGTGGATTTTGGAGGAATAGTGGTAGATCCTTACGGACAAACGAAAGCAGGATTTACTGTTACAGGAAAAATAAGCCGCAAGGAATTTGGCTTAACCTGGAATGCAGTTACAGAAGCAGGAAATGTGGTAGTAAGTGATGATATCAAGATCAATGCAGAAATCCAGTTGGTAAAACAACAGCAGCAAAAAGAACAAGAAGCCGCATAAGAGAATTAAATAGCCGGTGGAGTTATCATGTTCGCCGAACATGATAACTTTATCTTTAAAAAATTAAAATGGAAAATAGAGTTTTAGGCTTGCATCATATTACTGCGATAGCAGGAAATGCAAAACAAAATTTGAATTTTTATACCAAAGTTCTTGGTCAAAGATTTGTAAAAAAGACGGTTAATTTTGATGATCCGGGGACTTATCATTTTTATTTTGGTGATGAAAAAGGAACGCCGGGAACCATTCTGACATTTTTTCCATGGGCAGGTGTGCGCAGGGGAACTAACGGTGCAGGAATGGCAACTGGAATAGGCTATTCTGTTCCATCTGAAAGCCTTGAGTTTTGGAAAGACCGCTTTAAAAGATTTAATGTAAAACAAGAAGAGATAGGGGAACGGTTCGGAGAAAAATATCTTCACTTTCAGGATCCTGACGGATTACAAATTGATTTTATCGCACCTGTAAATGAAGACAAAAGAAAACCGTGGGAAACAAATGAAATCGAAGCCATCAATGCGACTAAAGGCTTCCACAGTGTTACTCTAACTTTGAACAAAGTAGATCCGACAGCAGAAGTGCTTACTGATATTTTAGGTTATAAATTATTGAAGCAGGAAGGAAACCGTTACCGTTTTATTACTGATGCGGTAGACAATGCATCCATTGTTGATATCATTGAAGCGCCCGGTTTGGGAGCCGGAATAAACTCTGCCGGAACCAATCACCACGTGGCTTTCAGGGTAAAAGATGACAATATTTTAATGGATTATAGGGAGAAAGTTTTGAGCAAAGGGTTAAATATTACTCCCAAAATTGACCGCGATTATTTCT
>JBBQWJ010000205.1:0-5892 GCA_038210685.1 Chitinophagales bacterium | reverse complement strand
TCTTTGATTTGAAAATCAGGCGTTAGTAATTTCTTCATAGGCGGCGGTTAGCGGCCGTTCTATTCCATCACCTTTCCATTCAGGCGAACCGGGTATTTCTGTTGCTTTTAAAATTTCTTCTTTTGATTTGCCTGCCTTTATTTCACTCTCCACCAATTTCAAAACATTGCCCAAATACTCCTGGAAGGAGAGAAGCATATCTTTTGATCCCTTTACCTCATAATTTTCTCCTGAGTGGCCGCAAATAAAAATTGTTTTGTTATCGAATTTTTGCATTGTAGAATCCAGAACATTGATCCAGCTTTTCATATTGGCGCCTGCGCTTCTGTCAACAAAAGGATGGCGGCGATTAAAAACCAAATCTCCCACATGCACAATATTGGCATGCTTTAAATGGATAACTGCATCGCCATCTGTGTGCCCCGCACCATAATAATACAACCCGACTTTTTCTTTAGTACCAATGTCTTCATTCCACTCTTTTCCAAATGTCTGGTTGGGATAATATTGTTTGTCCTCGTTTTTGTTAGCGATAGCCACTTTTTTTTGATTGGCTAAAGAATTTTCATGAGCAAGCACACGGTCTGTAACGCCTTTAAAAGCGATATTACCAGAGGTATGATCGCCATGATGGTGTGTATTTATCAACAGGCGAAAAGGCTGATCTTTTCTTTTCTTTAATTCACCAATAAGATGTGGAGCGGTATCAGGAAATTGTGCATCAATTACCGTAATTCCATCTTTTGAAAAATGAAATGCAATGGTGCCGCCCTTTTCAGTAAAAATTCCTATATCATCAGTCAGCATGGTTATTTTCCACGGATCTACCTGCATTGCATTTAATATTTTTTCTTTTCCAAAAGTTATTGCCCCAAAGGTAAGAAGTGAATTTTGCAAAAATGCCCGGCGTTGCATATCGTTTTATTTATAGATGAAGGTTAAAATCAAGTTACGATTATTCTTTTTTTTCAAAAGAAATTTTTTTATATCCGAAGTGTTCACAGTAAAGCAATAAAATCAAACGATTTTTATTTTCTTTTTTAGGAATGATTCATTTCAAAAAAAATCCCCTCAAATCAAAATGATTGAAGGGACTTTCAAATTATTATTTTCAAAAATTCTTAATTCTTCTGCCTTAATTTCTTAATAGCTTCGCTAAACTCGTTGCTACGCTTGTAATCAACCATTCCATTGAACCTTAAAGGATGAATGGTTGATGGTATAGATATACGCAATGATTTATTTTGCATCATTCTTTCTGTTGTAGATAAACGGCCATAAGTTCCTGTAGAGATATAACTAAATATTTTAGAAAGGTTTTCATCATTGGAATCACCCCATGGTAAATCAACGAAATCTGAAGCCAGGGCATCCGGGATCATACCATTAAAATAACCACCATCGTTATTGGCGTTTCTTGTTTCAAAGTTGATAGCATAAAGATCAGCCAGGAATTTTTCGGTGGTTCCACCGTTAGGATAATCAGTAATATGGAAACTAAAGAAACCAACTGGTTTACCATAGGTAGTATCACCTACTAATTTCACATCCATATAGGGTTTCAGCACGTTAACAGTCAATTCACTTGCGGATGCAGTATGAGAAGTGCCGATAAAAAATACATGTTCTAAGTTTAAGCTTCCTCCACCTCTAAACAATACCTTATCCTGTAAACCGACCTGGCTTTCATTTGCTGTCAACTTATCATTATACAGATAATGATACATTTCTTTACCGGTAACTGAAGATGGAGCGATAAGGCTGTCGAGAAACTCCGCTGTTCCTACAGAGCCTCCTCCATTGTACCTGAAGTCGGCAATCAAATCAGAAATACCTGCAGATTGGAATTTGCTAAATACCCTGCTAAGTTCCTGCCTGGTAAGGGTAGGGCCGTTATTGTTATTAACAGCAGCAAAGGAATTGAAAACAAAGTATCCAACTTTTTTAGCACCAATTGAATAAACGGAATCGAATAAAACAGGATTTATATCGTAAACTGTCTTTGCTAAAGTAGCAGAAAAAGTAGTGCCGTCAGTTCTTTTCAAAGTAAAAGAAGCAGAAGGATCGTAGTAAACGGCATTAATAACTTTGTTAACATTAGGCCCGTTACTACCGTCATAAGAAATGTTGGTATCGCCATTAATAGCAGTAATCTGCATTCCCCTTTTTACACCTGCTTTTCCGGCCGGCGAATTTTTATCGGTAAATAAAACAAACAAAGTTGTGTTTTGCGGAGTTCCGTCACCGGCATACGTTACCTGCATCCCGATATCACCCGCAACACCTTGCTGAATTTCTCCGGCAACCTGGCCATGATCCAGAAAGCTGTATTTATCAAAAGGCCTTCCGGTAGTAGGGTTAATAGCATAAGTTTTCATTTTTGCCAATAAAACGTCTGCTGAATCATAGCTTAAACTTAAAGGGTTCAGCTTAGGAATATTGGAATACCAATAATAAGTAGGAAGAACATTAGTTGTATCTCTTCCGCCATCTACAAAACTTACCTGCATCGTATTGTACATAAGGTATTTTAAAGAATCAGCATCTGATAAGCTTGTTGGAGTCGTAACCGGTTGCAGCCCGTTTGTAGGGTTACTGGTCTTTTTACAGGAAGAAACCATGGATCCTAAAACAGCAATAAACAGGAATACGAATAGATTTTCGAAGGTTATTCTTTTCATTATATAGTTTTCAAATTTTTACAAAACAAAGTACGTAATAAATAAAATAATGTAAACAATTTTTACAATTTGTTATCATGCAGCCAGGTAACAAAAAAGTGTGTGCAAACCAATTCCAGTATTAAAATTGCATTTCATAAAAGAAAGGTTGGCTTTTTGCAGTAAAGAAATAAATAATTAACATTTTTATTTTATCTTAAACAATCAAATCACAATTTTATTGCCTCTAAGAAACAGTCATTTAATATTTTCCGGCATAATAATTTGGGTGTTGTAAATTTACAATTCTTAAAGTTATGAAGAGATTTTTGATCATTGTTATTTTTCTTTTTCCCACGCTTTATCTTTCTGCACAGAAAAATGATTCTATACTATCACCAATAACGCCAACTCAACCTTCCATTTTTTCAACTACAGATACGATTACAAGGAACGATTATCTTTTAAGTATTGAAAAAGTTTACCAGGTGCTGAATAAAACCTTTGTTCTTTCGCAGCCTGTACCAGAAATAGAAGCGATAGCCAATCACCTCAATGAAGATGATTCTGCAATAGCGATCATTAGTGAAAGGCTCAACAGCGATAAAGGAACTTTGAACATTCGCAACCTGCAAATGTTTTCAATTATTTTAAAACAGATCCATTATGATTCAAAAGGATATGCCGCTGAATTAAATAATTATGACAGTATTTTCATCGGAATTAAATCAGATGTTATTAGCTTACGCAAAGACACCTTGATAAGGCAAATAGTAAGAGATTCTTCTTTAAGGGCAGACTTTCGTACACAATTGAGTCAACTGCGTTTAAAATGGAGAAAAGCAGACAGCTTGTTGACACGCGTGCATCTACTGATCAGTAATACCCAGGCGCGAACGTCGGACAATTTAATTACCAGTAATGAACTTCAGTTGCAGGCAGAAAGCCTGATGGCAACAAGCGGATCAAGAGTATTCGGTAAAGAAAGTCCTTATTTATGGGAATTTAAAAAGGCAGAAAATTCTCCAGCTTTTTCAGACGAGTTTCAAAATTCAATACAATCCGAAAGGAAAATAACGCGCTATTATTTTTCTCACACCAATAATCAATTGCTGCTGCTTTTAATTTGCGGGCTGCTTTTTTTCTCATGGATATTTTACAATTATAAAAGCCTTAAAAAATTAGGGAAAACAGACACACTGCAATCGTTCAATTTCCGGTATATGAGTCCCACACCGGTTTTAGCGTCATTGATCATCATGCTGAATCTTGCGCCATTATTCGACCTTGATGCTCCATTTATCTATATTGCCACCATTGAATTTTTGCTGATGATTACGCTTACGTATTCATTTTGGAAGCGATTGCCACGCAAATTATTTTTTGTATGGCTCGTGCTTATCCTATTGTTTTTAATGCAATCATTATCAAGATACGTGCACCTGCCAGAATATTTTAATCGCTGGTTCATCCTTGTTTTAAATGGGCTTTCAGTTTTTCTCGGGCTTTACTTAATGCCTGTTTTAAAAAAAAGATATACCGAACACAGGTTTCTGATAGTAACAGCCGGACTTTATTTGCTTTTTAATTTTCTTGCTGTAATCTGTAACCTTTTTGGCAGAACTACTCTTACGCAAATTCTGGGTTCAACCGGTACTTATGCAATTGTGCAAACCGCTGGATTATTGGTTTTTATTGAATCTGTTACTGAAGCTTTTCTGTTGCAGATACAAACCAGCCGCATGCGCAAAGAATATAATTCGGGGTTTGATCACAAGGAAATTGCGGCCGGGATCATGCGTTTCATTATCTTTTTTTCTGTGATCATCTGGCTTATCGTTTTTTGCACCAACCTCAATATTTATAATTTTATCGCAGGAGAAATTTCAACAGTGCTTTCAAAAGCCAGAAGGCTCGGCAGTTTCACGTTTACCTACGGTGGCGTTATTTTGTTTATCGTTATTTTATGGGTAGCGCATTTGCTTCAAAAATATATTGGTTACTTTTTTGGCAATATCGGCGACGAAGCCATCTTTGATAATAAAGGTCAGCGTTCACGGCTGATGATCGTAAAACTCGTTCTTTTAGTTGCAGGATTTTTATTGGCAGTAGCGGCTTCCGGACTTGCCATCGATAAGATAACTGTAATTCTTGGAGCGCTGAGTGTGGGAATAGGCCTGGGTTTGCAGAGTATTGTCAATAATTTTGTTTCAGGAATTATTTTAATTTTCGACAGAACGCTTCATATTGGCGACACCGTTGAGATCGGTGATAAGAAAGGCCGCGTAAGGCAAATAAGCATGCGCTCAAGTACTTTACTTACCGCTGAAGGCGCAGAAGTGATTATACCGAATGGCGCTATTCTTTCCAACAATTTTGTGAATTGGAGTTTGAACGAAAATTATATTCGCGTGGAACTTACTTTCACTGTTGACAAAATTTCGAAAGACACCAGGGAAGAGATCACAAAGATCATCAAATCATTAAAAGATGTAGTGAAGAAGAAAGAACCTGAAATTCTTATCAATACAGTTACCTCTCAATCTACACAATTAAAAATATATTTTTGGTGTGATGATGTAATAGAAAGAGACAGAGCGCGAAGTGAAGCTTATTCAGCTGTTTCAAAATATTTGGAAGAAAAAGAAATAAAAATCCTCTAGAAAACAATCAATAAAAAAATAATTAATGGATCAATTAACCCTTGGAATCGGTACCAGGCTTCAACATCCTCAATATGGGCCCGGAGTGGTCGTTGGTGTTCGCCTGGCAACTTATCTTATTTCTTTTATCAGCGATGGCATAAAAGAAATAGATAAAAATGATGATAAACTAGAAGAGATCATTCCAGAAAATGTAACAGTTGAATTGGAAACCACCAGTGATGTAGAAAAATCTTTATTGAAAATTTTAAGGCTTTGGAGCGATGCTTCAGAAATTGTTCCTCTCGGTGACAGGTGGGCTGGAGGTATGATGTTATTACAGCCTGCGGATAAAACACAAAAGCCAAAAGAAATTCCGATAGATATTTTCTTTCATAAAATCGTGATGTTGCGAGACAGGTTGAGAGTGATGGAACAACAAATAAACGCCCACAAGGTTTTAAGTGATGAAGAAAAAGTGAACCTGCAACAATATATTACACGCATTTACGGAACGCTTACCACGTTTAATGTTTTGTTCAAAAACAAAGAAAACTGGTTTGTAGGAGAGAAGGGTAGTGGTGAGTAAA
>JBBQWJ010000204.1:0-5918 GCA_038210685.1 Chitinophagales bacterium | reverse complement strand
TTTATCAGAATTCAAAAGCGTTTTCATGCTCACCAGCGTCTTCTTCAAATTAGGCACTTCAATACCAATAGTACCTTTTCCGGGAATAGGAGCAATAATACGAATACCAAGCGCAGCAAGGCTTAAGGCAATATCATCTTCCAGGTTTTTAATTCTTGAAATCCTGACTCCCGGAGCCGGAATTATTTCATAAAGTGTAACAGTCGGTCCAACGGTCGCAAATATTTTTTGAATTTCTATATCGTAATTCCTCAGCGTATGAATAATCTGGTTTTTATTTTCTTCCAACTCAGAAACATCCTGAACAATTTTATCAGTTCCATGATTTTCTAATAGATCAAGCGTCGGATATTTATAATTTCTGAGATCCAGAATCGGGTCGTAAGGCTGCTGCTGAACTTTTGGTATTACAGGTGAATTCATTTCATCTCCTTCATCCAAAGCTTCCGCATTTTTTACTTCCAGAGTCAAATCACTTTCAGGAGCACTATCTCTTATAATTGATTTTTTTTCTATTTTATTAAAATTACTCTTCGGAACCTGCTCTTCACCTTTTTCTACAACGTTAAATTCATGATTGAAAACCGGGTCCTCTGTAAAAGCACCTGAGGTCAAAGGTGCGATCGGCTCCGTTTTATTTTCTTCTTCAGTTTGATTAGAAAATAAATTTTCCACTTTGCCAGTAAACAAAGAATCTTTCAGATTTTTTACTTTATGAAAATTGAAAGAAGGATTAAAACGCCAGATAATGTAGCTGAGTAACCCAACAAATAAAAGCGCCGCAGTACCTAAATAGCCAATCTCCTGCTGCAACCATGTATTAATCATATCACCCACTTTACCACCCCAAAAAAACTCTGCGTTGCTAGTATCAATTGCCTTAGGGTGAGGAGTATGGAATAAAAAAGAAGCGCAAACACTAATCACCAAAAGACCCACGATAACATATCTTAAATTTCTTTTTACAGAAAATATTTTTCGAGGTGCAAATAAATTGATCCCTACTACAAAAAAGAAAAGACAAAATAAATAAGAGGCAATTCCAAAACCTGAGCGAAAAAACAAATCAGAAATGTAAGCACCCAGTGTACCTAATGCATTTGCAAAATGTTGATTGCTATCAGGAAATAAAATTTTTGCATCACGTATACCTGACTGATCCTGTTGCCATGTAAACAGGTAAGAAGTGAAAGCCACAAAAAGTAAAAACGAGATCAGAATCAGGACGGCACCGGCTATTTTATGCGAACGTTCGTCATGAATCAATTTTTTTACTTCTAATTTTTCCACTTTATCCGGATTCATTTTAGAAGGATCTGCAGCTTTTGTTTTTTTACTTTTTTTTTGTTTAGTAGCCATGGATAACAAAGATAGGAAATGGAATATTGATTTTTAATCAGGCAAAAAACGTTTGCCGATTTTAATTTTTATTTAATAAAATTATCAGGTACTTAATTTACGCTATATTTTCTTTTACAGCCTACAAAAAGAAAAATCCAGCCCAGTATAAAACATAAGCCGCCGAAAGGAGTAATAGCGCCAATCCAATTGTAACCTGGCAATACAGCCCCTTTGATGGCTGCCAGAACATATAATGAACCACTAAATAAAATAATTCCGGCAATAAACAACCTTCCTGACCAAAGCAGCGTTTTATTAGGAAACTCTTTATAGAGTATTCCTATAGCCAATAAAGCAAAGACATGATAAAACTGGTAACGAACGGAGGTTTCAAAAATTTCCAATGCATAATCAGAAACAGAACCTTTTAAACCATGAGCTGCAAACGCCCCAAGTGCCACTGAAAGTGCGCCCAAAATGGCCGCGGTTTTTATATATCCTTTATGCATAATTTCTTATTAAATCTTTTTCAATTTTTTTTGTAAAAAATGTACTGAATCTTTTTTAAGATCATTAACTTTCAAAATATGATCCCCCTGCAAATAAACCGGCTCCCGCTCTTTTAATTTTTGTTCAATAAAAAAAAGCAACTCCGATTTATTTACTTTTTTTAATAGTGGCCTCTTTTCAGTTTCATCCATTACCTTTTCTAAAATATAGTCAGGAGAAGCTTTTAAATAAATAACAGTTCCATGCTCCTTCATCCAATCAAGGTTATCAAAAAAGCAAGGCGTGCCGCCACCGCATGCAACAATGTTTTTTTTGGGATTTTCAAATTTACGCAGATGATATCTTTCCAATTCACGAAACTTGTCTTCTCCATGTTTTTCAAAAATTTCTTCTACCGAAAGTTCAAATGCTTTTTCAATTTCTGCATCCAGGTCATAAAAAGTGTAACCCTCTTCCAAGGCCCAAATATGGCCCCAGTAAGATTTCCCGCTTCCCATAAAACCTATTATAAAAATATTTTCGTTCAAATTTTTTTTATTTTGTCTTCTATAACTTTAGAATTATTTCAATCCTTCAATTTTATCCCGAAAAACCATAACCAATTTAGCTGATTGAATTTGCTCTTCTATTTCTTTCCAATAACGTGATAAAAATTCTTCTAAAAATTGTGTTGAAGTATTTCCTAATTTAAATAATATAACTTTTGGGGGAGGATCTCTATACAATATTCTTTCATGAAAATCAGAATCTTTTGTCAGAATAATAAAATCATTTTCTAAAGCATATTTCCATATTTCTTTATCAGCAATAGATTTAGTGATTTTTGTAACATGAAGAAAATTTTCAGAAGACCACGCTCCTAAGTAATCAGGCAGGTTTTCATCAATCAGGTACTTCATTCAAAATTTATTAAGACAATGTTCTTGCAAAAAATTTAGGATCAAATTGAATACTTGCGTATTCCTTTATAGTAATTATATCTTCTTTAGTAAGACGAGGAAAACCTTTCAATACTATCTCTTCATTATCGCCCTCTAAAAGGTGCCCGATAATTGTTTTTACGGTTATCCTGGTTCCGTCAATAGTTGGCCTTCCACTGCATACTTCGTCATCAGCAACTATATTTTTATAAATTCTCGTTTTCATATAAGCAAATTACAATAAAATATTGAGCTTTTATTTAAACGCATTCAACCCTGTAACATCCATTCCTGTTATCAAAAGATGAACATCATGTGTACCTTCATAAGTTAGTACACTTTCAAGATTCATCATGTGGCGCATGATGGGATATTCACCTGTAATCCCCATTCCACCAAGCATTTGGCGGGCATTACGTGCAATGTTTGTTGCGATTTCACATGAATTTCTTTTTGCCATACTTACCTGTTGAGGTGTTGCTTTCTCATCATTCATCAGTGTGCCTAAACGCCAGTTAAGCAGTTGTGCCTTGGTTATTTCTGTGATCATCTCCGCCAACTTTTTTTGTTGTAATTGAAAACCACCAATTGGCCGGTCAAACTGGATTCTTTCCTGGGAGTAACGCAACGCCGTGTCATAACAATCCATCGCGGCACCAACCGCCCCCCACGCAATTCCATAACGCGCTTTGGTGAGACAACTTAACGGGCCTTTCAAACCTTTTACATTAGGTAAAATATTTTCTTTTGGAACTTTTACATTATCAAAAACCAATTCACCGGTAGCGCTGGTACGGAGGCTCCACTTTCCGTGAGTAGTTGGCGTGGTAAAACCTTCCATTCCTCGTTCAACAATCAATCCGTGAATTTCACCACTTTCATCTTTTGCCCAAACAACTGCCACCTGTGAAAAAGGAGAATTACTAATCCACATTTTGCTTCCATTTAAAATTACATGATCACCTGCATCTTTATAATTACTCAACATACCGGAAGGGTCGCTGCCATGGTCAGGTTCTGTTAATCCGAAACATCCAAGCCATTCTCCACTGGCTAATTTGGGCAAATATTTTTTCCGTTGTTCTTCACTTCCGTAAGCAAAAATGGGAAACATTACTAAAGATCCCTGCACACTGGCAGTGCTGCGAACGCCACTGTCGCCACGTTCCAGTTCCTGCATCATCAATCCGTAAGAAATATAATCCAACCCACCGCCCCCATATTCCTGCGGAATAGTAGGACCAAAACAACCCAAATCACCCAATTGCTTTACTATTTGAACAGGAAATTCCGCTTTCTGCGCATACTCTTCAATGATCGGCGAAATTTCTTTTTTCACATAATTGCGAACACTTTCTCTTATCAGTTTTTGTTCATCTGTAAACAGATCATCCACATTAAAATAATCCGGCGATTGAAATAGATCCTGTGCCATAGAAAATAAAATTTATAATAAAATTAAAATCGGCTTTATTTGTTGCTTTACTCAATCTCAACAGCCTTAAAATATCAAATATAAGCCTTCATTTGCCAAGTAACAGAAAGGGTATTAATTAAAAAAAAGATGTAAAATAAAAAATAAGTTTTTGTTCTGATTGATTTGCTATTTCTGCTGGTGATTTCAAACACGATTGACATAATATGTCTTGCAAAAATCTTTTATTTGCTCCATAAAATAATAATGATTTTTCGTGAGAATCAAATTATAGATTAACGGCATTTTTCCAAAATTATAATTCTGCGAGTGGGTTTTTCAATTTCATGACTGTTGGTCTTCGCGCCAACAGTTCATGTTTTTGGAAATGTCATAAGAGTTTTCTATTCAATATTTTTTTTAAAGAAATTACTCTCCAATATTTGGAAATTAATAAAAAAACACACCCTGGAAAACAACAGACGGAATCACAATCATTAACTCCGTTGATTACGTTATAACATTAAACAAAAAAGAGATTTTTAATACAAAGATGACTTCGATTGATCGTTTAAAATGGGTGGTCTACTCAGTGAAAATTTGGTAAAAGCAATTTGGCAAAGAGAAATAAATTCACTGTTTGGAAAGTAATCCTCTCACAAACCCTCATTCGCTCTTTTTTCATCCATCTCCAGATCCTTTTCATACAGATCAATTGTATCTTTTAATTTTTTTTGAACAAGATCTTTTAAAATTTTAGGTTGATGCACCTTAATCATTGCCAAACCTTGCGCAATAAACCCAACTAATTCACGGCCAATTGAGCAATTAAGAGAAAGGATGTAATTGCCATTACTCAATTCCTCCCAATTTTGGCTATCATGCCAATAAAAAGTTTTAGTACCCTCGGCATAGCTTTTGGTGAATTCCAGTTTTATATTATAAATTTTATTGTTAACAGGTTTGGAAATACCAAACAATTTTGCAAAATGATTTTTATAATCCGCTACTAATTTTTTGCGGTTAAATATTTCATTGGTGAGTTTAAAGTGAAAATCTCTATCAACAGCAAAAAGCAGGAATTCTTTTGCCTTGCTGAATCCCGCTAAATGGACTCTCCCCCTATGAAATACCAATTCAACAGGATACATGTCTATGGGAAAAGATTCTTCTAAACCATCAATATTGGCACAGTTAATCAAATCCTGCTCAATAACAATTACCCGCTTGTTATGCAGGCACCAGATCAGTTCTTCTATTTTTTCATGCTCCCCTGATCCATACATGTTTTCGTAGAAATTTGTTTTACGCATGAAAAGTTCATTCGCCTGGATGTACTGTTGATAATTATTTTTAGAAAAACTCCTGTAAATTATTTTCTCAAATTTTTCAATAGATGCTTTTCTCTGTTCCAAAACCGGAAGTGGTGCAAAATTTTTAAGTAGAAAAAATGCATTGATATCAAATGATGATATCCTTTCAGACTTTTCTTTATACTCTAATTTCCATGTTTTTTTATTCTTTTCATTCACATATTCTTTCACCGTTTCTTCCTCAGTAAAGGCCATATTTGAGAGTTGGTCAAGATCCCGGTATAGCTGGCGGTCACTTACATGAATATCCGCTTGCATTGCCCATTTTGAAATAATTTCAATGGTAACCGGGCCACGGCGAAGTCGATTGTATATGCGAATCAATCTTTCTAAATGAGCAGACATGGTATATCGAATAGT
>JBBQWJ010000203.1:0-5943 GCA_038210685.1 Chitinophagales bacterium | reverse complement strand
TATAAAACTTTAAGAGAAACTTTAAGCAGTGCTGATTATATATTTGAGGAAAGCAGGCAACGACCTTCTTCTCAAACATACCCTGCTACTGATTTGGGAAGAAATTTGAAAACGATTTCTTCACTCATTTTAAGTGACATCCATACCAATGTTTATTATGTAAGTATTGGTAGTTTTGATACACATGTAAACCAGGAAAATCAGCAGAAAAGATTGTTTATCGAAATGAACGATGCTATAACGGCCTTTGTAACTGATCTTAAAAAGAACAACCGGTTTGAAGATGTAACATTAATGACTTTTAGCGAATTTGGGAGGCGAGTTGCGCAGAATGCAAGTGGGGGAACAGATCATGGGACCGCGAATAATATGTTTTTTATAGGGGGGGGACTGAAGCAAAAAGGTTTGATAAATTCTATGCCGGATTTAAACGACCTTAATGCAGGAGATCTTATTCATAAAGTAGATTTTAAAATCGTTTATGCCACACTGTTACACAACTGGCTTGGAGCAGATGATGAAAAGATACTGGGGAAAAAATATGGATTGTTGAATTTTGTTTGAAGTCTTTTCAACAACAATCAGGTAATAAAAAAAGCCCTTAGAAAAGGACTTTCTTTATTAGGAATAAGCCTGATTTTTAATAATTTTATTTGATATTAAAAGCCTTCTGCACTGCACCAAAATCCTTCAGATTTAAGTCTTTGTGGATCGATAATGCAGTTGCATCAATCAATACTACTTTAGCAGTAATCGTTTGTGTCGGTGGATTGATCGGGTCACCGGATACCGCGCTGATATCAATTCCCACATATCCGTTGGAATGAATCGCTCCGTAAACAAAGCCATCAAAAACTTCAGGAACAGCTTCGTAATAAGATGTGCCGGCAAAAGAAATGTAAACTAAAACGGCTCCATTTTTATAAATGATATTATCTAGCTCCGGCACGTTAAGTTCTGCAGTAAAACTTAATCCGTTATTGGCAGTTACCCAATCGCCGGGTTGAATGGTAAAGATTGCTGAAAATGCCTGATCGACCTTTTGCACTTTGGTTACCTGTTGTTTTTGACAGGAAGAAAAAACAAAAAGAATTGGGATAGCGAGTAAAAATAATTTTTTCATAAAAACATTTTTTTGTGAAACGGATAATTAAAGATTTTGTTACAATGTATTAGACATAATTTTAATTGTAAGGTTTAATTCTTCTAGCCATTTTTACTTTTAGGCAAGTTGCCTTGTTTAAAAGTGTGTATACAATACAGTTAGATACAATCTATTACCATGGTTAATAAAGTTATTAATTAAAAAGCCCTGCTAATTTTTATATCAGCAGGGCCTTTTCTTTTTTTTAAAAAAATTATGTTGATCCCGTTTTTTCTTTTACAATTGAGTTCAATGATTTTAGACGGCTAAAGATTAAAATTCCACCGATAAAAGCTGCAATTACTAATATAAGAAAGAACACCTTTTTATCAGTGAAGTCATCCCAGAAACTGGTCATTACTCCTGCAAGTTTGCCACCAATTGCAGTAGATAAAAACCAACCTCCCATCAGCAAAGCTGTAAGCCGTGAAGGTGCGAGCTTTGATACCAGCGACAAGCCGATCGGGCTTAATAATAATTCACTGATAGTAAAAACAAAATAAGTGCCCCACAACCAATAAGGTGAAGTTTTATCCTGGTAAACAGAGGAAACGGACATTACGGCAAAAACCATCACCAATGCGGAAAGCCCCGAAATAAACAAGGCCATCCCAAATTTAGAAGCGGTTGATGGTTCTTTATTTCGTTTTCGTAAAGAGCTGAAAAGAATTACCAGCAAAGGTGTAAGTAGGATTATGAATAAGGGGTTTATTGACTGAAATAATTCTGTATTAGCAAGCTTTTCTTTTCCGCTTGGTGGCCATTGGTCTTTTGGAACATTGTTATAATAAGGATCAGGACCCATTACCTGTATCACATTTGTTTTCTTGTCAACAATATTACCATCAACCAATTTTACATTGTTCTCATCATAAGGTCCGGCAATAGTTGCCTTATCTTTTACATCTACAAAATAGGGATCTACCTTATTGACCAGCCTTGGCGTATCGCTTACAGTTTGTAAAAAACCAAGAGACCCGGCAACTTTTTCAGCAGTTTTTGAAACCGTTCTGTCCGTATGTTTTTGAGCCCACAGGGTTAACCCTGTTGAATTTTGATTATAAATTGTCCAGAAAATAATAGATATTCCAAAAATAAATAACAGCGCGCCAATGGCTCTTTTATCAGTGCCGGTTGCTTTTATATAAAGTGAAACATAAAATGCAATGATAGGAAGACACGCAAAAATAAACGCGTCATTTGATTTGCTTCCCATGATGGTAGTTCCGAAAATTAAAGTTGGAACGATCCAGCCAATAATAGCAGCAATAATTGCAGGTAAAAAAACGTAGCCCAAAATCTTACTAAGTGGCATATCTTCCGCCCGTTTTTCTTTTTTTACTTCACCTTCTCTTACGCCTTTTAAAGAACTTGCCAATATGAACATTCCAATTACAAGACCAACACCGGCTGCAGCAAATGCATAACCCCATCCATATTGATTTCTTAAATAGGCGGCTACAAAATTGCAAAAGAGGGCGCCAATATTGATGCCCATGTAAAAAATATTATAGGCGTTGTCTTTTAAGGGTTTTAAATCTTCACGATTATAAATATTTCCCAGAAGTGTTGAAATATTGGGTTTAAAAAAACCATTGCCCACTATAATTAATAATAGGGAAACGTATAGCGCAGTATTGCCGGGAATAGCAAGTCCGAAATATCCAAGGGCCATTAATGAACCACCTATAAAAATAGATCTTATATAACCAAGATATCTATCAGCCAACAGACCGCCAATAAAGGGAGTTAGATAAACCAGCGCGATAAAACTTCCGACTATGTCGGCGCCCATTTTTTCAGTCATACCCTTTCCACCCGTTTTATCATCAATCAGGTAAAGAAGTAAAATACCAACCATCAAATAATATGCGAAGCGTTCCCACATTTCAGTCATAAAAAGCACATATAACGCTTTCGGATGCTTGCCTTTTTTATGTTCAGCAAGATCTGCTGGTATCACCTGGTCTTCCATAATCGTTTTGGTTTTGAGTTAAAAATAATTTGGAACTGACTTTGAATTAGCTTGTAAAGTAAGGAGAAAATTAAAACTATGTTTACTTTTTAAAAATAATTTTTTGAAAGTAAACAAAAGCATGCTATAGTAAACCAATAAATGAGACCGATTTTAATTTTTTGCTTTTAGGAAACAAACAAATTCATTGATTTTTAATTTTTTTTCCTTTTGATTTTTAAACATTAACCTTTAAGTTTATTAACTTGCTACTTCTTTTTTTGAGTAATTCTAAATACGGTTAATTTGAAAATTCTTATCCTGGGATCTGGCGGCAGAGAGCACGCCTTTGCATGGAAAATCAGCCAAAGCTCTTTGTGTTCACAATTATTTATAGCACCCGGAAATGCCGGTACAGGTCAACTAGGCGAAAACATCGATATTGATATCAATGATTTTGAAGCAGTAAAAAAAATCTGCGTTTCAAAAGAAATTGAGATGGTGGTTGTTGGTCCTGAAGAACCATTGGTAAATGGTATTTATGATTTTTTTAAAGCCGACGAAAACCTTCAGAATATTATAATCACCGGGCCTTCAAGAGCGGGTGCACAACTGGAAGGAAGTAAGGCATTTGCGAAAAGTTTCATGGATAAATATTCAATTCCTACAGCAAAATATAAAGAGTTTGATAGTTCAAATTTTGATGAAGGGCTTGAATATATTCAGAATCATCCATTACCGGTTGTTTTAAAAGCGGATGGGCTTGCTGCCGGAAAAGGCGTAATCATTTGCACTAATTATGTAGAAGCTTTGAGTGAGTTTGAATTGATGATTCAGCAATCAAAATTTGGTAATGCAGGAAAAAAAGTAGTGATAGAAGAATTTCTTGATGGAATAGAACTGAGTGTTTTTGTTCTTACTGATGGCAAAAATTATGTAATTCTTCCTGAAGCAAAAGACTATAAAAAAATAGGTGAAGGCGATAAAGGGCCTAATACAGGGGGAATGGGCGCGATTAGCCCCGTACCATTTGCTACTGAACATTTTATGAAAAAAGCTACCGAACAAATTATTGAACCAACTATAAAAGGCTTACAGGAAGAGGGAATCGATTATAAAGGAATTATATTTTTGGGTTTGATAAAAGTGAATGAAGAGCCGGTAGTTATCGAATACAATTGTCGCATGGGCGATCCTGAAACTGAAGTGGTTTTAATTCGTTTACAGAATGACCTTGTTGAATTATTAATTGCAATGGACCAACAAAAATTAGATACTCAAAACATTATTGTTGAAAAAAATAATGCCGTAACAATAGTGGCTGTAAGCGGCGGTTATCCCGGCAATTATCAAAAAGGAATACCTATTGAATTTTTATACCTTGAGAATCCTGAAGCAAGAAAACATATTGATGATGAAGGAGTGGGGGCATTGGTTTTTCATGCCGGAACTAAAAATGCAGATGGTAAAACAGTTACTAACGGTGGACGCGTACTCGCAGTTTCTGCAATGGCAGTTGGCATGGGAGACGCGATTGAACTTTCAAAAGCTATTTTAGAAGAAATTGTTTTTGAAGGAATTTATTATCGCGGTGATATAGGTTATGAATTTGTTGATTAATCGATTTTCGTTTAACCAATACCGTTAGGTTCTAAATGTTTTTCATTTACTGTGGCTGCTTCCCATCCTATAATAGCGGTTTTTCTTATACTTCCCCAATGGTAACCGCCAAAAATACCTGAAGACTGAATGACGCGATGACACGGGATTAAAAAGGCAACAGGATTAGCGCCAATGGCTGTTCCTACTGCTCTTGAAGCTTTTGGTTTTTCGATTTGTTTGGCAATTGTTCCATAAGTTGTCAGCTTTCCTTGTGGTATTTTCAATAACGTCTCCCACACTTTTAGCTGGAAATCTGTTCCCTTTAAATGAAGTTTTATTGAATTTAAATTTTTCCAGTCCCGGTTAAAAATTGTCAATGCATTTTGTTGAAAAAGATCTGATGTATTTTTAAAATAAGCATTGGGAAATTTACTTTTTAAGGAATTAAGGGCAACCGTTTCATCATCCGCAAAAGCAAGGTGGCAAACTCCTTTATTTGTTGAAGCTACAATAATCTTTCCGAAGGGACTCCCGGCAAAGTTGTAATTGATGATTAGATTTTGGCCACCATTTTTAAATTCTCCCGGCGTCATTCCTTCAATATTTATAAAAAGATCATGTAAACGGCTGGTGCCTGAAAACCCGGATTCTATTGCTGCATCAAAAAGAGAAGATTTTTTTTCTTTCAATAAATTTTTAGCGTATTCCACACTGATATATTGGAGAAACTTTTTCGGGCTTGTTCCTGCCCATTCTGTAAACATGCGTTGAAAATGATGAGGGCTTACATGAATTTGTTGTGAAACTTCTTCCAACGAGGGTTGTGATTTAAAATTTTCCTTAATATAACCAATGGCGGCTGCTATGCGTTCATAATTGATCTTTTGTTGCGCTTCCATATAATTTTTTTTGAATTCGTAGGTTACAAATGTAGAAATCCGAAAATCATTTTCCTACCCGAAAATTGCTATCTTTTTACGTAATTTGTGTAAAATGAAAATCGCTTTAATTGTTGATTTGCTATAAAAATTTGTTGCAAATCGAATCGTTATATTATAATATTTTTCCTTTAAAACAATTTACAAATTTTTATTGCGTTTCATATAAATACCTTCAATAGTAATAGGTTGTAATTCCAAATTATTTCCACAACTTTGCAGGCATTAGTAATTATTCAATACCTCAAATAAAACATGGGCCTTTTTAATTTTTTTACACAGGAGATTGCGATAGATCTCGGAAC
>JBBQWJ010000202.1:0-5949 GCA_038210685.1 Chitinophagales bacterium | reverse complement strand
GAATGAATTATATGAGAAAAGACTTCTTTTCCCACGCCACTTTCGCCGTTAATTAAAACGCTCAAATCTGTATTTGCCACCTGGATGGCCACATCCAAAGCGTACACTAAACCCGGTGAATTTCCTATAATGCCAAACCTGTTTTTTATTGCTTGCTGATCCATTTATTTTTAATCTAAATATTTTGAGATTTCTTGTTTTAGGATATTTAAATTGTAATGAATTAATTTCCAAATAGTAGCATCGTCAATCAAATCATAATCATGAACAAGAATATGTCGTAATCCGATAATTTTTTTTTGGCCAGTTACCTGAAAGCCTTCATTCAATTTAGTTAATTTCCATACCCCTTCTCCTATAATTGCCAACCTGCGTTCAACAGCATCAATCAGCATAAAGTTGGATTCATATTCCGAAAATGAATTTATTCCTGTTAAATGAGAATTAATCATTTCTATAGAATCTAAAATGTCTCCAATATATTTGAAGGATTCAGGATTCATAGATTTTTATTTTTTCTTGATTAACTCTTGCAAGGAAATATTTATTTTTTATTTTTTCTTCCGCAACAAGGTCGATTTTTTTTCCTGTAATATTTTCAAGATCAAACATCAGATCGAAATAGTCATAACCAGAAATTGGTAAACCATTTTCATCTTTTTTAAATTTAAAAATAAAGTCCAGGTCACTTTTTATAGTGTGATTTTTTTTTGTGCTTCCTGATCCAAAAAGATACAAAGATTGAAGTTGCATTTTGCGACAAATTTCTTTTATCCCTTCAATATTTCTTTTAACTTCTCTTACCAATGTTAATTGATTTTATTTTAGTCTTCCCATCAAAGTTCCTGCCGTACAACTTTCAATAAACACATCTACGTATTCCCCTTTATTCAAATTTCCTGTTTTTGGAAATACTACCACTTTATTGTGATCGGTTCTTCCCGCCCAATGTTCATCGCTTTTTTTAGAGTTACCTTCTAACAAAACTTTAAATGTTTTCCCTACATCTTTTTGCATGCTTTTTAATGAATGAATGCGATGCAGGGCAACAATTTCCTGCAACCTTCTTTTCTTTACCTCCAAAGGCACATCATCTTCAAACCTTCTTTCAGCCAAGGTTCCCGGCCTTTCAGAATAAAAATACATATAAGCAAGGTCATATTCACAATATTCAAAAAGGCTTAAAGTTTCTTTGTGGTCTTCTTCAGTCTCGCTACAAAATCCAGTTATAGAATCTGTAGATAAACCACAATTGGGAAGAATTTCCCTGATCCTATTTACTTTTGAAATGTACCATTCTCTTGTATAAGTACGGTTCATCATTTGTAAAATTCTGGTGCTTCCGCTTTGAACAGGAAGATGAATGTAATTGCAAATATTATCATACTTTTTTATAGTAAATAAAACTTCATCGGTAATATCCTTTGGATGTGAAGTTGAAAATCTCACCCTTAATAAAGCAGAAATTTGTGCCACTTTTTCAAGAAGATTAGCAAAAGAAATCACTGAATTATCTTCTGCATTTACCCATTGATAACTGTCTACATTTTGTCCCAATAAAGTTACTTCCCTATATCCTTGCTCAAAAAGTTCAGCGCATTCTCTTACAATAGAAACTGCATCACGGCTGCGTTCACGACCACGTGTAAATGGCACCACACAAAAAGAACACATATTGTTACAACCACGCATTATGCTTACAAAAGCGGTAACGCCATTACTGTTTAGGCGTATGGGAGAAATATCTCCATACGTTTCTTCGCGGCTCAGTAACACATTTACTCCTTTCTGGCCGGTTTCTGCTTCTGCAATCAACGAAGGCAAGGAACGGTAGGCGTCCGGCCCCACTACGATATCCACCAGTTTTTCTTCTTCTAAAAATTTTGATTTCAGCCTTTCTGCCATGCACCCCAATACGCCAACCAATAATCCAGGGTTTTCCTTTTTTAGTTTTCTAAATACTGTCAACCTTTTTCTTACAGTTGTTTCCGCTTTTTCACGAATAGAGCAGGTGTTGATGAAGATCATATCTGCCTCTTCAAATTGAGTGGTTATTTCAAAATTTTCTTTTTGGAGAATGGAAGCAATCACCTCACTGTCAGCAAAATTCATGGCGCAACCATAACTTTCTATATAAAACTTTTTGGAAAATGGATTATTAACAACACGAATTGGCGTAAAGGCTTCACCCTGCCTGCTTTCATCGTGTTTTGTATCAGTAGCTAATTCCAGCATTATTCTATTTATTTCGTAAGGTGGCAAAGATAACAAATTAAAAAATTGCGACACTATGGCAGAAAGTTAATAAAATTGTTTTGATACTTTTACACCGGAGTTAAATTTTTGTACTATGAAAATTTTCTTTTCTTTTTTCTTTGCGTGCGTTTTCCTTTTTACTGAAAATGCCAACTCTCAGCAATTATTTACCAACACCAATGTTCAAAATGCTTATCAAAATGAAACAAGATCGCCATCAGGAAAACCCGGAAAAAATTATTGGGAAAATCATGCGAACTATGATATCCAGCTAAACTTTGACCCTGCAACTCAATTGCTGCGCGGACATGAAACTATTACGTATGAAAATAACAGTCCGGATACTTTGAAAAAAATGATCTTTCGGTTGTATCCTGATCTTTATAAAAAAGGCGTTGACCGGCAAAGTCATATTGCAGAAAAGGATCTTACTGATGGCGTACAAATCGAATCTTTTACAATTGGCAATGAAAAGATCAGGAATTTCGATGACCGTCCAAATGCGTATCGTGAAAATATTCTGCTGATCATAAAACCTTCTGAATTTATCTTACCGTATTCAAAAATAAACTGTGAAATCAGCTGGAATTATAAAGTAAATACCGGATCACCGGTGCGCACAGGAATGGTTGACAGCACTTCCTATTTTATTGCCTATTTTTTCCCTAGAATTGCTGTGTATGACGACATTGATGGCTGGGATACCTGGAGCTACAACGGTACCCAGGAGTTTTATAATGATTTTGGAAATTTTAATGTTGAGATCAACGTCCCTAAAAAATATGTCGTTTGGGCAACTGGCGATAGGGAAAATTCTGCAGATAATTTTAGCTCAAACGTTTTGGATAAATTTAAAAAAGCTTCTGTTTCCACCGACATTATTCATGTAATTGATTCATCAGATTATCAAAAAAATGATGTCTTTAAAAAAGAGGAAACCGGTGATTGGAAATTTTCTGCAAAGAATGTTACCGACTTTGCTTTCGCGTTGAGTGATCATTATTTGTGGGATGCAAGTTCGGTGCTGGTAGATTCTTCAACCGGAAGAAGAACTTTGGCTGAAGCGGTGTACAATCCAATCCACAAAGATTATTTTGATGTCGCTAACCAGGCGCATCAAACGATTTTTTACACCAGCCATTTCTATCCTGATTACCCTTTCCCTTTTAATCATGAAACCGTTTTTGACGGTACCGACCAGATGGAATACCCAATGATGGTAAACGACAATCCAACGCCCACACACAAAGACGCCGTACAACTGACAACTCATGAAATTTTCCATTCTTATTTTCCTTTTTTTATGGGAACAAATGAAACGCAATATGCCTGGATGGATGAAGGTTGGGCAACTATTGGTGAATCGGTTATTTCTCCGAAAATGGGAGAGCCCGAAGATGAAGGAATATTTAGTAAAACGCGCTTTGAAAAAATTTCCGGAACAAACCAGGATGTTCCCCTGATAACGAGTACCAAAGAATATGGTGGCGCTGCGTATCTAGCAAATTCGTATGGAAAAGGAGGATTGTGCTACTATGTTTTGCAGGATCTGTTGGGCGATAAATTGTATTTCAAAGCGCTTCATCAATATATGAACGACTGGCATGGAAAGCACCCAACTCCTTACGACTTTTTTTATAGCTTTAATGACGGCAGCGGCAAGGATTTAAATTGGTTTTGGGAAAGGTGGTTCTTTGGCTGGCAATATCCTGATCTCTCAATAAAAAAGGTAGAAAAAGCCGGAAATGAAACAAAAATCACGATAGCAAATAAAGGCGGTTTACCGGTGCCGGTTTATTTAACCCTTATTTCTAAAGAAGGAAAAAAATCAGTAGAAAAATACACAGCCGAAGTTTGGAAAAGCGGTGAAAAAGAAAAATATTTTACTGTTTCAACTCCTTATTCTGCTATTGCAAAAATAAAATTAGGCAATGAATTTATCCCTGATAAACACAATGGAAACAATAGCTGGCGTGCTAAATAGAGTCTGTTAATAAAAACAGGAATTGAGTTTATTTGTTTGTTCACTGTGTTTGAAAATCAGAAATAGGTTTTACCTGGTTCTATTTTTATAATCCGCGAAGAAATTATAAATTGTGTAAAATACTTTGCCATGTCATCTCTTGAACTTAGAAAAAAAGTAATTGAAAAAATTGGAAAAATTGACAATGAAAGTTTACTTAATGAAGTTAATCGGCTTATTGATATAGAAACTTCTGATTTAGAAATATATGATTAAATGAGGAGGAAAAGCAAGCAGTAATGGAAGCTGAAAATCAAATTAAAAATGGTCAATTTTTAACAGATGAAGAAGCGAAAAAAGACATTGCGAAATGGCTAAAAAAATAATTTGGTCTGCGAAAGTTCAGGAGGACCGTAAAAATATATTCACATATTGGAACAAAATAAATCAACCAGATACTGCATTAAATTAAATAGATTATTCGAAGAAGCTGTTATTATTATAGCTAATCATCCAAAAATTGGGGAAAAAACAAATCAATTAAATATCAGAATTAAAATAGTTCGTGACTATCTAATTTATTTTAAGGAATTAGATGAGGAAATTTATATTTTGAAAATATTTAGCAGTCACCGAAATACGGCAAATTTGAAATTTTAAACATGTTCCAACTTCTTATAAAAAAACTGGCTTATGGCGTACTCGTTTTATTTGGCGTGGTGGTGATCGTGTTTTTGGTTTTCCAAGCTTTTGGCGATCCGGCGCGAATGGTAATGGGGCAAACCGGCGATAAAAAAACAATGGAAAACATCCGCAAAGAATTGTACCTCGATCAGCCAAAATGGAAACAGTTTGTGTTTTATGTAAATGATATTTCGCCTATCAGCATTGATACAAAACAAGAAATAAAAGAAAAAGGCCTTCGCGGATATTTTATTGGCGGCCATGAAAAAATTGGTATAAAAATCCCTTACCTGCGGAGAAGTTATCAAACAAAAAAACAGGTAACTGAAGTTTTGATGGAAGCCCTGCCTGGCACAATTATGCTTGCAACGGCAGCCATGTTTTTTGCAATAATTGTCGGAATATTTCTGGGAATACTTGCGGCGGTAAAACAAAATACATGGATGGACACCACTTCTGTTTTTGCCAGTGTTATAGGTATTTCCGCACCATCGTTTTTTATGGCGATAGTGATTGCTTATCTGTTTGGTTTGGTATTGCACGATTATACCGGGTTGTCGCTCACAGGAAGTTGGTTCAATATTGATCCGGTCACGGGGCAGCGGTATCTTACTTTACAAAATTTAATTTTACCTGCACTAACATTGGGCATCCGGCCCCTGTCGATTATCACACAACTCACAAGAAGTTCAATGCTCGATACACTCAACCAGGATTACATAAGAACCGCCTATGCAAAAGGATTGAGCAAAAGAAAAGTAGTGCTTCATCACGCGTTGCGAAACGCCATAAACCCGGTGTTAACAGCCATTACAGGCTGGTTTGCTGAATTACTCGCCGGCGCTTTTTTTGTGGAATATATTTTCGGGTGGAAAGGAATCGGGAAGGTAACTGTTGATGCTTTGGAAAAACTCGATTACCCTGTAGTGATGGGTTCTGTTCTTCTTGCTGCAACCATTTTTGTGCTGATGAATATTTTTGCAGATCTTCTATATGGTGTTATTGATCCGAGGGTGAAGATGAAGTGATCAACTTAATTTCCTGTA
>JBBQWJ010000201.1:0-6020 GCA_038210685.1 Chitinophagales bacterium | reverse complement strand
GCTAATGCAACCGTAAAACTTGGAGTCACAGACTCTTCAGAAGCGCCAATGTTAACAGTAAGTGATGCGAGAGGATATTTTAATTTTGATAACGTTTCTAATGGGGCATATAATTTGACGGTTACTTCTGTAGGTTATGCTCCGCAAAACAAAGCAGTTGCAGTTATTGATCAAAATGTAAGTCTGAAAATTAATATTTCAAAAACTGAACAAACACTTTCTACAGTATTTATAAACGGCGCGCCACCACCGGTAAAACAAAACGGTGATACTCTTGATTATTCGGCAAACCAGTATAAAGTAAATCCTGATGCCACCAGTGAAGATCTCATTAAAAAAATGCCCGGAGTTACAGTTGATAAAAGCGGAACCGTTACTGCACAAGGCGAAACAGTGAAAAAGGTAACGGTTGACGGACGTGATTTTTTTGGAGATGACGCTACAGCTACTTTACGAAATCTTCCTGCAGAGGTAGTTGATAAAATACAGGTATTTGATAAGCTAAGCGACCAGGCGCAACTTACCGGCTTTGACGATGGCAATACTACTAAATCAATCAATATTGTTACCAAAAAAGATATGCGCACCGGAAACTTCGGACGTATTTATGGAGGGTATGGAACCGATGACAGGTATAGTGGTGGTGGAAATATAAGCTTCTTCAACAATGCGAGGAGAATTTCTTTGCTTGGATTATTCAATAATGTAAACCAACAAAATTTTTCTTCACAAGATCTTATTGGGGCTACGAGCGGCGGTGGCGGACGCGGTGGTGGCGGAAGACGCGGCGGTGGCGGTGGCGGTAATTTCAGGGGAGGCGGCTCCAATTTTATGGTGGGCCCTCAAAGTGGAATTGCCAAAACGAATGCCTTTGGTATAAATTACAGTGATGCCTGGGGAAAGAAAATTGATGTAACAGGAAGCTATTTTTTTAATAACAGCAATACCACTAACAATCAAACCATCAATCAACAAAATTTTATTACAAAAGATTCTTCTCAATATTATGATGAGAATACGATTTCTGATACTAAAAACTATAACAACCGTGCAAATTTTAGGCTTACTTACAGGATCGATTCAAGCAACACGATTATCGCCACCTCAAATATTAATTTTCAAAAAAACAATTCTGTCAATTTTGTAAAAGGCGTTAATTATCTTGATGAAGCGAAGCAAAATGTGTTAAGCAAAACCGAGAATGATTTAAACAGTAATACCAACGGAAATAGTTTGAGTAATATGCTCTTGTTTCGCCATGCTTTTACAAAAAAAGGAAGAAGCATTTCCCTCGGCATTTTCCAATCTTCTAACAACAGGAACGGACAAAACTTTTTAGATGCTTACAATACTTATTATAAACCCACGCTTCGGGAAGATACAGTAAAGCAACTTTCTAACCAGAAAAGTCTTACGAATCAATATAGGTTTAGTTTAGAATATACAGAACCAATTGCTGCAAAAACGCAAATGCAAATCAATTACAGCCCGTCTTTTCAAACCAGCAGAGCCGACCAGGAAACGTCCAATTTTGATAATGGATCTTCAAAATATTCTTTACTCGATACAAGCCTGAGTAATAAATTTGATAATACCTATAACACACAAAACGCCGGAATTACTTTTCGTCATGGCGACAGAAATAATATGATTGCAGCCGGTGTTTCTTACCAGTATAGCGAATTGAAAAGTAACCAGGTTTTTCCTCAAATATCCCAGATTGATAATACCTACAGCAATTTTCTTGCACACGTTTTTTCGAGATTTAAATTTTCTTCAAAAAGCACCTTGAGAGTTATTTACCGTGGCTCTGTAAGTCCGCCTTCTGTAAACCAATTGCAAAATGTGATCAATAACACCAACCAGTTTTTTTATACTACAGGAAATCCTGAACTTCAGCAACAATACACGAACAATCTTATTACCCGTTACACTTACACCAATAGCGCAAAAGGACAAAGTTTTTTTGCAAATATTTTCCTGCAGAGTATTAATAACTATGTAACGAATGCTACTTATACGGCTAAAAATGATTCGGCACTTACTAAATCTGTTATTTTATACAGAGGTTCACAACTTTCAAAACCAGTGAACATGAATGGTTATATAAACGCGCGCTCCTTCTTCACTTTTGGAACACCGCTTAAATTTATAAAATCGAACCTGAACATGAATGCAGGGTTTAGTTATGCAAAGCAACCGGGATTATTGAATAATGTTGAAAATATTTCTAACGCCTATAATTACAATCTCGGTGCAGTTCTTTCAAGTAATATCAGCGAGTATGTTGATTTTAACCTGTCTTATGCAGCCAACATAAACACAGTTAAAAACACTATTCAGCCTACTTTAAATAACAATTATTTTACTCAATCCATCGGAGTTAATGCCAACCTTTTAACTAAAAAAGGATTGTTTTTTCAAAATGAACTTTCCAATGAATCTTATAAAGGGTTAACGGATGGTTTCAATCAGAATTATTGGTTGTGGAATATGGCGATCGGACAAAAATTTTTAAAAAACCAGGATGGGGAATTAAAATTATCCGTGTTTGATCTTTTGAAACAGAATAAAAGCATTATACGAAATGTAACTGAATCTTATGTTCAGGACCAGACAAACCAGGTGTTGCAACAATATTTTATGCTCACATTTACTTACAAATTGAAGACCTTTGGAAAAGGGAAGCCGGTTAATAATGATGAACAGGGAAGAGACTTTCGCAGATTTGGCGGTTTTGGCGGTCCTCCACATGGTCCGGGCGGTCCTCAACTTTAGCATCTAAATATTTTTGCTTTGAATGAAAGTGAACTAATCGCCCTGCTTAAAAAAAAAGACAGGGAAGCTTTTAAGGGAATTGTAGAGACCTGGCAGGATATGGTTTTTAATACAGCTATCGGCTTTTTACAAAATGAAGAAGATGCTGAAGATGCAGCACAGGAAGTTTTTATGCAGGTATTTGAATCTGTTTCTTCATTTAAAGAGGAATCAAAATTATCAACATGGATATATAGAATAACGGTTTCAAAATGCCTGGATCATCTCAGGAAGAAAAAAAGAAAAAAGCGTTTTGCTTTTATCCAAAGTTTATATGGTAAAAATGATAGTGTGATGATTGATCCGCCGGATTTTTTTCATCCTGGAGTAAAAGTAGAAAACAAAGAAATGGCAACAGTTCTTTTTAAAGCGATTGATAAACTACCGGTAACCCAAAAAACTGCTTTTGTACTTAATAAATTAGAGAATTTAAGTTACCGTGAAATTGCGGAAGTCATGAGTTCAAGTGAGTCGGCAGTGGATTCTCTATTGCAAAGGGCAAAAAAAAATCTGCAGGTAATTTTGAAAGATCATTATTTGTTATTGGATTCATAAATGAGCAAAGCAAATAAATTAACAGCAGGGTTTTTAATAATAAGGCGTCTAAGATTAATGGTGAGTTTGAAGATTGAAAATCAAAAAATAAAAGTAGATTAGAATAATAGTTTTAAATAAAAATTCATGAATCAACAATTGAATAAGGAAATTGATAAAGCGATGCAAAGCCTTGATGGCATTGAAAAAGCATCGCCCCGGCCATTTTTCTTTACACGCCTGGAAGCGCGGATGCAAAGAGAAAAAAGCAGGTGGGAAGCCATTTCCTCTTTTTTGGCAAAACCGGTTGTGGCATTTGCCAGTATTTGTTTAATTGTCATGATAAACGCGGCGGTAATTTTCTCCTCTTCCAATTCTAAAAATTCAACCGATCAGCAAAATACTGAACTGGCGACTGCCGACGAATATAACTCTGTAAGTGCTCCTCTGTATGAATATGTAAATTCAACTCCATAATGAACAACGATAAAAAAACAAAATCGCTTATAACGATCATTATTTTTCTTTTGATCACCAATATTGCTATGCTGATATTTTTTGTATTGCTTAGCAAGCCTTCAGAAAAAAGACAAAGAAATCATGAACAAAACGGGATGTACAACAGCCTTGAAAATGAAGTAGGTTTTTCTAAAGATCAGTTGAGTCAATACAAAAATTTAAGAGAGGAACAAATGAAGAAAGTGCATCCGCTCTTCAACCAGGTACGAGAAGCTAAAAAAGATTTTTATGGATTAATAAATTCCACCAGGGTTTCAGATTCTCTTCTAAATGCAGATGCTGATTCTATTGCACAAAAACAAAAAAATCTTGATATGCAATTGTTCGGCTATTTTAAAAATGTGAGAGGCATCTGCACGCCTGGCCAAACACAAAAATTTGATTCGCTGATGAAGAAAGTTGTGGTAAGAATGATTGGCCGGCCCGGCGAACAACATAAAAAATAAATGAGATAAAAGCTTTTAAATAAATAAATAAAATAAAAATTCATGAAAACAAAGATCACCATGTTGATTGCATTAATATTAATGACAACAACCGGAATTTTCGCGCAGGGAATGCAACGCCGTACCGTTCCCGAAAGAGTAAAAATGACTATGGATAAAATTACGCCTGCTTTAAATCTTGATGCCACACAGCAGGCCAGCACCAACAGCGTTTTTGCTGATTTTTACACTTCACAGATGAAAATGTTCCAGGAAGCCAGATCATCAGGTGAACGCCCGGATCGTAGCCAGGTTCAGAAATTAATGGACGAAAGGGACGCAAAGCTGAAAGAAATTTTTACTGCTGATCAGTACACCAAATATAAAAATGAAGTGGAAGCCACTCTTCGTCCGCAAAGGCAGCAGCAAAATTCAAATTAAAGAAAATAAATTGTAAGTATTTAAGGTTGCTGAAAGGCAGCCTTTTTTTGTTTAAACAAAAAATAAAAAACTGTTTTATTTCTTCGTTTACTGCCCACCTATTCTTCTTCTTCGCTGCTTAAAAAATCTTCGTTTTTTTCTTCTATGAGATTTAAGATTTTATCTTTCCCCATTTTTTTTATTGAACTGGAAACGAAATGCTGTGGCAAAAACTGTTGTGTTTCTTTAAGGCGTTCTAAAAACGATTTTACATTTTTACTTACCACTCTTTGCTTTTCTTTATCAGCTTTTGTAAAAATTAAAGTGTAAGGAACCTGCCATAGCTCAAGATTTTTTATAAAGTCAAGATCTAGTTTTTGTGGCGAATGCCTGGAATCTATAAGCACAAAAACATTTGCCAAATTTTCTCTTTTTCTTAGATAGTTCTCTATCATCTGTTCCCATCTTCTCCTGCTGCTTTGCGATATTTTAGCAAATCCATACCCGGGAAGATCAACAAGGTACCATTGGGTTATATCTGTATCTCCGGCTTTTGCAACACTTTTAATTTCAAAATGGTTGATCATTTGTGTTTTTCCCGGAGAGTTAGAGGTTTTGGCAAGTTTATCATTATTGGTGAGCATGTTTATCAATGACGATTTACCCACATTACTTCGCCCGATAAATGCAAATTCCGGCCTGTCAGGTAGCGGGCATTTTTCAAAAGAAGGACTGCTTATAATATATTCTGCTTTTTTTATGTGCATTGGGCTTGCAATATACATTAATAGTGTAATGCTAAAAGCGCAAAGGTGAAGGCAAAACCAATTTCAAAAATAAAAGTGAAAGAATAGTTAAGCCTAGAACTTATACGACCAAAAAACTATCTTTGAGGGGATGAATATTTATCCTCACGATACGATTGTTCCTTTTAAAGATTCTAAGGAAAGCAAGAAGAAGCAGGTAGAAAATATGTTTGATAAAATTGCTTTCCGTTATGATTTTTTGAATCGATTTTTAAGTGCGGGAATTGATGTGGGATGGCGCAAAAAAGCCATCAGGCAATTAATATCTTCTAATCCACAAAATATTTTAGATGTGGCAACGGGCACCGGAGATTTTGCATTAACGTCTTATGAAATATTAAAACCTGAAAAAATTACTGGAATTGATATTAGTGAAGGAATGCTTAATATCGGAAGAAAAAAAATAGAGAAGGCCGGATTACAAGATAAGATTGAGCTGTTAAATGGTGATAGTGAGGCAATTTTGTTTGATGACAATACGTTTGATGCGGTTACGGTT
>JBBQWJ010000200.1:0-6046 GCA_038210685.1 Chitinophagales bacterium | reverse complement strand
TGTATGGAATGAGTTGTTCGCCTTTGAGTAAAAAGGGTACAACAACATTGGCTAATATTTTATTTAACTTCCATGAATTGTTTTAAATAACAAGCAACCCCATTTTCAATATTAGATTTTGTAACATCATATGCAATGTCTTTTATCTCTCTCGTAGCATTATCAACTGCTATTCCATATTTTACATCCCTTAATAATTCAAAATCATTATTATTATCGCCAAAAGCTATAATATTTTCTTTTCTTATTGCATTAAATTCTTTAGTTGAATTAATAAGAAGATACAGCCCTTTACTTTTATTAGTAAACCTGGGGGTAATTTCTAAATACGTTTCCTTTGTTCTGCAAAAAGAAACCTTTAATTGCAGGCCAGGCTCACTTTCCATTGCATTAATTTTATTTTGGTCTCCCATAAGCATAATTTTATGCGTATTTTTCATTTGCTCTAAAATAACTTCTTCTTTATCATTATCAAATATTGCATCGGGGCTAACTTTAGTATTTTTAATTTCTCTTTGCATCCAAAAATCATTTTTTGAGGCAACCCAGGTGTTGTTATAATAAAGGCTTGCGTGAATATCTAAACTCCTGGCTAATTTTAAAATACCTTTTACTGTTTCCCCGGGAATAGTTGAAGACGATAAAATTTGATCAGTAGAAAATATATTGCCACCCTTTAAAACTAACGCTCCGTTATAGCAAATAAGTGGTGAATCTCCAATTGACAGTTCTTCCTGGATATGATATAAAGCTTTCGGCATTCTTGATGAAGCCAAAACAAATACAACTTTTCCAATTAGCTTATTAAATACCTCTTTGGTAATCAGATCTATTTCCTTTTGTTTATTTAGCAATGTACCATCTACATCACAACATATTAATTGAATCATTACGAGGCTATCATTAATTTTTCAGGTGTTTAATTTCATCTTTTCCAGGGCCGTGTTTCAATTTCTTCTCCCCTGCCGTGTCTCTCCTTCCAGCTCTTGGTTGTTTGCAGTACACGGCTGTTCAGTATTTTTTTCTTTTATCAAATATACTCGTTGCTATCTTTTAACGTAAAAATAAATACCCTCTGTTTGTTCTATTAGAGTCCTAAGAGCCGTATAATATAAGTATCTTCCTCGTTGATCGCCGCGTCCTGCTAACGCTTCCTGCCTGGAGTAGAAATACGGCTCGGGATAGATAAATGGAGACAACAAAAAACAGCAAAATAAAAATCGAGGTTATTTGTTCGTTTACTATCACGTTCGTTATTCTTTGTGCCTGCAACCTGGTTCTTTCTTACTCTCACTTCGCCCCCGTTAAAGATTTTATCAGTTTAATCTCATCCTTACTATAAGGCGTTCCATCTTTGCGAAAAATATCATGAAACCAAACCTTTGGCTCGCCGCCATTTGGCATCGGTGCATCCCATGCGTAAATCGTGTTTGTTTTACCAGACACCAGGCCCCAGTTAATAGCACCAACGTTTTCTTTTTTGAGCAAAGGCATAATAGTTGCAAACAAGCTGCCCCTGGTTCTCGCCATATATTCTGTGCAAATTAAAGGCCTGCCATACTGTTTTAAGGAATCAATCACTTTTGCATGCGCCGGTTCTTTCTCATAATTGTGATAGGTTATTATATCAGAATTAGCTAACTGGTATTTATTTAAATCCGTAAGATTTTTATCCCAAACACCTGCAGATAAAGGCTGATCAGGATTAACCTGCCTGGCCCATGAAAATTCTTTTTCTAAAAGAGGCAAACTTTTATTGCCATTGCCGGAGTTGCCGGGTTCGTTATAAAGATCCCAAAGAAGGATTCTTTTATCATGCTTAAAAGTGGTTAAAATATCTTTTACATAACGTTCCAAAGTATCGCCCAGCAAAGGTTCTGTATGGTATAACGTTCCAGGATCCCTGATCCATCCTGAATTATGAATACCTGTTTTTGGCGCAGGTTGTTTTCCGGCATGATAGGTATCGTTCCAGCAATCATCAAAAATTACAAAGATGGTTCTAATGTGGTGCTTATCAGCGATGGATAGATATTTCTTCATCCTGTTTTTAAATCCTTCTTTATCTTCCTGCCATGCTACGTGATGAAGAAAAACACGCATCGTATTCAACCCAATAGATTGCGCATATCCCAGTTCCTGGTCAATTGTTCTGGGATCAAAAGTAGCAGCCTGCCACATTTCCAACTGGTTGATAGCAGTGCTGGGAATAAAATTACTTCCTCTAAGCCAGCCCTTTTTTGCATACCATTCATTCGCTTTTTCTTTTGTCCAAACAGATCGTTCTTTTTGCGCATATACTTTGCCGTTACCTATTAGTATTACGGCAATAAGTACAAAAATTAATTTCTTCATTCAAATGATTTTTCTGTTATGGATTTTTTCTCTTCTGCCGTGTCTCTCCTCCTGGCTTAGTGCGCCTGCAGGACACGGCTGTTCAGGATTACTTTTCTCCTATCAAATATAGTTTCTAACAGCTATACTACAAGATAAGTAATCTTCCTTGTTGAGCGGGCTTTATAAACCAGTCAGAGCATTTAAGTTCCCTAACTGCTCTGAGGTGATTTCCTCTAACTGGCGTTTCCTCGTCTCCACACCAAAGAACCCAATTGCTATGGCAGCTAATATCAACGGTACAGCTCCTATCAAAGCAGTTACAGCAATCGATGGTGGTGCTATCGCAACAACCACGAGGGCTATCACAAGTACACCTCCAAATTTGCTGAAACCTGCTATCACACCACTTCCACGTGAGCGGATGCTGGTAGGATAAATCTCGGCTGCATAAGCCGATAATACAGATATTAATGAACTTATACCCCAGATGGGAACAATCAGCAAAATATAAAGCCACATCGGATGTTGAATAATTGAGTCTCCTGCCAATATGAAGCCCATCATTGATGCAGAAGTGAGGAGAGTTAGTAAAATAATGGTGCGTTTGCTACTCCAAAAGCCATACATCCATGCAACTAAAAAATTAAGAGGGAAGCCAATAAGAGCTGCATTCCGCAATATCGAAAAAGAATCGGCCTGGCTGTATCCAAGATGTTGCAGATTAGACGGTATCCAAAGTTCAAACCCAAACTCCACGAAGCCGCCGCCAAGAGCTAGGATGCCTACCGTAGCCGTTATTCCGAGAAAGGGAGGACGGAACAATTGTTTAAACTGATCTTTTTCCTTCTTCTCAACGGAGGGGGAGATAACTTTTTCTTTAATTGCAACAGCCCCAAATCGCTTCATCACGTTTTGAGCTTCTTTTAACCGGCCGCTATTGATCAAATAGCGTGGTGATTCCGGAATCCAGCGATTTAATAAAATGAGTATAAAACCGGTAGGGAACCCGATTAACCATAAAATTCGCCAGGTGTAGTGGGGCACCAGCCATGATGCCAAAGCACTCGTTATTACATAGGCTCCTGCTATATCACCACCAATAAGAACCATCATCCAACCCCTGTGCCTGGCAGGTATACTTTCTGCCATCAGGGTAAACATGATAGGTAACATTCCACCTACTCCCCATCCCATCACAAAGCACATGATGCAATTCATCCAGAATTCAGGCATGGAACCACAGGCGCTGGTAGCAATAAAGGTAATACCAGCCATTAGTATGGAAGATTTCCGGCCGATCTTATCACCGAGCCATCCCCAGATAAAAGAACCTATTACCGTGCCTGTAATTCCACATAGAGGGAGTAACGCTACAGGAATCGTGGCATTTGGATACAATGGAGATTTTAGTCCATATTCCCTTGCCATTCCAGGTACCACGAACGATAGGATCGTTGGTTTCATTACATCCAAAGTAATGGCAATGGCCATCACGATCAAAAGCCCGATGTGAGTTTTATTGATAGGCGCATCATCTAATGCCCTTATTTTCAAATCATAATCATGATGCTCCTCTATAACTGTAGGCGGAATAAGGCTGTAAAGTGTAACAAGAAGGCCTATTACCACCAATGCCATTCCAATGTTCATAGTTGTACCCATGGGCATTCCAACCAACCTGAAACCCATATTTTCGGCATTAATATACATGGGAAGCTGAAGCGCTACACCTACTGCTACCGCTAAAAAACCTATCCAAAAAGCACTTTTGCTTCTGAATATAACTTTACCATTCGATCCTAATTCTTTAAGAGATTTCACATCAAGCTGCTTTAGTTGGAAGAGGAATTCCCCCAAATGTAACAATAGATAAGTAATCGCAAGGTCATTATAGTGCAATATTGTATGATTCCAGCTAAACTAAATAGTATGATCTTTTGATTCTTAATCATTCTTTAAAACGTAATCGCATTTTTAGAAATTTACTTTTATTCATCGTCAGACAATTAAATTTAAGTTCTTAGCAACTTGCAGGGAAGGGACCTCGTTACGCTTCGGCGACGCCTTCGCTTCAATACGCCCCGAACGGGAAATGCTCCCTGTCGCACTTATTAGTTGAACTTAGGTTGTACGGTGTATGTAAGTGGTGGCGGTGGATATATCAATATATCCCAACAGGATTCCTCCGGAACTTTTAAGCAAATAACGAATATGCCTACACGAAACGGGGCGAGAACTTCTTTGTTCATTCCGCAGTTACAATTATTGGTACTTGCCGACCGTGCAGAGAATGGCAAACCTGCGCAGTTGTTGCTTTATAATACTTCACTTTAATTAACTTTTGTGGAACGTTCAATGCTTTTCTTAATATTACCTTTGCAATTCATCTTACTTTATGACTGAACTAAAAAAAATAGTCATTAAAATCTTGTTGCTGATTCTGGATATTTTAGTATTTGGATGGAACACTATAAAGAAAATAATATTGCCGGGCCGCAACAGGAAGGGAAACATTCTAACTACTTTATTCAATTTTTTTGTAGGTATAATTTACCACCTGAATTACTTTCAGCACGGTTCTTTTAATATGGCTGTTCTTACCAGGAAAAGATATATAAAACAAACAATTTTAATTGTCGGCGGCATCTTGTTCCTGTTATCATTACTTGAATGGACGGGCGATCAAAAGCTTTTTTACCATTCTCAAACTAAATATGCTGAACAACTTTCGCCGGTAGATAATTATACCATTTCAAATGATCAATCAGAAGAAATTTCCAGTTCTCCTGCTGATGAAAACATTAAAATTAAGTATAGGGAAATTCGTTCCACTGCTTACTCTTCTTTTACTTTTACTACTTCTGTAAAAAAATATTTATTGATAAGGTCTCTTCGGATTTGATAGCTGCTTTTATTGTAAAACAGGAACTCCTTTCGTAAAAAGGATTTTTTAAAAGCAAATCAAATCAACAATGAAAATAATAATAACTATAGTATTATTTCTTCCGCTTTTTGCAACAGCACAAAATACATTTAAAGCGGTAGTCAAAAATGACGATACAAAGGAATCGATACAAGGTGCAACGGTTCAAATTAAAAGCTTACAACTATCAGGAATAACAAATGATTCCGGGATAATTATTCTTCATAATATTCCTGATGGTAAGTACAATGTTGAGATAACCAGTATTGGTTTTAAGGATATAGAGAAGGCATATACTTTTCCATTATCATCAATAAATATTTTACATCTCTTCATGGATACAGAAGCCAGTGAGTTGGAAGCCATAAAGATTTCAAGCACAAGAACAGGCAGAAGTATCGGCAATACACCTACGCGCGTAGAAGTGATTGCTGCGGATGAAATTCATGAAGAAGCCACCATGCGGCCCAGCGATATCAAAAACCTGTTATCAGAAACTACAGGAATACAGGTGCAACAAACCTCGGCTACAACGGGTAATGCAAGCATCCGTATACAAGGGCTGGATGGCCGTTACACGCAAATTTTAAAAGATGGTTTCCCGATATATTCAGGTGCGGCTAATGGTTTAGGACTTTTACAAATAGCTCCGCTGGATTTGCAACAGGTAGAAATCATCAAAGGCTCTTCTTCTACATTATACGGCGGTGGCGCAATAGCGGGATTAATCAATTTAATTACAAAAGTTCCAGAGGACAAAAGAGTACTGCATTTTAATATCAATGG
>JBBQWJ010000199.1:0-6080 GCA_038210685.1 Chitinophagales bacterium | reverse complement strand
ATTAAGGAGAGAGGCCTTTAAAGAGATTGGATATTTTAAGCCTGATTACGGAGTTCCATCGGACATGTATTTTAATCTGAAGATGGCTTCATCATTTCCTCTTGTTTTGTTGGACAAAGTTTTCTTTTTTTACAGGGAGCATATTGGACAGGAAGTTAAAAATACCTATAGTTATGTTTGTTTTAACTATAAATATATTCATGACGCTTTAAACATCCCGGGTTTCCCGCTCTCTGATAGTCAAAAATCGGTGTTACTTAAAAAAGCGAAAAGGTCTTTCGTAAAATCTTTTCTACTTTATTTAAGAGATACTGGGAATATTAGAATGGCTGTAAAGGCTTATCAACATTCCGGAATTGGTATAAGGAACTTTTTAAAAGGCATAGTTTAAAAATAAAATTGTATTGCGGAGATTGAGGAATATAATAAATAAAATAATTTGGCAGATTCATAATCCACATTATTATCGGGGATTCCATAAATCTGATTTAATTATTTTTGATGACTATTTTCCGAATCCCATTACTGGTTTTCGAATTACCGAATTTTTGGAAATAATGCAAGCGTTTTCTTCCACAAAAATTATAATTTCGTCAGTGAATACTTATAAATATTACGGGTTTAAGGATTCCGATTTTAAAAAACATGTAGAAGAATTTGCAATTAACCATCCGGAATGTAAAAATAAATTGAGAAAAATTAGACGTTTTAATAATATTAGTGCTAAGCTTTTTTACTTTGTTTTTCTTAATAATGGTCTCAGAATTGTCCCCCATTTAACTAAAAAGAAAATTAATTTTATTTTTACCCTCTACCCTGGTGGTGGCTTTAAAATGAATGATGAACAATCAGATTTTGATCTGAAAAAAATAATGAGTTCAAAATATTTTAAAGGGGTAATTGTAAATCAGGAATGCGTCAAGGATTATCTTATTCAGAAAAACATTTGTTCAGAAAAGCAAATTCATTATATATACGGTATACCTATTCCCCAGGAAAAATTAGAGTATCCTACCTCGGAAAAAGAATATTTTAAAGATAAAAAGGAGTTCTTAGATATTTGTTTTGTGGCCGCAAAAAACCTGGCAAAAGGCGAAGATAAGGGTTATGATTTATTTATTGATGTTGCCATAAAACTTCATAAAACCCATAGGGATTTGAAATTTCATATTATAGGAGGATTTTCTGAAAAGGAAATAGATGTAATCGCGTTAGGTACTTCAATTAAATTTTATGGGTATATAGACGCAAATATATTGCCCAGTTTTTTGAAGAATTTTGATGTGATTCTTTCGCCCAATAGACCGAATATGTTGGGTGTAGGGTCTTTTGATGGATTTCCGCTGGGTGCCTCTATTGAGGCTTCTTTGGTCGGATGTGTCATGATAGCGACTGATCAACTAAATGAAAATGGGCATTTTATTGAAAATGAGGAAATCATAATAATCCAACCGAATACCGAAGATATTATTAGTAAGATAGAAAGTCTAATAATAAATCCTAAAAAATTAAAGCAAATAGGTATAGCAGGCATGAATAAGACAAAAGAATTGTATTCATATAAAAATCAAATTGAATCTCGACTACAAATTCTAAAAATGTTGATTTAAACTAATATTTCGCTATCTTATGATACCTGTTACTAAGAGTTTTCTTCCCCCAATTGAAGAATACCGGGCCTTTGTGCAGCGGGCTTATGATAACCAATGGATTACTAACAGAGGTGAATTGGTTTTGGAGCTGGAAGATAAATTAAAAAACTTTCTTTCTGTTTCCAATATCCTTATCACCAATAACGGAACCATTCCGATGCAAATAGCCCTTAGAATTTTAGGCAACCAGGGAGAGATTATTACCACGCCATTTTCTTATGTTGCAACTACCGCTGCCATTGTTTGGCAAAGTTGTACGCCTGTGTTTGTAGACATCCAGCCGGATTATTTTACTATTGACGAAACCAAAATTGAAGCGGCTATCACCGATAAAACCACGGCTATATTGGCAACCCATGTCTTTGGGAATCCATGTAATGTTGAAAAAATTGAAGTGATTGCCAGGAAACATCATCTCTTTGTAATTTATGATGCAGCACACGCATTTGGAGTAAAATATAAAAATAGATCTATTTTCAATTTTGGTGATGTAAGTACCTGTAGTTTTCATGCTACCAAATTATTTCATACGGGAGAAGGTGGAGCGATGTTTTGTGAAGACAAAGATTTAAGACATAAAATATATTACAGTCATAATTTCGGACATAATGGTCCATTGGATTTTTATGGCTTGGGAATCAATGGGAAGATTTCAGAATTGCAGGCAGCAATGGGCCTTGCACTTCTTCCCTATTTGGAAGATATTCTTACAGATAGAAAAAAAGTGGTGGATTATTATAGTGATCAACTTTCCGATTCTATTGTTCAAAAAATTAAAATCCGGCCAAATACAGAATGGAATTATAGTTATTACCCGGTGGTGTTTAAAAATGAAAAGCAATTGGTAAAAATTCAGGCGGACTTGAACCAGCACAATATTTTCCCAAGAAGATACTTTTATCCTTCTCTAAACACATTGAAATATGTAAATCATCAGCCTATGCCGGAATCAGAATCCATTGCATCACGGATTATGTGTTTGCCGTTGTATGTAGGGTTGAAGGCAGATGAATTGGAAGGCATTTGCAAAATAATAAATAAATTATAATGGTCATTTTGGGTGCCAAAGGTTTTGCAAAAGGAGTTTTAGAAATTCTTTATCAATTAGATAAATTGGATGATGTTGTTTTATTTGATGACGTAAGTCATGATTCGCCCCAAAAAATTTATGGTCGTTTTACGATCTTAAGAAATATTGACAAAGTGAAAAATCATTTTGAGAAGGTTAATGATGAATTTACAATTGGGATAGGCAACCCGCTTTTAAGGAAAATGATGAATGATAAATTTATTAAACTTGGAGGGAGCCTTGTTTCAACGATTAGTCCAAAAGCTGTAATTGGTCATTTTGGAAATAAAATTGGCGCAGGATGCAACATTGTAACAGGAACTGTTATTGATAATAGTGTTACAATTGGCAAAGGATGTCTGCTAAACACAAACAGTACTATAGGCCATGATGTTAATATCGGTTGTTTCGTAGAAATTTGTCCGGGAGTAGTTGTTTCAGGAAATGTTCAAATTGGGGATTATAGTTTTATAGGTTCCAATGCTACTTTACTTCCTCATATAAAAATTGGATCAAATGTAGTTGTTGCGGCTGGGTCTCTGGTGAAAAATGATGTTCCTGATAACTGTATGATTGCAGGCACACCTGCAATTATTAAGAAAATCTTGCAAAAGCCGAATTTTAATATATGTTGATTAGTATTTGTATGATCACCTACAATCATGCACTATATATTAGGCAGGCTATTATCTCTGTTTTAAGTCAGGAAACTAATTTTGAGATTGAATTAATTATTTCAAATGATTGTTCTACTGATTGTACACATCAGACTATAGAAGAATGCATCAATGATTATAAAGGGCCGGTTATGATTAAGTATAATAATCTTGAAGATAACCTTGGTATGATGCCTAATTTTATTTTTGCTTTACAACAATGTAAAGGAGATTACATTGCTCTTTGCGAAGGCGATGATTATTGGACAGATCCTTTAAAACTTCAAAAGCAAGTTGATTATATTTCTAAATATCCTGTTTGTAATTTAGTTTTTACTGATGTAAAAGTTTGGAATGAAAGTAAAAAACTGTATTTGCCAAATTGGGCAAAAATCCAAAAAGAAAATTATGAATTTAAAGACCTTGTCGAAAGAAATATAATAACAACCTGTACGGTGTTATTTCGTAATCCTCACAAAAATGCAGTAATATCCAATTGGCTATTAAATTTTAAAGTAGGTGATTATCCGTTATATCTTTATTTACTCCAGACCGGTTATGCCCATTTCTTAAATGAAGTAACAGGTGTTTATAGGGAGCATTTGGGAGGTGTATTTTCTTCAAGCGGCCCCGAAAATATTATTGACACGCATATACAGGTGTTGAATGCAATCCAGAAGATGCCCCTGACTCAAGGTCAAAATCTGCATTTACGAAAAAGTCTTGTAAAATGGTATTATGCCAAGGCGGTTCGGCTGTCAAGTGCCCGTCGCTTTGGGGAAATCAGGCCTTTTATTAAGAGACGGGTACAATTAAGGGACCTTGCTTACAACGGTTCTTTTTTTTTCAGAACGATTCTATTGTATCTTTTCCCAAAGATGAAAGCAGGAGTTTTTGCGGCAAAAAGAAAGCAGGCCATGCAATGATATTAGGACGAGGTTTATTAGCACGGGAATTAGCAGCTATAGATAATGACCAATACATTTTTTATGCAAATGGAATTTCCAATTCTGTGCTGGAGCAAATTCCAAGACATAATTTTGAGCTTGATGAGATCAGGAAATTGGCGGATGGAAATCCTAAAAGTATCTTCGTGTATTTTAGTACATCTCAGGTAAATTCAACCCTAAATCATGAACGGGCGTATGTAAAACATAAGTTGCTGGCTGAACGATTTATAAGAGAACATTTTGAAAATTTTTTGGTCATCCGGACCTCTAACCTGGTTGGTAACAATCCATGGAATACGAACACGCTATTTAATTATTTATCGAATGCTATATATACTGATGAGCCCATTACTGTAAATTCATCAGTAATAAGAAATTTTTTAGATGCAGCACATTTTGTGCAATTATTAGAAGCTTATTTGAATAAATACAATTACCATAAAATTATAGAAATAGTGAACCCGGTCTCGTACGAAATGGGTGAGATTATCCATGCATTTGAAAAACACTTTTCTAAAAAGTTCATAATAAAAGAGGTTACAGGTACAAATGATTTTGCGCTTTTTGATTTAGATACCAGTTTGTCCCTTGACCTGTTCAGCCAATGCAACATTCCCGCAAAAAATTATATACCATTTTTATTAAAAAAATATTACGGTTCTAAAACTGCAAAACAAACTCTTTGAAAATTTTATTAGTTACAGGCAATTATCTGCCCGGTAAAAATGGCGGCATTGAAAATTACACACACTGGCTGGCGACAACCCTTTTGCAACATGGCCACCAGGTGGAGGTAGCCGCCCTGCGCATAAACCCACCCGGTAATTATGTGTATGAAGATGTAAAAGTCAATAACCTTAACCGCAATCTTTCTTCTTTTGAAGACGTGCTAAAAATTGGTAGTTTTCATATTTGTCATTTTCATGAATATTCTGAAAATGGGGGTATAGAAATACCCTGGTTTAAAAAGGCCAGGGAGTATTGTAAAAAAGTTTTTTTTACTTTTCACCTTCCTTATTTCACCTGTTATAAATTAGATTTCAGATATAAAGGAATTACCGATTGCCATACATTTACAGATGCGGAGAGGTGTACGAAATGTGTAATTGCTGATAAGCTGGGTTACAAGAATTTTCTTTCAGACATTGTATTGAATGCCATTAGTGGTTTTCTTGTATTGAATGGGAGTGCAAGAAAATTGAAGAAGAGGATCATTACAAAAAACCTGCAGCTAACTGAATTGATTTCTATAACCGACTATATTTTTATTTATGCAGATTGGTTTAAGAATATCCTGTTAGAAAATGGATATGAGGCTGCATCCATAAAAAAAATTCCTTATAAAACAAAAACGGAAACCGGTGTGCATGAGTCCCTGATGCAAGATGCGGTAAAACATAAATTATTGTTTGTGGGCAGGATCCAGCAACAGAAAGGACTGCACCTGTTGTGTGGTGCCATGAATGATCTACATGAAAATAATATCCAACTCGACGTATATGGGGATATTGTTGACCAGGATTATTTTGATAAATGCCTAAACGCTTATGCGTTTAATTTTAAAGGAACTACCAGCCATTTTGAATTACAGAAACTCTTAAAGGAATATGATTTTCTGGTGTTACCCAGTGTTTTCACCGAAATGTATTCGATGATCATAAAAGATGCCTTTTATGAACAGTTGCCTGTGATCGCTTCTACGGCCAAAGGAAATAAAGATGCAGTAACAGATGGACGCAATGGATTTCTTTTT
>JBBQWJ010000198.1:0-6096 GCA_038210685.1 Chitinophagales bacterium | reverse complement strand
TTTTTAAGGAAGGTTCTTTTTCTTAATTTGCTCAACAAATTCTTTTGAAGGTTTGAAAGCCGGAATATAATGTTCAGGAATTTCTACTGCTGTATTTTTTTTAATATTACGCCCTATTTTGGCAGCTCTTTTTTTAGTAATAAAACTTCCAAATCCCCTGATGTAAATATTTTCACCTTCACCAAGTGATTTTTTTACTTCCTTAAACAAATTTTCAAGTGTTACGAGAACGTCTACTTTTGCTATTCCCGTGTTATCTGATATCCGGTTAATTAAATCTGCTTTTCTCATTTTAAACTCTTTTTTTTGTTAGATGAAAATTAAAATGTGTTCTAAAGATGTTTCAACCAGGCATGACAAATTTAGCAATCTTTTGTGTAATAACCTGCTAATAATATATTTTGTGTATGTTTTTTTTTTTTGATCTTACTTTTGATTTTCATTTATTTTGATTAAAATCAATTAAAATATTAGTTATCTCACTTTACATGAAAAACCTAAAATTCTTTTCTAACGCACTCCTGGAATGGAACCAAACTGAAAATAAAAGGCAAATGCCCTGGAAAGGAGAAAGTGACCCTTACAAAATCTGGATAAGCGAAATTATTTTGCAACAAACGAGAGTGCAACAGGGAATGGAATATTATAACCGTTTTATTGCGACATTTCCTGATATACAAACTCTTGCAACTGCTTCTGAAAAAGAAGTTTATAAATTATGGGAAGGGCTTGGATATTATTCAAGATGCAAAAATTTAATAGCCACTGCTAAATTTATTCATGAAGAATTAAATGGAAAATTCCCTGACAAATACGAAGGCATGCTCGCTTTAAAAGGCATCGGAACATATACTGCATCGGCCATTGCTTCATTTGCCTTTAACTTGCCTTACGCTGTTTTAGATGGAAATGTTTTCAGGGTTTTGTCAAGATTTTTTGGAGAAGAGATTCCAATTAATACCACAGAAGGTAAAAAATTTTATGGGGCTCTTTCTCAATCACTTCTCAATAAAAAGAGTCCTGGTAAATACAACCAGGCGTTAATGGATTTTGGAGCGGTAATTTGTAAACCTGCTGCGCCTTTATGTTTACAGTGTTCTCTCCAAAATAAATGCGTTGCTTTTTTGGAAAAAAAAGTGGCTGATTTGCCTGTAAATACAAAAACGGTCAGGCAAAAAGAAAGGTTTTTTAATTATTTGATTGTTGAATACAACGACAAAGTTTATGTGCGTAAAAGAACCGGAAAAGACATCTGGCAAAATCTGTATGAATTCATTTTAATTGAAACAAAAGAATGGCTTGATGAAAGCACTTTGCCAGTAAACAAAGAAATTCTACAGATTTTAAATCAGTCAGATTTTACAATCAGTTTTATCTCTCCAAAAAAATCTCAAAAGCTTACTCACCAGCTCATTATAGGTCAGTTTATTCATATAAAAATAAAGAAGCCATTACGGAATATTGAATACTTCCCGGTGAGTAGCAAGCAATTTAAAGCGCTTCCGTTTCCAAAATTTATAGCATCTTATTTAGCAGATAAAAATGTATCTTTAAATTGATTTTAGTTTTTAATGGAGAAAAACAGTGTTATGCGTGGAGTAAATAAAGTGATGCTAATTGGCAATCTCGGAAAAGACCCTGATATTCAATACCTTGAAGGAAACATCCCTGTATCAAAATTTCCATTAGCCACCACAGAAACCTATAAAGACAAAAACGGAAAATTAATTTCTCAAACGGAATGGCATAATATTGTACTTTGGCGGGGACTTGCGGAATTGGCACAGAAATATTTACATAAAAGCAGCCTGGTGTATATTGAAGGACGTTTGAAAACAAGATATTGGGAAGATAGGGAGCATAATAGAAGAGTGGCTACAGAAATTATCGCTGATAACCTTATTATGTTGGACAAACGATCTGATATGAATCCTGAAGAAGGTCATGGACATTCGGAAGATCACCACAATGCAGAAGATGGAAATACAGAAAATGATTCTTAAAGCAAACCTCCACAGCCATTCAGTTTTAATTAAACTTTATTTAGATTATAATTCGATCACTAAATAGTTATCAATTGCTTACAATTATAGCCATCACACCTGCATCTACCACTACCATCCTGTTTTTTATATTGCTGGTGCTTTTGGTTTTATCTTTTCTTTTTTCAGGATCTGAAATGGCATTCTTCTCTTTAACGCTGAAGGATATTAATATGCTTAAAACGCGTCAGCAGCCTTCGTATAAAAGAATTGTAACGTTGCTCGAAAACCCAAAAGCTTTGATGGCTTCGCTGCTGATAGTCAATAGCTTTGTAAACATAGGGATCATCTTAATTTCCAACCTGCTTTTAGATCAATGGATCGAAGCATTAGGGTTGCACTTTATCATAAACTTCCTTATAAAAGTTGTTGTTATCGGTTCTGTGTTGGTTTTATTTTGTGAAGCGCTTCCAAAAGTTTGGGCTACACATCACAAGATTTGGTTCGCGTCTACAGCCTCCATGATCGTTGATATTTTCAACAATATTTTTTATAAAATAAGTCTACGCCTTGTGGCTTTTAATACTTCTGTAGAAAAGGCTTTTAATTCAGGAAGCGCTGCTAAAGAGGGCTCTCAACTTGATGACGCTATTGATCTGTTGCCTGATAATAAGGCCTCCAGCGAAGAGAAACAAATATTGAAAGGCATCCGAAAATTCAGCAATACTACTGTAAAACAAACGATGCGACCGCGGCTCGATGTGAGTGGTATTGAAGCTTCTGTTTCTTTCAGTACTGTATTAAATAAGGTGAAAGAATATTCTTACTCGAGGTTGCCGGTTTATAAAAGCAATCTTGACGAAATCGTTGGAATTCTTCACACCAAAGATTTATTGCCGGATCTGAATAAAGAAAACCTGGACTGGCATCCTTTGATGCGGCCAGTGTTTTATGTGCATGAACAAAAATTAATTGAAGACCTTTTACAGGATTTTAGAAATAAGCGCATACACATGGCCGTTGTAGTTGATGAATTTGGCGGTACTTCCGGTATTATTACGCTTGAAGATATTATGGAAGAAATAATTGGTGACATCCAGGATGAATTCGATGACGAACAGAGTGTCAATAAAAAAATTGATGATTTTAATTATATTTTCGAAGGCAAAACGATGATAAATGATCTTTGCAGAATATTAAAAATTCCTTCCCATACTTTTGATCTGCTTCGCGGAGAAAGCGATTCGCTGGCCGGGCTGATCCTGGAAATTGCCGGTGAATTTCCACAAGTCAACCAGCAGTTTGAGACCATCAATTATATTTTTACCGTGCTTGAGATTAATAAAAACCGCATTGAAAAAGTGAAGCTTACATTAAAACAAAAACAGGTAAAGTAAATCATATTATCTTGAACGAAAATTGGAAAATGCAGCGAATATTTTATTTCTTTTTTGTTTTGTTTATCATTAGTTGCAATTCAAATTATACTTCTAAAAAGGAAGGATATTATAAAATTGATTTCCCCAAAAAGCAATATACTACTTTCAATGAACCGGGTTATCCTTATACGTTTGAATATCCTGTGTATGCAAGTATAGCAAAGGATTCATCTTATTTTACCGGAGGTACCAAAAATCCTTACTGGATTAATATTGAGTTTCCGACTTTCAACGGAACCATATTTATCAGTTACAAAAAGATCGGCGGTAATTCGAATTATAAAATAAAAAATCCCGATGGAACATATCGCGATTCAGTTGGTGTAAATGATTTTCATAAAATGGTGGATGATGCTTATAACCTTACTTATAAGAATGATGTAAAAGCATATTCAATTGAAGACAGTGTAATTCATACACCTAATAATATTTCTGGTATTTTCTTTAGAGTTTCCGGAAATGTTGCAACTGCAAAACAATTTTTTCTTACCGATACGACTCATAATTTTTTGAGAGGCGCTTTATATTTCGATGTTACGCCAAATGAAGATTCTCTTCGACCGGTAAACGCTTTTTTACAGGAGGATATGAAGCATCTTATCAATACTTTACAGTGGAAATAGGCTTTTCAGATTGGTCATTATTAATTCACTTTAAAATTTTATCTCGCAATAGTAACCGAAGAAATAAAACAGATTTTTATTTTTGATAATTAATCAAATCAATAATTAATAATCAAAAGTAAAAGAACTTACCCTTCCACTTCCATATAACTCTCCACAGGTTCGCAGGTGCAAATTAAATTTCTGTCACCATAAATGTTATTTACCCTGCTCGCCGTAGGGCAGAATTAATTTCTTTTAAATGAAAAACGAGTTAGTTTAACTACCATTTTAAAAACTGGTTGTTGAAATCCAATTCAGTCAACAAAAGTTTCTTTCAAAATTGCCTTCACTTTTGCGATTTCTTTTTCAGATAAATTATCCAGCTTTTTAATTATTCTTTGCCTGTCAATAGTTCTGACCTGGTCTAAAACAATCCAGCCTTTTACTTTGGTATGTTTTATTTCCGTTCTTGTTGGATATGATTTTGAAGTGCTTGTAAGAGGAGCAATAATAATCGTATTCAAATACTTGTTCATTTCGTTTGGCGAAATGATAACTGCAGGCCTCGTTTTTTTCATCTCACTACCTGTAGTGGGGTCGAGATTTACCAAAACAATTTCATATTGAGTTAACTCCATTCTTCAAAATTTTCATCCTGAAAAACATCATTGATCAATAATTTGTCATCGCCGTTTTTATGCATTTTCTTAAATGCTTTATCCCAACCTTTTCGTGGCTCTTGTTTAGGTTTTAAAATTATATATCCTTTTTCAAGAATCAATTCAACAGTATCGGTGATATTATATTTTTCTAAAACAGTTTTTGTCAACCGGATTCCTTTTGAGTTTCCAATCGGTATTACAGAAATTTCCATGCTACTATATTTGTAGCTACAAAGTAATTACTGTTTTTTGGAATTTCCAAATATATCGTGCCAGGATGAAAGGTCGTGCAAAATAGATTTTGGATATTTTTTGGTCTTACCCTTCCACTTCCATATAACTCTCCACCGGCTCACAAGTGCAAATTAAATTTCTGTCTCCGTAGGTATTGTTTACGCGACTTATCGTTGGCCAGAATTTATTTTCTTTTAAATAAGGCAAAGGAAATGCAGCTTTGCTGCGCGAGTATGCGTGGTTCCATTCATCGACAGTAATTACAGCCAAAGTATGCGGCGCATTTTTCAGCACGTTATCTTTCTTGTCAGCCTCGCCGTTTTCAACACTTTTTATTTCTTCGTAAATAGAAATCAATGCATCGCAAAAGCGGTCCAGCTCCTCTTTATTTTCACTTTCTGTAGGTTCTATCATTATGGTGCCGGCAACGGGGAAACTGAGTGTTGGAGCATGAAAACCATAATCCATCAATCTTTTTGCTACATCTTCTGCTTCAATGCCGGCACTGTTTTTAAAAGGGCGTAGATCAACAATAAATTCATGTGCACACGTGCCGCCTTTGCCGGTAAACAAGATTTTGAAATTATTTTTCAACCTTGCTTTCATGTAGTTGGCGTTCAGGATGGCGTACTCGGTTGCTTCTCTTAAACCCTTTTCACCTAACATTTTTATGTAGGCATAACTGATGAGTAAAATGCTTGCAGAGCCAAATTGTGCTGCGCTAACTGATCCTGCTTTTTCACTTCCCGGTAAAAAGGGTACAAGCTTTTCATTTACGCATATCGGGCCCATTCCTGGTCCGCCCCCACCGTGAGGAATTGCAAAAGTTTTATGCAAATTCAAATGGCAAACATCAGCGCCGATAAAGCCAGGGGAGGTTAATCCAACCTGCGCATTCATGTTCGCGCCGTCCATATAAACCAGGCCACCATTATCATGAATGATCTTACAAATTTCCCTGATGCCTTCTTCAAAAACGCCGTGGGTAGAAGGATAAGTTACCATCAACCCTGCGAGAGAGTCTTTATTTTTTTCTGCCTGCAATCTTAAATCTTCAATATCAATATTTCCTTCAGCGTCACATTTTGTAACTACCACCTTAAAACCTGCCATCACTGCAGAAGCCGGATTAGTTCCATGTGCTGAAACAGGAATTAAGATTACATTCCGGTTG
>JBBQWJ010000197.1:0-6105 GCA_038210685.1 Chitinophagales bacterium | reverse complement strand
ATCCTTTAAAAAATTCTGAATACGGGTAAGTATGTCTTCCTTCATTTTAGAATTATCATTGTAAAGATGGTTATCAATGCTTTGTTTACGTTCCTGCAAGTCTTGTTGCATTTTATTAATTTCCTGCATTGCCTGTTCCTGCTCTTTTTGATTCATTGTAGCTGCCTTTTGCTGTAGCTGCATAGCGCGGGTTTGATATTTTTTCTGCATTGCAGATATCTCGTCATTCGCTTGAGATTGTTTGCGTTCAAAATCTTCCTTTAATTTTTGGTAATAACTATAATTGTTTTGGAGGGAATCGAGATCAATATAAGCCACTTTGGCTTTATTATTATCCATGTTATTTCCCGAAGAAGCCATCACATTTTGGTGCGAATTATTTTTACTATTATGAAAATGCAAATAATACAAATACCCAACAAGCGCCAACAAAAGAATATTAATGCCAAGTAAAATATTTTTCATGTGTTCTATATTTTCGGGCAAGATAAAAAAAACGAATGATTACGTGAATATGGGTAGTTGATTTATGAAACGATTAACAAGGGATACAATAAACATTTGATAACAGGTATAAGGTTTTAAAAAATGATACTCAGTATAGTAAACCAAGAAATAATGAAGATTTTGATTTTCCCATATTTTTTTGTAACCTTTTAAATGGACGCCTACTCTAACCTTATAAATAAACAAAAATATCATGAAAATTATTAATTCTCTTACTAAGTCAGCTATATGTTTAGTGCTTAGTACAGGTTTCCTTTCTTTTTCTGCAAGCGCACAAAAAAGCCAAAAACTTACAGATCCCGAGATTGCTTCTGTAGCAGTTACTGCAAATCAAATTGATATTGATTATGCAAAGATTGCTATGAAGAAATCAAAGAATACAGAAGTAATTAATTTTGCGAAAATAATGGCAAAAGACCATGGGGCTGTCATTGATCAGGCAGTAGCATTAGTTACTAAACTGGGAGTAACGCCTAAGGATAATGCAACAAGCCAATCATTGAATGCGCAGGCAATCAAAACACGGAAAATGCTTAATTCAAAATCAGGAAAAGCCTTTGATAAGGCGTATGTTGATAATGAAGTTGCCTATCACACTGCCGTAATTGGTGCTGTTGAAAATGCCTTGATTCCTGATGCAACTAACAAAGAATTACACGATTTGTTAGTGAGTGCAGTTCCATTATTTAAAGCACATCTGGAACATGCTAAAATGATTCAGAAAAGTCTCGAAAAATGAAAAATTTACTAGCCGTATTGGAAGTAAGGGTTTGTTTAGTATTCCCAATACTTTTTTTATTTAGTTGCTCTTCACCGGATATACAAACATCAGCTAATCAAACAGAAACGAAAGAGGGCATTCATAAAGTGGATACGGTAACGATCAGGATGATGAAGTTTAATCCTGAAGTATTGGATGTAAATAAAGGTGATACCGTAATCTGGATCAACAAAGGATTAGTACCTCACACAGTTAAATCGTACCAGGACAATAAATTTTATTCAGACACTCTGAACACTGGAGACATTTGGAAACTGGTGGTACAAGACAGTGCATCCTATTATTGTACGATTCATCCAACTGTCATGATGGGAAAATTAGTGCTAAAATAGAATTATCTTGAGTTAGAGGTTATTGAAAAAATTAAAAATTAGGAACATTGGACGCACAATTTGAAAAATTTTCTGATCCGGAAATTATCCAAAGGATAAATGAAGGCGATGTAAGGCTGTTCGAAATATTAATTAGAAGATACGATCCGTTTCTTTACAAAATAGGCAGGACTTACAGATATAATCACCAGGATACGGAAGACTTGATGCAGGATTCCTACATTAACGCATATTGTAATCTAAAAAAATTTGAAAACCGCTCTGCTTTCAAAACATGGCTTACAAGAATAATGTTAAACGTATGCTATCAAAAGAAACATAAACTAAGTTTTAAAAATGAAATAATCAGCGATGATATTCAAAATGAAAAATCAGATATCCTCTTTCATCATTCAACCAACAATGAAAAAATGGCTATGAATAAAGAACTTGGGCATGTACTGGAAAATGCGATACATGAAATACCTGAAGATTACCGGATCGTATTTACGCTGCGCGAATTAAACGGTTTGAGCGTTGCCGAGACTTCAGAGGCATTGAGCATTACTGAGAGCAACGTAAAAGTGCGGTTGAATAGAGCGAAAGGTATGCTTCAAAAAGAAATAAAAAAGATGTATTCTCCGCAGGAAATTTTTGAATTTAATCTTATTTATTGTGATGTAATGGTGAATAGGGTAATGGCTAAAATATATGAATTAAAAAAGTTAGAAGATGAAAAATAATAAACTTTTATATAAAGATTTTGAAGAAATAAGTTTGGAAGAAATAGAGGATAATTATTCTGGTTTTACCGGCAAAGATTCCTCAAATGGTGATAAAGTTTTATTGAATGACGATGAAAAAATTAAAATGATCGCTGATCATTTTAAAGGGATCATGGAAACATTGGGACTTGATTTGAGCGATGACAGTTTGAAAGACACGCCTCAACGGGTTGCGAAGATGTATGTAAAAGAAATTTTCAGCGGATTGAATTCGGTGAATGAACCTGAGATAACTCTCTTCGAAAATAAATACCAGTATAAAAATATGCTGGTGGAAAAAGGAATCACACTTTATTCCTATTGCGAGCATCATTTTGTACCCATCATTGGAAAGGTTCATGTGGCCTATATTTCAAAAGGAAAGGTAATAGGATTATCTAAAATAAACCGGCTCGTGCAGTTTTATGCAAAAAGGCCGCAGGTACAGGAAAGGCTTACCAACCAAATAGGCGAAGCATTAAAAAAAGCAATAGGCATTGAAGATGTGGCGGTGGTAATAGACGCAGTTCATCTATGTGTAGCTTCACGTGGAATAAGAGATACGAACAGCAGTACGATTACTGCACATTATTCCGGAAAATTTATTAATGAAGGAACTAAGAATGAATTTTTGGCGCTGATAAAATAAGTTGACACGGGTTTTGCACCTTCCGGGTTGGTTGAGCTACTCTGGCTGAGATTAGCGAGAATTATATTAAAATGCCAGAATACAGTAAACGGAGAAATACCGGCAATTTCTATTTTTAGCTTAATTCAATTTTATTTAATCTCTTGCTGCCGGAATAAAGTTCGTACTCCAATAAACGGCAATCAATTTTGCCATTATAAAATTCTATTTTTCGTTTTGGTTTAAGCCCAATCTTTTTAGCAAGATTAAAATTACCTGTAAAAACATAACCGGTATATCCTTTACATTTTTGTTTCATAAAATCTCCAATTTCAGCATACGTTGCTTCCAATTCAATTTCATCACCTAATCGTTCACCATATTCCGGATTAAAAAAGACAATTCCCTCAGCATTTTCGGGAACAGAGGTTTCTTTAAAATCACAAACATTAAATGTAATAAGATCAGCTACCCCTGCCGCCGCGGCATTTATTTTAGAAATATTAATAGCGTCTTCGCTTATATCTGTAGCAATAATTTCTAATTCCGTAACTATTTTTATTTGATCATGCAGCTTATGCTTTTCCTCCTCAAAAAATTCATCACTAAAACCAAGAATATGCATGAAGCCATAATTATCACGAAATAAACCCGGTCGCCGATTGGTGGCAAGCATTGACGCTTCAATGGCTAATGTAGAAGAACCGCACATGGGGTTAATAAAAGGGGATTTACGATCCCACTTTGAGGCAAGTACTGTGGCAGCGGCTAAAGATTCGAGCATGGGCGCTTTGCCGGGAATCTTCCTGTATCCATGTTTGGATAAGGTTTCACCTGAAGTGTCGATAAAAATCTGGGCATCATCATATTTCCAATATAAATTGATAACTGTTTTATCTAGTTGGGACCCTGAATCAGGCCGTTCATTAAATTTATTACGAAACCTGTCAACAATCGCATCTTTCACTTTTACATTAGCAAACAAAGGATTGTTGATCGTTTCATTATCCACATTACCGGTAATCGAAAAATATCCATTCTTTGGTATAATTGATTCCCATTGAACCTGGGAAATTTCCTGGTACAGTTCATTGGCATTTTTACATTTAAAAGATTTCAAAGAATATAAAACCTGGCTTGCACAACGAAGATTTAAATTCAAACGAATACAATCATGCAAGGTTCCGTTCAATTCAATGCCGGTTGCAAATGTTCTTTTTATTTTGAATCCTAAATCTCTGATTTCTTTTTCAAGAAAAGGCGCTATCCTTTTACTGCAGGTAACAATAATACGACTTGGTTGATTGAATGATTGCATGATTTTGCAAACATAAACTCAATCTTTTTAAATATAGAAGCAAGTTTTAAACGCTAGTTAACAGATGCCAATCTAAATTTTAAAATAGCGTGCTGGGTATTTTTAAGGAATGAATGAGTCATAGATTTCACTTTTGTCATATGAATCACTCTTGCTGATTCAGGAATTATATGCAATTGATTCATTAACCTGTTTACAGCAACATCATCAAGTACCCGGGCAATATCACACGCTTTGTAAAAGTTGGTATGCATACCCATACCGTCTAAAATTGTTGGGCAATTTTCAAACTCGGGGAACAAAGAAAACCTTTTTACAAAATAAAAAGTCTTTCCATTGATTTCTCTGGTGTAAGCGTTGTAAAAATTTTCCATGAATTCCTGTTTTTAAGGTTATACAATGCGGCTTGAAATAATTATTGACCAGTTTATAATATTTGGTACAATAAAATTTGGTGCCACTTTAATTAAGCAGGCTGATCACAGGATGAATAAATGCTTTTTACAGGAAATGGGAGATTATATTTTACTTAAACATCAATCAATTTTGAAGCCAGTGTTGAAAAAGATCCACGAATGATTCGAAAAGAAATAATTCAAAACCAGTTTTCAAATATCGAATAAGGAATTTCGCAGGCTGAATCAGATTATAAAGAACAGTCCCATAAAAAAATTGTACGGATTTCCAGGCTCTGTTCTGCGAGTAAGCGGCAATAAAAGTATATCGCTTGAACCTTTAATGCAAGCTTTTTGCACAATATTTATTCACATTTTAAATAAACTGCTATTAAGAGCGTTGATTCCTAATAAATTCATCTTAATAATTGGAGTTTAGATTTTTTAAAATTAAAATTCGGCAAAGAAATTGATTACAGTTTTAATAATACCGATTGTGAACCCATTTTCCTAAATAAAAAAACGATGGACGAAACCCTTAAATCTGATAAAAAAATTCTTTTGTTCAAAAATTTGGAGATGCGATTTTAAACATTTAGGTTTGTGAAAGTTACTTTGAACCACATATAAGGAACATTGCACCTCATTACCCTGATCCCCATTCCTAATAAAGATCTACAATAGAAAGTTAACCGATAATTTTTTCTGTATTAAACCCCATATATAAAAGAATGAAAAATTGTTTTATGGCCAAATTTGTATTACCTCTTTCATTAGCTTTTTTTGTAGCCTTCCTATTTTCTTCATGCGCGAACACTAAGAAGATTGTGTATTTTAATAATGTAAAAGATGCAACTTTTCAGGCTACCGCGGTAGAAAGGCAAAACCTTATTGAACCTAATGATATTTTAAGTATAACGATTAGTAGCCTTAATGCAGAAGCCTCTGCTCCTTTTAATTTACAAAATAACAATATTAGCAGAGCCACAACTGTAACAGGAAGTAATACAGAATCCGGTGGATACCTCGTAAATTCGGATGGCACTGTTGATTTGCCTATTCTTGGAGCTGTAAAAGCAGCTGGATTCACAAAAGAAGAATTAAAAGCTAATATTACAACTCTTATTCTTTCAAAAAAATTGCTGATTGACCCGATTGTTGATATAAGATTTTTGAATTACGAAGTTACCGTATTAGGCGAAGTAGCCAAGCCAACTGTAATTACAGTTCCCAGTGAAAAAATATCAATGCTGAAGGCGCTAGGCCTTGCAGGAGACTTAACTATATATGGAAAAAGGAATAATGTTTTATTAATACGGGAAGAAAACGGGAAGAAAATTACCCGGCACATTGATTTGACTTCAAGTGATTTCTTCAATTCCCCTTATTATTATCTACAAC
>JBBQWJ010000196.1:0-6125 GCA_038210685.1 Chitinophagales bacterium | reverse complement strand
GAAAGGGTAAGCACTGTTTTATTTCAAACGAAGAATGCCATTCAAAGTTATATGGTGGGCTTATTGGTTGAAGCCATAATTGTGGCAACTATGAATTCAATTGCATTGTATCTGCTTGGCGTTCCTTATGCACTATTATTGGGGATTATAGGCGCCATCTTAAATGTGTTGCCCTATATCGGCGGAATTATAGCCATTGCACTTCCTGTGTTGATCGCTACGGTTACCAAAGACGGGTTTTCTACACAGATAGGGATACTCATCGCTTATTCCGTTATCCAATTCATCGATAACAATATCCTGGTACCACGCATAGTTTCATCACAGGTAAAGATCAATGCGCTTGTTTCGCTGGTGATCGTTTTACTAGGCGGAGCCGTTTGGGGAATCTCGGGCATGTTCCTTTCTGTCCCATTTGTAGCAGTTCTTAAGATCATTTTCGACCGTGTGGATGGATTAAGGCCCTGGGGTAAATTATTGGGAACCGAAGTTCCGGTATTTCATAAAGGGCAACTATGGCTCAGGCGTAAAAAAAGGAAAGAAAAAATGGCAAAAAAGATCACGCAAAATGCGTAAATTTTATTTAATCGCCCGGGTTGTGTAGTAAACAAACTAATAATACCGATTCTCCTTTAACAAAACAATGCTCGTAAAAACTGCCGACAGCACTACGGGTTATCATTCAGATACCTTAAATAATGTGGCTGTTACTGTTGGAAATATTACTACAGTTGATACCGTAAGGTTAGCACACTAAAAACTATAATACTTATTTACAAATCCCCTGCAGACTGCCGGGGATTTTTTTTTAGTAAGCAAGAAACACACAATTCTTTCCGCAGAAAAATAAAAAAAGCCCTGAAAGTTAATACTATCAGGGCTTTTAAACTTTTGGTGCCCAGGACTGGAATCGAACCAGCACATCCTTGCGAACGGCAGATTTTGAGTCTGCTGCGTCTACCAATTCCGCCACCTGGGCAACTTTTCGATTATTTCACCGAAAGGGTGGCAATATTACGCATTCCCCGCAATTTGTCCAAAATCCATTGTGGTATTTTTAAGAATTTTTAAAACAGGAATCTGCCGAAAAAGTTGGGTTACTGTAGAAACTGTATTCAGACCATGTTCGGCAGATATTGTAAATTGCCGCTTTCATAAAAATGACTTGATGCTGAAAATAGGATTAATAAGAGAAGGAAAAACGCCACCTGATAACCGTGTTGCACTCACACCCACACAATGTAAATGGATACAGGAAAATAAGGATATTTCGATTGTGGTACAACATTCAGCAACCCGCTGTTATTCGGATGCAGAGTACATCAGAGCCGGGATAGAAGTAAATGAAGATGTAGCTGAATGTGATATTTTATTTGGAATAAAAGAAGTGCCGATTGAAATGCTGATTCCTGATAAGACGTACTTTTTTTTCTCGCACACCCGCAAGTTGCAATCGTACAACCAGAAACTGTTGCAGACGATCATGAGTAAAAAAATCACTTTAATTGATTATGAATGCCTGGAACATGAGGATGGAACAAGGTTGATTGGGTTTGGTTTTTTTGCAGGCGTTGTTGGTGCTCATAACGGGATGATGGCTTATGGCAACCGAACCGGTAAATTTTCATTGAACCGTGTTTATAAAAAGAAAAATTTCCAGGAACTTATTCATACCTATTTTGGACTTAAGCTTCCAAATTTAAAAGTAGCGGTTACAGGAAGTGGAAGGGTAGCGCATGGAATTCTGGAAATTATGAACCTGATGGAAATTCATGAGGCGGAACCCGAAGAATTTAAAACTACTACTTTTTCATACCCGGTGTATGTGCATTTAAAAGGAGCGGACCTTTATGTAAACAAACTAACGGGGAAGTATACACGAACAGAATTTCATGACCATCCTGAAAATTATAAATGCCTTTTTGAAGATTACCTTTCCGAAACAGATATTTTATTGAATGGCATTTATTGGTATGAAAAAGTGCCACGTTTGTTCCAGGGCGATGACATGAAAAGGGATTCCTTCAGGATAAAAACCATCGCAGATATTTCTGACGACAAGAATGGATCTGTTCCCTGCAACCTTGGTGATAACACAATGGAAGATCCGGTGTATGGCGTTAATAAAATCACCGGAGAACGCACTGCTCCTTACATTGAAGGATCTGTGGATGTGATGGCTGTTGGTAATTTGCCGAATGAATTGCCACGGGATGCATCAAGATATTTTGGCGAACAGCTCATTAAATACATTTTGGATGATCTTATGACAGGAAGTTCTAAAATTATTGATGACGCTATGATCATTGAAAAGGGGCAACTTAGTGAAAACTTTGAGTACATGAAAGAGTATGCAGGATTATAAATAATCAGGATTTGGCATTTTGATCGCAAGGCGTTGTCATTTTTAAATTCTATCGAAATTCGAATAACCTTTCCTCGTGCTGTAAACACATTTCGTGGCTAGATCATAACGACCAAATTTGCACCAGACGTTCCGAAGGAACGTTTTGTGTTTATCTTTTTAAAATTTCTACCTACGAAAAGTCCTTATAGGACTAAGAAAAAAGCTTCAACCTATTCTTGCTTTTTATTTTGCTTATAATTTACCTAATCCTATAAATAATAATCTTTCAATAAATAATTAAAGCCTTCATTATAATTTCCTTCCTGGTTTTTTATCGTTAATTCTTTTGAGGAGAAACTTTCTCTTTTTGTTCCGAATAGCAACATACCACGGAAAAAAGAATGCCTTGGTGTTTGCTTTACCAGCCATTCTTCACTTAAATGAAAGTTATTTTCAACCGCCATCTTTTTAAAGAATTCAATGCGGTGAAAGGGTAGGAGCACAGCAAAATGTCCACCTTTATTGAGATATTTTGAAAAGGAACTGAGGAGTTCCGCGAAGGTTAACCCGTCATGGTGTTTTGCAAGATTTTTATTTTGATCTGATGACTTGAGATCATTTTCAAAAAACGGTGGATTGGAAATGATAAGGTCATATTTTTGATTTGAAGACCAGTTCCTAATGTCGCAATGAAAAACCTGTAATTTGTTGCTCCACTGGCTTTCATTAAAATTCTCTTTTGTCTGAAAGAATGAATTCTCATTAATCTCTACCGCATCAATTTGCGCTTTTGATTTTTGCGCAAGCATCAAACTTAAAAGTCCGGTGCCGGCACCAATATCTAATATTCTTTCAGGCCGAATAATTTTATATTCAATTTTATCAGCTACCCATGCACCAAACAAGCAGGAATCAGTACAGACTTTCATGCTGCTTTTTTCCTGGTCGATTTTAAATTGTTTGAATTTGAAATAGTTGTTAGGCAAGGGGAAATGGTGAATGGTGAATGGTGAATGGTGAATGGTGAATGGTGAATGGTGAATGGTGAATGGTGAATGGTGAATGGTGAATTTGGTAATTCGTTAAGTTGTTAATTGGTTAATTGCATAGGTCGTTAAGTGGTTAATTTGTTTATTATTGAATCGATCCCGCATCCAGCAATCAGAATTTTCTCCTATCCTCCAACTCTTGCTGAAGGAACCACTGAAAAATCTTCAAATTGTGAATCCATGTATTTGTAATACGCTGTAATCGCTATCATTGCTGCATTGTCGGTGCAATATTCAAATTTTGGAATAAAGGTATTCCAACCTTCTTCTTTTCCCAACTTTTCAAATTCTGTTCTCAAACCGCTATTGGCACTTACCCCGCCTGCTATGCAAACTTCTTTGATGCCTGTTTGTTCTGCTGCCTTTTTTAATTTGTTTAATAAAATGGAAACAATACGGGATTGAATGGATGCACAAATATCCGGCAGGTTTTCTTCCACGAAATTTTCATTGCTTAGCCTGGCATCACGGATAAAATAGAGAAATGCTGTTTTCAATCCACTGAAACTAAAATCCAGCCCTTCAATTTTTGGCTCCGGGAAATGGTATTTGTGCGCATCCCCGTTTTTTGCATACTTATCAATTAAAGGTCCGCCGGGGTAGGGAAGCCCTAAAATTTTCGCCGACTTGTCAAAAGCTTCTCCTGCTGCATCATCGCGGGTTTGGCCTATTATCTTTTGGTGTAAAGGCGATTCACAGACCACAATCTGGGTATGCCCGCCGCTAACCGTAAGACATAAAAAAGGAAAAGATGGAATTTTATTTTCACTATTCGCAGGTTGTATCAGGTTGGCCAATACATGCGCCTGCATGTGCTGAACAGCAATTAATGGTTTGTCGAATGCCAGTGCCATTGACTTTACAAATTCAGCCCCAACTAATAAAGCACCTATCAGGCCGGGACTTTGGGTAAAAGCGAATGCATCTATATCTTTCAACTCAACGCCGGCAATCTCCAGGGCTTCTTCGACAACCGGAACGATGGATTGCAGGTGCGCACGGGAAGCAAGTTCCGGCACCACACCGCCGTATTTCTCATGTATCTTCTGGCTTGAAATTACATTACTCAATATTATTTTGTTCCTGCAAACGGAAGCCGCGGTTTCATCACAAGAAGATTCAATGGCAAGAATAGTAATCATAGGCCGCAAAGTTAGGATTTAAGAATTGTTTTGCCACGAAGACACTAAGGCTGAAAAATGCATATCGCAAGAACCACAAAGTCACTAAGGCCCAAAACTGCACAAAGAAAACAGGGGCAAAGCTAGAATAAAACTTAGCATTATTTCTTTTTACTGTGGTCTTCTCTATCTTAGAGTCTTGGTGCCTTTGTGGCGGAAAAAGTAAGGCCGGACTCTTGTGTATTCGTGGCCCAAAAAAACTATTTTTCCCTATTAAGAAGGTGATAATTAGCCGTATCGCTATTAAGATTGGGAAACTTGCATAATTGAGAAACCTCATACTTTATCTATGCCTTTGCCATACTCTATCTATGCCTTTGCCATGCTTTATCCATACTTAAGAAGAGCCTGAATTGGCATTTTTAAAACTTGAATTTCTAATATTAGCGTTATATCCCCCCTTGCGAGAGTTTTATAGGAGCACTTGGAATGAGCTTATGCTACTACCTTGGATAAAAAATATTACGTTTTAATTATACTGATACCTTGGCAGTAGCACTTAAATAACTAAATTTGTTTTTTAATCCGTTACACACTCAAATTTTCTTTAAAAAACTTGGTGCTCTTTTTGCCATATTCTTAAACTTCAAAATATAGCAGATATTTACCATTTTCAGATTAATAGCGCCCGAATGCAGAAGATCCGGTTTTTCGTTTTTTTACTAATTTATTCATTTACTGCAAACTCGCAGGCTGTTGATTTTACCTACCAAACAAGTGATGGGTTGTTCTGTACTCCTTCCGTGGTTCAATTTACCCAAACTGCTTCCGGAAGCCCGCGCTCATATATCTGGAATTTTGGAAATGGGACTATTATCAATGGATCAAATCCACAGGTAGCCTATATCAAAGCAGGAACGTACACTGTAAAACTGGTAGCCATTTATAAAAGCTCTGCGATTACCGTTAGTAAAACGATTACGATTCAGCCGTCAGTAACCGCCTCTATAAAAACCGATAGAAGTTATATTTGTACTCCCGGTGATATCAATTTTACCGCATCGCCGGCTGGGATCAATTACGAGTGGAATTTCGGAGATGGTTCAGGCACTATTCCTACAGCTACTAATACCATTGCACATCCTTTTTCAGTGAAACAGGATTATAAGGTGACTCTTAAAGCCACCAATCCCCAGGGATGCTATGATACTGCCAGTACAACAGTATCTTTAAAAGATATCACAGTTTCCGGAACCGTAACACCGCAATCTGGTTGTATACCTGCCACTGCCCGCTTCACCACTACAGCAGGCATACCGGCACAAAGTTCTGTTTCAAAGTATACCTGGAATTTTGGCGATGGAAGCGCATCGGTTTCCAACTCTTCCAGTTCCGCGAGCCATGTATATAACAATACAACCCGGAATACTCCTTCTGTAATGATCACTACTTCTGAAGGATGCACGGGATCTTACAATTACCCGAACATAGCCTTTGGTACGCCGCCTACTAATCCTGTCGCTTATCCTGTAAAAACAGTTTTATGTGGTTCGGAAACGGCGCGATTTGTTTCAAAAGCTACAAAAGCCAACAGTTATACCTGGAATT
>JBBQWJ010000195.1:0-6267 GCA_038210685.1 Chitinophagales bacterium | reverse complement strand
AACTAATGCTGGATTTCGATTGATTATAGGCAGGAGTTGCATTAATACTGAACTGGTATTTATCTTTTACATAAGTTCTTAAATCAAACCTCACAGATAAACTTCTACTATTGTTAATATTTTCTAGTCCGTTTACAAAATTTGTATTTCTGGAAATATTTCCTTGCGGGCTAATTCCAACATTCAATTTTGTTTTGGGAATTTTGATACCATAGCCCATGTAAAATTGCCCGAAATAATTTCCATTCACATTCAGGTATTGTGTGGTTCGTTTACCGAGTGCATCAATAGTATAGGTGCTGCTGATAGCATTGTCAGTAAAAATAAAATTAGTGCCCACGTAAATATATCTTTCTGTAAAAACCTTATAATTATTAAAACTCAGGTTAAAAGAATTTCGAAATTCCTGCCTTAGATTCGGATTGCCAATCACTATATTTAATGGATCATTATTATTTTTTAACGGTTGCAACTGGTCTATTGTGGGTTGATTAGTACTTCCGTTATAATTAAATCTTATACCACTGTACGCATTGAATTTGTAATTAAAATTCGCACGCGGAAAAAGGTTATAATAATTATATTTCCTGGAAGTGTCCTTAACCTGGTCTGTTTGCTGAAAAGCAGTGTTGGCAATGTTTCCTCCTATAGAAAAATTAAACTTCTTCACATTGTAAAGATAGTTTAAACCGCCGCTGTTGGTTTTATAAATATACTTAAATTCATTACTTAAAGAATCAACAAGCATGGAATATTTGCCACTCAGGTCTTTATCATAGCTTAGCCTTTTTTGGGTGCTATTATTATTATGAAACGAATAATTAATTTCCAAATAAGACTTTTTTGAAAGAGGTTCGGTGTAAGTTGCTTTTACACCTGCCACATTTGATGAGTTCCCATTCAATTTATTTTGATCAGTTGAATCTCTTCTAAAAACCGCTCCTGATGCGTCATAAAAGTTGGATACATTATTTAAAAAACCATTGCTCGTAATATTAGTATAAGTTTCATCAAAATTTACGGAAAGTGTTCTTCCCTTTTTTTTGAATTTTTTTCTATATAAAGCAGAAGCCCGCAATCCGCTATTATCGCCTTTGCTGGAAGTAGCTCTTTTGCTGCTGTTTACCAATTTGTTTTTTTCATCCAAAGCCTGCGATTGATAATCATTGCTTTCCTGGGTAGTTCCAGTATACCCGTCCGCTGTTATTTTTATCGATGAAGATGAATCCAGTTGAATCTCGGCCATTCCTGATGCAGCATTCCGCATTTTATCCGAATGTGTGTTTGCCGATTCGCGGTTATAATACACAGAATCCTGAAGAATATTTTGTGTGTAAGTGTTACCTGCACTACGCACTGCCAGTTTATTAAACAGGTAATTTCCTCCGGCATTGTATTTATCGTCATTCCATTTATTCGAAAAATGGATCCCGGCTTTTACACTTTCGGGCAATCCTTGTCCATAATAACTTTGCGTACCCAGGTCTCCATTATTATTTGAGGTGATCATAATTCCTCCTCCATCCATTACCTGAATGTTATCATTTTGAAATCCATAGCTGCGCGAATCCTGCCAGTTTAAACCTGTAGCGTCAGTACTGCTGGCGATGGCAAAAGCTGCCAATTGCCGTTTCCCTTTAAATGCATTTATCAACGCCTGGCCATTGTAATATTTATCAAGCGCCCCTGCTGAAAGCTTACCAAAATATCCATGTTTGGCATTGTCCTTTAATTTTAAATTTATGGTTTTCGTGGTTTGCCCATCATCAATTCCGGTAAATTCTGCCTGGTCGCTTTTCTTATCAAAAACCTGGACTTTCGATACCGCGTCGGCTCTTAGGTTCCGGGTGGCAACTGTTGGATCATCGCTAAAAAATTCTTCGCCATCAACTAATATTTTTTGCACCTGTTGTCCCTGCGCTGTTATTTTTCCATCTTTATCAACCTGTACACCTGGCAATTCTTTTAAAAGGTCTTCAACAGTCGCATTGGGTTTTACATGAAAACTATCTGCTGTAAATTCCGTTGTATCGCCTTTCATTCTTACTGCCGACTGCCGTACAATAATTTCCTGTAAAAGCTTTGCTTTTTGTGTGATATAGATGGTTTTAAAATCAAAAGTTTCATATGGATGCAATTGGAATTTATCTACATAATCCCCGTATTTGGGATAAGAAATTAAAACGATATATTTTCCGGAATCTAAATGGTCAATTTTAAAATCGCCGTTATTATTACTTCTTGCAAATGTGACGAGCGTTGAATCCTGTGCACGCAAAATTGATATTACTGCATTTGCGGGCATTACATTTGTGGAAGAATCAGTTAATCTTCCCTTTATTTGTGCTGTTTGACAAAACAGTATTTGCGGAAAAATAAATAAAGCAAGGAATAAAATGATACTCTTTTGCATTAGTCTTTGGATATAAATGATTATCAAATATATTTAAAATTTATGAGTAAAATATAAATTGTATCTTAAATTTATGTTAACGAATATTTTATAGAGTGTGACACTTAAGTCGAGGAATTCCATAAATTGTCACCGAACATTAAATTGTAAATTGCATTATGGCCATAAGAAACACACCGTATGAAGAAGAAAATTTTGTTGATTCTACGAAACCGGTTTGGAATTATTCACTGTTTGATGAGGAAGAAATCAGGAATTTCCAAAACGGAACGAATTACCATCTTTATAAATTCTTCGGTTCTCACCCGGTTAAAGTTTTGGATAAAGAGGGTTATTATTTTGCGGTATGGGCTCCAAATGCAACCTATATAGGTATTGTAGGCGATTTTAATAATTGGGATACCGGTGCTCACCCCTTATTTGTGCGGTTGGATCATTCGGGTATTTGGGAAGGGTTTATTCCTGGCATCCAGGAGTTTGAAAATTACAAATATTATATTGTTGGATTTGAAGGAGCTCAATTATATAAAGGCGATCCGTTTGCTAATCACTGGGAATTGCGTCCGGCTACTTCTTCAAAAACAAAGAATATTCAGTATAAGTGGAACGATATAACGTGGATGGACAAACGAAAAAAACATAATTCACTCAATTCTCCCTGGAGTATATATGAAGTGCATCTTGGCAGCTGGATGCGCCCCAATCCTTATGATGAAGATTCATTTAATTCTTACGAACAGATATCCAAACTCCTGGTTCCCTACGTAAAAGAAATGGGATTTACCCACGTAGAACTGATGCCGGTAATGGAATTCCCTTTTGATGGTAGCTGGGGCTACCAGGGATGTGGCTATTTTGCTCCTACATCACGGTTTGGCATACCCGAAGATTTTATGCGGTTGGTGGAAGCTTTCCACAGTGCCGATATCGGCGTTATTCTTGATTGGGTTCCCTCTCATTTTCCAAATGATGCACATGGTTTATTTAAGTTTGATGGAACGCATACTTACGAATACGCGGATATGAGAAAGGGTTTTCACCCGGATTGGAATTCTTACATTTTTAATTACGCAAGGGGAGAAGTTCGTTCGTTTTTGATAAGCAATGCGAGGTACTGGTTTGAAATGTATCACATTGATGGTATGCGCGTTGATGCGGTAAGTTCGATACTAAGGCTTGATTATTCAAGGGAAGATGGCGAATGGGAAGAAAATGAATTTGGTGGTAATGGAAATATCGAAGCCATTGCGTTTATTAAAAGTTTGAATGAAATGGTGTACCGCGATTTTCCGGATGTACAGATGATAGCGGAAGAATCTACTGACTGGCCAAGGGTTACAGGTCTCACCACCACAGGAGGATTGGGTTTTGGTATGAAATGGATGATGGGTTGGATGCATGACACTTTGGATTATTTCAAAATAGATCCTCTGAACCGCAATGATTACCAGAATCAATTTACTTTCAGTATGGCCTATTATTATGATGACAATTTTATTCTTCCTTTAAGCCATGATGAAACAGTGCATGGTAAATCCCCCATGCTCTATAAAATGCCCGGCGATGAGTGGCAGAAATTTGCCAATCTCCGCGTTTTATATTCTTATATGTATACACACCCCGGAGGGAAATTACTTTTTATGGGAAATGAATTCGGGCAAACGAGTGAATGGAATTACACAACTGAACTTGACTGGAATTTGCTTAGGTATGAACCTCACTCAAAACTTAAAGCTTTTTTCAAAGATCTTAATAATTTATTCACTTCACAGCCTGCATTTTATGAATACCAGTTTGACAAAAAAGGTTTTGAATGGGTCGATCTTGATCACAGGAACGAATGCGTGATGGCCTATATGAGAAAAGGTGAAAAGGGAAATGACGATCTACTGGTCATCTTCAATATGACTCCTATTGAAAGATATGACTGGAAAATCAATGTGTATGAGAAGACTTCCTGGAAACAGATTTTTTGTAGTGATGATGCAGAATATTGGGGAACAGGGAAATTTTCGAACCAGGAAATTATTACTGAGATTGTGGATAAAAAGAATAATATGGCTGAAATAAAACTGAATCTTCCGGCGTTAAGTGCAATAGTACTACAATAGAGTATTTTTTGGAAATCCTTTTACAATGAAAAACGTTCTCATTTTCTTTGGAGCTTGTTTAATTTCTCAATACGCATCTTCCCAAAACGGAGACAGCGCAAGATTTTACTATAATAAAGGTGTGCAGGAAAATGAAGGCAAATTATATGCAATAGCTACAAAAGATTTTGACAAAGCAATTACTTTCGATCCTCAGTATATTGACGCCTACCTGGAAAACGGCAAAGCCAATCTGTCTATGCACAGAATAACCGATGCACAGAAAAATTTTGACAAGGCATACCAACTCGATCCAAAAAATAAGGAAGCTATCAGCCAACTCACCACTTTATCATTTAATAATCACCAGTTTCAAAAAGCGATAGATTTTGCCCAAAAATGTATGAATTGCGAAGATGGTTCCAGGGTTCTTGGAATGAGTTATTATAACTTAGAAGATTATGGAAAAGCCGAGAAATATTTAAAAGAGGCACTTGTAAAAAATGATAAAGATGCTGAATCTGCGTATACGCTTGGCCGTACTTACCTGGAACTGGAGGAAGAGAAAAGCGCAATTCCTCAATTTGAAAAAGCAGTGGAACTGGAACCCGCACGAAGCCAATGGCAGTACGAGTTGGGGCTAATTTATTATAGTCAAAATGATTTTAAAAATAGTTTGAAATATTTTGAACTGGCAGCAGCAAATGGTTATAACAAGACCAACGATTTTTATGAAAATTATGGATTTGCTCAATTGTATACCGGTGATTCTGAAAATGGAATAAAGACTTTGAATATCGTAATGGAGCGCAAGCCTAATAACAAAGAGTTATTGAACAATATAGCGCGTGCTTTTTACGATACAAAAAAATACAATGAAGCGCTTGATTATTTTACAAAGATCTTAAATCTTAATCCTCAGGATGCTACTACATTGTATATGGCGGGAATGACCTTTCAAAAATTAGGGCAAAAAGAAAAGGGCCAAAAAATATGTGATAAAGCCATCTCAATGGATCCCTCATTAGCAAGATACAGGCAAAAAAATGAAATGCCGCAAGGACTCTAATTCATCATTAATACATTTACGCTTCTCTGTAAAATATTAAAAGCAATTTCTGCCATCAGGTTTTCTTTGTCAAGAGTAGGATTTACCTCTGTAATCTCAAAGCAACAAATTTTCCGGTTCTGCATAAATTTACTTACCAGGTCTTCAGCTTCTCTTTCTCGCAGCCCGTTATGAACGGGCGTTCCGGTGCCTCTTGAAATAGATGAGTCAAGGCAATCCACATCAAAACTCACATAAATATCGGTGCACTCGTTTAAAAAACGCAGCGCGGAACGCACCACGCTCTCAGCTCCTTTTCTCCTAAGTTCATTGGTAGAAATCACCTTCATACCATATTTATCAATCAAATGTTTTTCTTCTTTTTCAAAATCCCTTATCGAAATAAAAACAATGTCTTCGGGTAAAACTTTTGGATTTATTTTGCCATAATTTTTTAATTGCTCCCATTCCTTTATTGTTTTTTGATCTGGCTCGTGCACTTTCTTTTCTTCATTGTCTTCACCAATTGACGCTGCAATCGGCATTCCATGCATGTTTCCAGATGGAGTGGTGAAGGGCGTATGAAGATCTGCATGGGCATCAATCCAGATAATGCCGAGCCGGCTTTGAGGTTTGGCCAGTTTAATTCCCGCAATGGTTCCTGCAGAAGTACTGTGGTCGCCGCTAAGAACGACAGGAAAAAAATTATTTTTAAT
>JBBQWJ010000194.1:0-6313 GCA_038210685.1 Chitinophagales bacterium | reverse complement strand
GTTTGTTTACTCTAAAAATAAAAATTCTCTAAGCATCCTTTAAATAGAAAATATTTTTTCTGCAATTTTATAATTACTTTCATTAATCAAAACTTTTAAACCAAAATGAAATTCAGGATAAAATAAAAAAATGGATCCACTCATGAAAAAAGAATTGGGTGGGTATTAAAATAAAAAGAGCCTGAGGATGACTTTTTACCGCTCATCAAAAATATCAATTACATTTTATAGCAAAAATTATCTTTGACATTGACCTGACTGCGTACCTTTTCTAAATATTTTCTCATCTTTTAAACAAGACCTGATTTAATAAACTAACATAGATGAAGCAATTTCTTTTTCTTTTTTCCTCCATATTTTTTCTGAACCCAATTTTTTCGCAGAACGTGAAAAAAGATTCCATCACCGATATGCAGGTTAAAAATGCAATCGATATTTACACTCACTACAATGCAGATAATGCACCTGTGTATAATGGCCAGGAGTACCTTTATTATACTTTTAAAATGGAAGGTGATCCATTTTTTGGATTGAAGGATTTTACCTATGGATGGGTAGGTTATAATGGAAGAAAATACGATTCACTTGGGCTGATATATGACCTGGTAAGAAACCAGTTAGTGGTTTTATCACCCGACCATCGAACTCCAATCGTGATGAATAATGAATTTATAGACAGCTTCTCTTTATTCGGACACACTTTCATAGCCTTACAAGAAGATCATAAACAAAATCTTTACCATACCGGTTTTTATGACCTTTTGTACAATGGCCATAATGTTCAGTTTCTGGAAAAGCGTTTAAAAGAGTTAAATCCCAGGATACAGGGCAACACCCTGACAACAAGCTTTCCTGCTAAAAATCATTTTTATATTCATAAGAATGGCCTTTATTACCTGGTAAGTAATAAGAAGGATGTATTCCGAGTATTCGGAGACCAGATTCGCGAATTAAAAAAGATGATGCGTCAAAATCATCAGAAATTAAAGCGTAGGAATTTTGAAACCGCTACCGCAAAAATAACCGCATTTTATGACCAACTAACTCATTAATATGAACCGGCGAATCTCTTTATTTTTCTCAATAACCTTATTGCTTTTATCACTAAATGGTGTTGCGCAGCAAAACAATAATCTCGTTACCGGAAATTTTCAAAATGTAACCTTCAACGAATTTGTGCAAAAAGTAGAAGCGCAAACAAACTATCATTTTTATTATGATCCTCCACAGTTTGACAGTACCACGATTACTATTTCTGTAAATAATGCTCATCTTCCTTCCATATTAGATAAAATTTTCAGCAACACCCGGTTACATTATACGATTGATAAAGACAATAATATTTTTATCACCAAAGGATTTTCCCTGGCCGCAAATCTTCCTTATGGATTTTATAATGGTCAAACAGATACCTCTGAAGTTGAAGCTAAACGGGAAGAACAAGCTGCCGGTTATATTAACCAGAAAAAAATGGTGAAGCAGGAGATATCGGTAGAAAATAAATTGTTTGACATCGGTATAAAAAGAAACGGAGTTCCTAAAGGAAAAGTAAATATTGCCGGATATATCCGGGATGCACAAAATGGCGAGGCCATTTCGGGTGCGCTCATTTATCTTGATCATCCTTCTGTGCAGGTAAGAAGCGACCAGTTTGGCTATTATTCTATCACCCTTCCTGCAGGCCGTCACATTCTAAATATTATTGCTCCCGGCATGTTTGATACCAGGCGGCAGGTTATGCTTTATTCGGATGGAAAATTTGATATTGACCTGGATGAAAAAGTATTTCGGTTAAAAGAAGTGTTGGTAGAAGCAGGAAAAGAAAAGAATGTTCGCAGCACTACCATGGGCATGGATAAACTTTCGATGACAGCCATTAAACAAATTCCTGCTGTAATGGGAGAGGTGGATGTGTTAAGAGCTGTACTTACTTTACCCGGCGTAAAATCTGTAGGTGAAGCAAGTACCGGATTGAATGTAAGAGGTGGAGCTACTGACCAGAACCTTATCCTGTTCAATGGTGCTAATATTTATAATCCATCGCATCTTTTTGGTTTCTTTTCAGCCTTTGATCCCGATGTGATAAAAGATGTGACCTTGTACAAAAGTAGTATTCCGGCAAAATACGGCGGACGAATTTCATCGGTACTTGATATTACTTCCCTGGATGGTAACGATAAAAAGGTTTCCGGATCTGCCGGCATTGGGCCGCTTACCAGCAAGTTTACGCTGGAAGGGCCAATAGTAAAAAACAAAACCACTTTTGTCCTGGGTGCCAGAACAACTTACTCCGACTGGCTTTTCAAAATTTTACCCAAAGAGTATAATAAAAGCCATGCTTCCTTCCAGGATGGAACCATTCATATAAACCAAAAAATAAACACCAAAAACAACGTGTATGTAAATGGTTATATCAGTGGCGATAAATTCAACCTGAACAGCGATACTACTTACCAGTATCATAACAAGAACGGAAACATCAATTGGAAGCACATATTTAATAACAGGTTCTATGGCGTATTCACCGCAGGGATTGACCATTACGATTACCAGGTAGCTTTTAATGGAGATTCAGTAAATGCCTATAAACTGGCATTCAATATCAATCAATATAAATTCATCGCAGACTTTAGTTACTTCTTAAGTAATAAACACACGTTAAGTTTTGGCCTGAACAGTCTTTTATATGATGTGCATTCCGGTTCTCTTAGCCCGCTTTCTAAAAATTCTTTGATCGTGCCGGACACTTTGGAAGCTGAACATGGATTGGAAAGCGCCTTGTATTTATCTGATCACTTTAATGTTTCAAATGATTTATCACTTGATGGCGGTATCAGGTTTTCTATGTTTAACTATTTGGGGGCAAAGCACGTAAATACTTATGCTCCCGGCTTACCTATCGATCTTAATAATGTAATAGCTACCAACTATTACCCTTCGGGAAAGGTGGTAAAAACATACATGGGGCCCGAATTCCGGCTGTCTGCAAGGTATTCTTTGTCAGATAATACTTCCATCAAAGCATCTGCCAATAGTTTAAGGCAGTATATTCATATGCTTACCAACACCACTACCATTTCACCGACTGATGTATGGAAATTAAGTGATCCGAATATCAAACCACAATTGGGAACACAGGTTGCACTTGGGTTGTATAAGAATTTTAAAAACAATACTATAGAAACCTCTGTTGAATTGTATTACAAATGGTTTAACCATTACCTTGATTACAAAAGCGGAGCTGTGCTGGTAATGAATCACAATATTGAAACAGATGTGATCAATACAAAAGGTACTGCATATGGTGTTGAATTGCTTTTGAAAAAAGCGACAGGAAAATTAAATGGCTGGCTCACTTATACCTATTCACGATCCTTGTTGCAACAAAATGATCCTTATGCTGCTGAAAAAATAAATAAAGGCGATCAGTATCCAAGTAATTTTGATCAGCCTCACAATGTAAGTTTTTCCGGAAATTATCGTTTTACTCATCGCTTTAGTATTTCTTTAAACACTACCTATAGCACCGGGCGTCCTATTACATTGCCAATCGCTGAATATGATTATGCAGGATCTGTAAGAGTTTTGTATTCTGAAAGAAATGCGTATAGAATTCCTGATTATTTCCGTACAGATTTATCGATGAGCCTGGATGGAAACCATAAGATCCACCAATCAACTCATAATTCCTGGACATTGGGAGTATATAACCTTACAGGAAGAAAAAATGCTTATTCAGTATATTTTATCTCTGAAAATGGCGGAATCAAAGGATACAAATTATCTATTTTCGGAACTGCGATTCCATTTATTACCTATAATATTCGATTTTAGAAAATGACATAAACGTGCCGACCTGTTAAACCTGATTTCTTGCTTTAAAACTTTTTATGAGAACTAAAATGAAATTAATTTCCTCAAATAACTACTACATTTTACCGGCAGTTATTGTTGTATTCTTTTTTGCAGGTTGTAAAGTGCCATACGACCCAACATTAAAAACGGCAGGCGATCGATTTTTGATAGTTGAAGGTTTTATTAATGTAAATGGAGTACCGACTAATATCAAGTTAAGCCGCACAAGGAATATTACGGAGGGCGATACAGCGAGTAATATTAATGAAACCGGTGCTAATGTGATAATAGAGGACAACCAGAACGACCTTTACCCATTGCATGAAAAAGGAGATGGAAATTATTCAGCCAGTTATACTTTAAGCCCTTCGAATCAGTACAGGCTTCATATTACCACCGGGAACCAGGAAGAATACCGGTCAGACTTTGTGAAAGTTAAAGCATCACCGCCAATTGACGATCTTGGTTGGAAATTTAAATATGGTGACGTACAGGTTTTTGCAAATACACACGACCCCGGCAATCAAACTACTTATTACCGCTGGGATTATAAAGAGACCTGGGAATTTCACTCGGATTATAATTCCACATTAATGTATGATTCAGCAAATGTAGAAGTTGTAGACAGAAGTGTTCCGGTGAACGTTTGCTATCGAAGAAACAATTCCACAAATATTTTTATAGGTTCAACTGCTAAATTACAGCAGGATGTAATCCATGAAGCACCACTTGCTTTAATTCCCTTTCAAGACAAAAGAATCAGTGTTTTGTATAGCATAAACGTTACCCAATACGCATTGGATCCAAGCGCCTATAAATACTGGAGTTCACTGAAGGAAAATACAGAAAATGTCGGATCTGTTTTTGGGCAACAACCGAGTGAAAATGTAGGAAATATTCATTCTATAACAGATCCCTTTGAAAGAGTTATTGGCTACATAAGCGCCGGAAGCTCTCAATCGATGCGCTTATTCATCAGCAATTCTTCAATGCCTCCCAATTGGAACCAAAAAGGAAATTGTGATTACATTGAAGTGCCACCTGTTAAAGACAGCCTTGCCTTCTTTTTTGGTGTGCAGGGATTTGTTCCGATAAAGCCGGACCTAAATGGAATTATTGTATTAGGATATTTCGCCTCAGAGGGGCCATGCGTAGATTGTACCATTAATGGAACAACTCAAAAACCAAGTTTCTGGCCATAAAAAATTATAAGATGAATCGTATGAGTTTATTCAAAAGATCAAATTACTTTTCCACCTTTTTTGTTGGTTTACTATGTTGTACATCTACGTTTGCACAAAGCAACCTGGATAAAATGGTTAGCAGCATTACTTCTTATAACAACCATCATCTTGAAGAAAAAGTATACCTCCACACCGATCGTTCTTATTATTTGTGCGGAGAAATTTTATGGTTTAAAGCTTATGTGGAAGATGCAAAGAATAATGAACCGCTTTCGGTAAGCAAAGTAGTATATGCAGAACTTTTAAATTCATCACACGACCCGGTATTGCAGGCCAAAATTAAAATACAAAACGGCAATGGCAGCGGTTCTTTCGCACTTCCAATATCACTTGCCTCAGGCAATTATGAATTGAGAGCCTATACCAATTGGATGAAAAATGATTCCGCATCTTATTTTTTCAAAAAGATCATTACCATCGTAAACACCACTCAAAATTTGGATCCTTCCCTTGTCAATAGCCCTACTAAATATGCAGGGCAGTTTTTTCCCGAAGGCGGCAATCTTGTAATTGGCTTAAACAGCCTTGTTGCCTTTAAAGTAAATGATAATTCAGGAAATGGAGTAGAGGCCCAAGGGGTGATTGTTGATCAATCAAATGATACAATTGTTCATTTTGAAACCACCCATTATGGTATGGGGCATTTTTCCTTTACTCCTGAAAGCGGGAAACATTATTCTGCCATTATCTCTCTAAAAGATGGCACCGGCTTTAGGAAAAACTTACCGGATGCTTACGATAAGGGTTATGTAATGCATCTTACAGATGAAGGCAATGCAATTAAAGTTTCTGTCACATCTTCCGGGCAACCTTCTTCAAATCTGTATTTAATTGCAGAAACCAACAGGAGCGTTGATTTTTCACAAGATTCTAAATTGGATAACGGTAATGCTGCTTTTTCCATCAATAAAAATGATCTTAAAGATGGGGTAGCGGAAATAACTTTGTTTAACGAAAATCGCCAGCCGGTGTGTGAACGCCTTTATTTTAAACGTCCCCAAAAGAAATTGCTTATTAACGCAAAAGCAGAAAAACAAACTTATAATAAACGAAACGTAGTAAATATTGATCTGTCTACTTCTGATCAGTCAGGAAATATGTTGGCCGGAAATTTATCGGCTTCCGTTTACCGGCTTGATGAACTGCATCAACCACAGCAGGAAAATATTTTTACTTATTTATGGTTGTCTTCCGATTTGAAAGGATATGTAGAA
>JBBQWJ010000193.1:0-6329 GCA_038210685.1 Chitinophagales bacterium | reverse complement strand
ATTATAATTGTAACAGACATATTCATTTTTTAAAAGCGTCAAACCTACATAAAAACTAAGAATGATGATATTTTTCATTCCTGATGATAGTGCATGCGCGATAGATTTGTTCTGAAAGGATTAGTCGCACAAGTTGGTGAGGAAAAACCAATTTTGATAGACCCCAGTTGAAGTTGGCTCTATTTATTAAAGTTTCATCAAGACCAAATGCCCCACCAATTAAAAAAATAATATTACGGGAACTTTGATTCGCGCAATGTTGAATAAGATCCGCAACCGCTTCTGAAGTCCATTGTTTCCCATTTTCGTCGAGGGTAATTAAAATGTCATCATTTTGTAGTGCATTTAATAGGACATTCGCTTCCAGTTTTTTAATTTCATGTTCGGAAAAGCTGTTTTTTTTTGCCGCTGGAAAAATTCTCCATTCCACCGGATAATAGTGTGAAATGCGCTTTGTAAACAATTCAACGCCTTCTTTTACATAAGTTTCATGGGTTTTGCCAACAGCCCATAATTTAATTTTCATATTTTTTTTCTAAAAAAAACCTCTTCAAAAGAAGAGGTAAATTGGTTGTGACCGCGTCAGGATTCAAACCTGAAACCTTCTGATCCGTAGTCCCTAAAAGTATGCTTTCAGTTACTTTTGATTGCTTTCAGTTATTCTCTAAAACCCATACCCCTATTGGATTGTATAGAATTATTCGTTTTCTTTGTTTCTGAATATTTGTTATCGTTTTTGAAAAACATGTATCAAATTATGTATCAAATGCAAAAAGCAATTTATCATGAAACTAAGAAATATTACTGTAACTATCGTCCCTGATAAACGCAGAATCAAAGATGATGTTACATACCCTTTAAAATTACGTATAACCTATCAAGGGCAGAGAAAATATTATGCTACTGGTTATAATGCAAATTTAAATGATTATATGCTTATGAACGAAAATAAGGCACGAGGGGAATTAAAGAAAACATATCTGGCTTTAACTGAAATTCGAATTAATGCTCAAAAATGTTGTGACAGCCTGGAAAGTTTTTCCTTTTTAAAATTTGAAGCATTATTCTTTCCAAAAAAAGTATTGATCACAAATTTACAATCAGCTTTTGATTCGTATATCAGCGAACTAAGGGAAAATGGGCAAATAGGAACTGCTGCTTCTTATTCTTGCGCTTCCGTTTCATTACATAAGTACAAAGCGGGATTAAAATTTGAACATCTTACACCTGAATTTCTCAGAAGTTATGAACGTTGGTTTGTAGGCAACGGAAACTCAATAACTACTGTTGGTATTTACTTAAGATCTCTACGCGCTGTTATGAATGTTGCTATACAACAAGGGATGATAAGCAATACAGATTATCCTTTTGGTAAGCGTAAATATATAATTCCTACCGGTCGAAATATAAAAAAAGCGCTTACACTTGAAGAAATCGCAAAAATCTATAATTATGTAACAGAACCCGGCAGCGTTAATGATATGTGCCGTGATTATTGGATATTCATTTATTTGTGCAATGGCTTAAATGTTAAAGATCTTTGTCTATTAAAATATAAAAATATTGAGGGTGATTTTATTGTATTCAATCGTGCTAAAACTATCAGAACAAGACGATCTAATCCGGAACCAATCCGGATTGCAATAAAAGAAGATGTAAAACGCATAATGGCTAAGTGGGGACAACGTCAATTTTCACCAGACACCTATATTTTCCCTCATTTAAAGATTGGAATGACTCCACAAAAACAAAGTGATACTATCGGTCTGCTTATACATTTAATAAACGAACACATGAAGCAAATAGCTGCAGAACTTGGGATATGTAAACCAATAACGACCTATTATGCAAGGCATAGTTTCGCTACAATTTTAAAAAATAGCGGTGTATCTACAGAGTTTATAAGCGAAGCTCTGGGCCATACATCTTTAGAAACTACTAAGAGTTATTTAGCAGGATTTGAGAAGGATACTATCAGAAAGACAACAGATGTATTAACTTCATTCAAAAATATTTTGAAGATTGCATAAATAACACCCAATGCCAGTAACCGTTCAAATACCGGTAAGAACACATGAAAACTTTGGAGATAGTATTTCTAAATTAATTAAAACTTTATCAGAAATATCATCAACTCAAGAGGAAGAAGTAGAGTAGATTTTAGCCACAAAAGAATTTCAAATCCCTTTTTTCTATGTGGCCTGACTTGTGTTATTCAAAGGCTTCAAAAATCCGGGAAACGGTTTACCCCTAACTGTGATAAAAATCCCAATATTGGTTCTTATTTAAATACTATTCTTTTTCCTTCTTGTACGCTATCAGCTTACAGCTTTATGTTTACCAACAATTATTCCTGTCGAATTTAATTTTTACAATTTCGTTGAATAATGAATAGCTTTATTTATAATAGGTTTGCATCCGGTTTATGAATGATAAGACTACCATATCAGTTTTTAATTAAGGGTCAATTGGCCCTTCGGTTCATACAAGAGAATCATCTAAAATTTTGATGAAGCTTATTGAACAAAATCAATGTAATTCTATTGGGATTGATTTTTTTCATGTTGAGTATATTAGCAGGTCTTTTGCTGATCAGTTTTATTCCGACAAAATGAATTGCGCAGTGAAATTGAAAAAAAATATAATTGTTTCTAATGCAAATGAAACGGTAATGCACATGCTCAACGCTGTTGAAAAAACTCAAAACAAACAGCCCAATACTTTTTTGAATATCCCAATTTACAAGTATTCATCCCCAAGTCAGTTAGAGAATTTTTTATTGAGCATTTAATACTTGAGCAATAAAACTCAATAATCAGATTGCTTGCAAAATGCAAGCACCAATAGATTTATTGTGAGAAAGATCATGATTTGAGGTAAGTAAATTATGTGGTTATCCGGTACCAGTGAAAATGCGGTAAAATCCCAAATTTATATAGCCCTCATTACTTATCTGTTATTAGAATTAATAAAACGTTGTATTGCAAAAGGAGCACAGGCTTTTAGCAATCTGTGTGAGAAAATACGTTTTTGCTTAACCTATTATCATAGCCTTGATCATGTATGTAATCAAATAAGAGAAGGGGCTGTAAAAGCAAGAGGCAAATTAAATCCGCCAACCCGGCAGAAAAATTTTGGTTTTTAACCACACACTTTTTTTCTTAAAAATCTATTGTGAAGTATAGCAAAATCAATACTTTCATAGAGTTAAATCAGGTTTTTAAAAATAGTTCGGATAGCATTGAAATAATTCCTTTGAAAATAAATTTAATTATCTCTCTTTTGCGGATAGTAAGTTATACAATTTGCACATTTGATGAAACTTAGAATATTGTTATCCGAAAATATTGAGGACTATTTAACCGGCAAAACTTAAGGCTAATGGAAAATATTGAATATAATTTGGTGACATCTTTTTTTTCGAGTCCATTTGTCTATAAAAATCGACAGCATCCTCAAAATGAGAGCTTTTATTTAAAAAGGATGTTAGCCATTTCTGAGTTGAATAAACAGGAAGAGTTTCAGAACCGAGATAATTAATTCCGGGAGCTAATGTTTCAGTTCTTAAACCGATCAAATTCAGCACCCTTACAAATTTTTTGTCGCATTCAGCAAGCATTATGCTATCAGGGCATTTAGAAATCGGATATATAGCAATAGCAATTAACTTTTTAAGCAATTTAGCACCATCTTTTTCACTTTTGGAAATAGCGAATCTTCCTATATGCCATATACTCTTAAAGCCTTTATCAATAAACATTTCTGGTTGAATACCAAAAAGTTTTTCCATAGGTAATATAATATTCTCGTTCCACCTTGTAATCTTCACTGAACCTACTATTTCAGAATTTTTCGAAGCAACACAAAAAATGGAGTGTTCAAAAATTAAACCGTCCTCGGCATTAATATTTTTGACAGTCTTTAAAAAAGTTTTTGATTGATCTATTGATGATTGATGTTGAACATAATTTTCTCGTACAATAAATTCAGCTAATTTTGAGAGATCACTTTTTTTAGATTTTTAAATTGTATGTCTTTCATTTTGTATTTTTTTTGAATATAAATTGCTGAAAGTGAATACGCCAAAAATTTATGGATAAAATCTAAAAATCAACCCTAAAGGGTAGTTTTTGTTACAATTTATCTAATTTTAAGGATATAGGAATTAAAAATAAAGATTAAATAAAATGGATATTTCTATTGAAGATTTTTTCAGACCTATACACCTGGATTATATTCCTTCTTCTTATGACTATGGAATAGTAAAATATTACCTACGGGTAGCAGAAGCTTTGTCGCAACTTACTTATCATAGTATATACCTTATTGATTATTATAAAAGGGGATTTTTATATGTTTCAGATAATCCATTATTTCTATGTGGAAAATCTTCGAAGCAGGTGATGCAGGCGGGTTATTCGTTTTACCTAAAAAATGTTCCTCATGAGGATCTTAAATTACTTCTAGAAATTAACGAAGCAGGATTTCGATTTTACAACAATATAGCTCTTATTGAAAGGACTGATTATTCAATATCTTATGATTTTCGTTTAAAACAACCGAATGGACATCTAATGCTAATTAATCATAAACTGACTCCGTTAATTTTAGATACAAATGGAAATATTTGGATTGCCTTTTGTCTTGTTTCTCTTTCTTCAAATAATAAGCCGGGAAATGTTGTGATTAAAAATGCCAAAAAACAAATTGTTTTTGAATATGACCTTATTTTAAAAAAATGGAATGAAGAAAAAATAGTCAGACTGAATAATCAGGAGAAAGAAATTCTAATGTTAGCATGTCAGGGACATACAGTACAAAGAATTGCAAAAGAACTTTGTCTTTCTGCTGACACAATTAAATTCCATAAGAAAAATCTTTTCAAAAAACTTAAAGCGCGCAGTATATCAGAAGCCATTTTAGCTGCAATTAACAACGGTATTATTTGAAATTAACTATAAACTATGATTCTGCGGTAATAAAATAAAATTCAGGAAATGATCTGACAGGTTTTCGAGTAGCTATTCTATAAATGATATTTGTACAAGTTCCTCCCGCTAACCAAGAACCAACTGACAGTTGCGGTGGAGGATCTCCATGGCCTTTTTCTTCATACTCAAACAAAATATCTTGAATCCATCTTTTTGTCTCATTTGGCAAGTGTTTTATTAAGAATGCCGCAACTTTCTTTTCAAAACCAATATAATCATCGGATATGGTAGATAAATTAGGACTATCTGGAAATATTACAAAAACCAATGTTCCCCAGCCAATATTATAGGGATGTAATACTGGTATTTTATGTTTCTGACATAGCTGATCAAATTTAAAGGGAGTATCTGATTGAAAGTCCAAAGCATTAATGGCAACATGACCACCTGCTATATACTTTTCAAGATTTTCATTATTTAAAAAAATATTTTCTGATATAATATTTGCTTTGGGATTAATTTCTAAAAGCCTTTTCTTTAATGCGTCGGTTTTTGGAGCACCAACATCACTTTTCAAATAATTTTGACGATTCAAATTTGTTAGTTCCACTGTATCACCATCAATTAAAGTAAGATTTTCAAAGCCGATCCTTAACGTGCACTCTGCTATATTGCTACCAATTCCACATCCTGCAAGAATGATCCTGAAAGACTTAATAGCCTGCTGATCTTCTTTTGAAATATAAAACCGATTCCGCGCGTAAATCATTAAAAATAGTTTTGATGGACTCACCTAAATGTACCACAACTTTTGACAGTGGAAACCTACCCATGAAGGTAGTTTTTTGAAAATATATGTCAAAATATTGTTTGTTTTTATTCTTACTGAATAATTTTGCTTTTAAGTTCAAATTGTATAACTATTTTGATCGAGTGACTAGAATGATTTCCCCCGCAAAATAGCCAGCTGTAAATGAGATGCTACGTTGAAGATAACACTTTGAACAAAACTAACAGAAAATAAGCCAGCGATTAACAGAAAATAAGCCAGCTAATAGTGCGGAATGCAACCGGAGAAAAGTTTTCCAGTTGTAAAAAAATGCCTTTGTTAGAAATAGCAATTAGAAGTTTAAATCAAAAGATTTTTATTTATCAATTCAATCTGTAATTATGAAAAAGCTAATCTTCGTCTTTTCAATGTTTATGTTTTTAGCAGGCTCGGAGGCGCACGCGCAGGGTTTGCAACCTGGCGAGTGCGGTATTATGTTTACTTATGATGCCACTGGTAGTTTAATAAAAAGGGAATACATCTGTAATAATACAGGGGTAGTAATGAACAGGCAGGCTAAAGATATGTTGAGTACAAATGACTCAATGAACAATGTAAATAAAGAAGAA
>JBBQWJ010000192.1:0-6376 GCA_038210685.1 Chitinophagales bacterium | reverse complement strand
TTTATTAAGATTTAATATTCCCATTCCCGCATCCGGATATTTTTCCATCATTTCCACACAATAATCAAGCGACCAATTAAATAATTTATCATCAGAATCGCAATATTTTATGTACTTGCCATTTGCGTAAGTAGCTGCTTTATTTCTGTTAGGAAACTGATCTAAATTCTTGTCATTTACAAACACCCTTATTCTATCGTCTTTAGCTGCAAATTCTTCTGCAATCTTTACTGTATTATCTTTTGAGCAATCATCAACAATAATGAGTTCAAAATTTTTGTAGGTTGAAGTCAACACACTTTCTATGGCTTCAGCAATATAGTCCTCACGATTATAGGCTGTCATCAATACACTAACCAAGGGTTGCTCAGCTGTTAAATTCAAATCTTAATTTTTACAGTCATCAATAAACATTTAAGATAAATACTGCTTTGTTTAAAATTAGCACGCCTAAGTCCGGATAATTCAAAACCACCATATCTTTTAATCCGCATTTTACGAACCTGTCTTTTTTGTTCGTCTGCTAATAGACATGCAGTATCCAATAAATATTTCCATTTTATTTTCGCTCCTTCCACTATATAATGATCCGCATTCTTCCAAGTGCCTGGGGAATCTTATCCGTTGGTACAGTTTGGAATAAGAAATTTGTTTCCACAAAATCGAAGTCTTGAATTTTTGGAGATAGTGCATCAATTTAAATTGATTGGATAATTATTTTTATGAAATACACCATTTGACCAGGTTCGTGTGTCCCCGAGATGGAACAACTCCATTTTCTTTTTGGTTCGTGAGATAAGGACCATGGGGCAGGATTTACTCTTGAACCAGCAAATCATTTTTTAAAAATAAGGCCATTTTATCCCCAATCACGTTCCAGTCATATTGCGAAGTTGCTAAACGCCTTGCTTCCACTGAAAGCTTTGCTCTCTGTTTTTTGTCGTTCAACAAAACAATAATTGTATTTGCAAAAGCAGTTTCTCTGTCTGCAATTACAATTTCTTTTCCGTCTGTATATTCAATTCCTTCAGCTCCAATAGTCGTAGAAACCACTGGAACTCCAATTCCCATCGCTTCCAGTATTTTTAGCCGTGTGCCACTTCCTGTTAACAAAGGAACCACAGAAATTGCCGCTTTATTATACCAGGGTTTTACATCATCCACTGCTCCGGAAAATTCTATGGAAGGCATATTATAGGCTTCGGAGTATTTTTCAGGGAGTTCACCAATGCCGACTACTAATAATTTTAAATCCGGAAATTCATTTAGAACAACGGGCCAGATCTTTTGGCAAAACCAATGAAGTCCTTCCGCATTGGGTATTGACCAAAGGCTTCCACAAAAAAGAATAAACCGGGGTATTTGTTCGTTTATTCCTTCGTCATATTTTTTTTCCGGAATATTTACCCCATTAGGAACCACTGCCGCAATCAATTTTCCTTTATTCATTTCTTCGAATATTTTCTTGTCATCTTCGCTGCAGGTAAAAATCGCATCTACCTTTTTATAAAGAAGGCTTTCAAAATCGTGATAACCCTGTAATTGCTTTGATGAAATTTCTTTTCTGTCAAAAGCGGCCCTGCCAAGATTGGTATCTACATTGTGAGCGTTGTAAATAATTTTTACTTTTTTATCATAGCGGCGGATGATCTTTACAGCGTTCAAAGTAGTTCTGTTCTCCAGGATGACCACATCAAATTTTTTTTCTTTTAAAAGTTGCGTAAGAATGGGATAATATTTTATCAAATTCCCGTCCGCTGACCTTATCAGTTCACGTTGGTACCATCTTGACCTGAAAGCCTTTTCCAATTTGGATGGTAATAAATTAAAAATATCCTTCACCTTCGCATCTTTGGTACTGTAAATTTTTGCTTTTTTTATTGCCGGAAATTCTTCAACACATTTTAAAAAGCTTTTTGCATCCTGGTGAATAATAGCTGTTAATTCAAAATGCTTTGCCAATTGGTGCATGATGTGAAAAAAGCGCTGTGTACCGCCGTTCATTGGCGGATAGATGTTATCAAAGGGGACAATGATCAGGAGTGATTTCATCAAAAGAAATTAGTTTTCCTAAAAGACTTCAACAATCGCCACGGAGAAAGTATAAACTTTCCGATCTTAAAACTCAAGCTACTCTCGTAAACATTAATCATTTTATTCAACTCGCTTATCTTTTCCGCCAAGGCAGTTTCACATGCTTCCAATTCCATTTTTTTTAAAAGCTCTAAATTTTCGGGCAAAAGCACATCCACACCCTCATGCACATCTTTATAAATAATTTTGGAAAGCAGTTGCCATGAATAGGCGTATTTAGGTTTAATGCCTTTGGATTGGAGACCGGTAAAAGAATCCTGCCTGATACAATAATTATATAAAATTTTATCAATCGTAATTCCTTTGAAACTTTTTAAAATTCTATATATCCATTGAATATCTTCAGCTACTCTTCCCGCGAAAAAAGGGCTATATCCTTTTGTTTCATTTAACGCTGCCCTGGATATCATCATAGTAGGGCAATTGGTTGCGGATAAACCCGATTCTCTTTTATATGTATAATTTAAAAATTCATTTTTCAACTCATCATTGGTCAAAGAAATTTTGTCTGGTATATAGGATCTGGCACCAATGTATCTATAATTGGTGAAACAAATGCCCAACTTCTCGTCGTTTTGAAAATAGTGTAATTGGTCCTGAATCCGGACAGGTTCCGACCAATCATCGGCATCCTGGAATGCAATATACTCCCCGGTTACTTTAGTTAAAACCTCATTTACTGCGCCAACTTTTTGGGTATTGTCCTTATAAGAAGCAATCTTAATCCGGCTATCCTTTATAGCTTCGATTTTTAGTAAGGTATCATCTGTAGAAGCGTCATCAATAATCCAAATTTCCAGGTTTTTATAAGTTTGATTTAAAATAGATTCAATAGCTCTTTTTACATAAGAAGAAACATTGTAGCAAGGAATTATTATGGAAATTAATGGGTTGGTTAACATGCTTTACTATAAATATTTATAGGCATTTTTCCCTATGTATTTTTGTAATTTATTTTGATACCCTTTTTCATCCTTTATCCAACCAATAGGACTAAAATTTAAAAAACAATTTCTAAACTGTACAAGTGCATCTAAAGAATATTTATTTAGAACCCAAATCTCGGTTTTCCCAAAATTTTCTTTTCCAAAAATCAATTTGTTAGGATAAGGCAAATTGAGAAATTTTTCAATTGATTCTTTGTCGGCGAGGTCCTTGCCACAATCATACTTCACTAATAAATTATTCCAATCTATTCTTTTAACACGCCGGTTCCACTTTTCGTTTGCGATTTCTTTAGATTTAAAATGAAGAAAATGAATCTCAATGTCAGAGTCTCCGAGGCTTGCCAGGGGAAAGCTAATGCCCGCATTTATTTTTTGCATTGAAAGATAATTAGAACTTGCTTTAAATACTAATGGCAATTTTATATAATATACCGGATTCTCTAATAGTTTTATATAACATGGACTCATTAACATCAAACCTATGAAAGGCGTATTAAATGGCCTGTTCAAAACTTTATAAATTTCTGCACCCCAGCAATCATTTGAAATAATGCAGAATTTTTTATCGCCGACAACTTTTCGGAAATAGACGATTAATAAGTAATTAATAATTTTTGCATAATAACCTTTAAAACGTAGTATAGGCTGGAACATCATCTACCAGGCTTAAAAGTCTTTTTAATCTTGTTGATTGATAGGCCTAGCTTGTACGTTTTAGTTTGTTGGTAGGCTTCAATCACTCTTTTCATTTTCTCATTTTCTTGTATCAATACAATCGGTGAATCAAAATACTCTTCATAAATGTCTGCATGATTATTATAAAGCTGAAGCAAGTGTCTAAACATTCTTTTTTTATCCCGGATGAGATCTCTAAACACGCAATCATTTTTTTGGCGATAAAAGTAACCTGCAAAAGGAAGCGCCGCTACTATGCCACCGCTTTTTAGAATAGAAATCCAAAGATCCCAATCTTCCAGTCCAAAAATATCTTCATCATATCCCGGTGTTTTCTCAAAATCTTCTCTCCTGTACATGCTTGTATTAAATAAATAATTCACAATTAATAATTGTTTCAAATCATAGTCTGGTATTTGAATCACTTGATTTACGTCGCCAAAAAGTTGCGCAGGTGAGGCAACAATCTTAATATTTTCATCATTTTCCATTTGTTGAATGGCACTTTCTAAAAAGATCCCGGTAATCCTGTCATCCGGATCAAGAGGAAGAATATATTTCCCCTTTGAATTTTTAATGCCCAAATTCCTGGCGGCAGAAGGGCCGCCGTTTTTCTTGCTCAAATAATTAAATCGCTTATCCTGTTTACAATATTTTTGAGCGACCTCTTCTGTATTATCAGTGGATTCGTCATTGATGATTATGCACTCCCAATTAGGATGCGTTTGCGCAATCACGCTATCCAAGGCTTCGCCTAAATATTGCGCATAATTATAACACGGAACTATAATGGATACCATTGTTTCCTTTAAGATCTTTTTCATTATAACCGAAGTTTAAAAGTCGTTGAAATGACTCCAGATGCGATTGTCATTTTCTATCTTTTTGAGAACCAGCATATTTGAAACCTCCTGTTGAATAATTTCATAAGAACGATTACTTAAAATAAATTGAGTTGCTTTTCGGATTGATGGCATCCACATATCATCAATAGCGATAATTCCATTTGGTTCAACAAGTTGGTCACATAAATAAAAATCAACAATAACATCATCGAACCGGTGATTGCCATCTATAAAAATAAAATCAAATCTTTCTTTTTTTGAAATTAAGGTTGAGAGGCTGTGTATGGAATAGTCACTTATCCATTTAAAAATTTTGGCATTATTCATTTTTTCGACTTGCTTTATGCCTACCCCATCCCAATGTAATTTTTCAAATGGATCTATGGCAGTATGATTTGCATTTTCTTTATTTAAAAGAGCATCCAAAATCCAAATTGATGAAAAACCATAAGCAAATCCAATTTCTAATGTTCGTTTAATACCTGCAGAGTTTACAATTCTATGAATGGTGCTTCCCTGTTCTATAGTTATTCGTGTTGATTTTCTTATATTAATTGGCTCCTTTCGTTCAGTTCCATAAAGAGAATCCAAAGTATATATGTCTAAAAGAATAGAAAGGGTGTCATGACTTATTTGCGGACATAATCTTTTAATCTTATCGATGACGGTTCTTTCCGAATTATCTTCTGATCCTTTTTTGACTGACGTCTCCAAATTAGTTGTTTTCTGTCCTTGCAATAAATGATACAATTTAATGGATCGATTTTTTATACCAAGCATCTCCATAGCTTTTAGAATTACTTGCTTCATTGTAGATTATTAATTTTTTTTACTTGAATTAGCGTCGATTTTCTTAAAGCAATGGTGAAATTGATCCATATTTATATTATCTAAACTTTTTAATCCTTAATAAAACTGGCGGGACTAATTCCTTTAGAATCTTTTTAAAGATATACCGTGGTTCAGTTGGATGTTCCAGGCTCTTTAAATATTTTTCTCTTCGCCCAATGTAAGTGCATCTTATTGAAGAATACATTTCAGCATTGTTAGCAATCATTTTTTCCTGATACTGATCATACAAAGACTTCATTTCCGGGTTGGTTTCAAAAGTGTACCTTGGAGAATGCACAGACATTCTTCCAGGATTTCTGAAATTGTACGAACTGAAATGATAAAATACCAAATCAGTTTCATTATTAATCATTGGTTGTTCTGAATTGCCCAGAGTTAATTTTCGCTCATGAAGATTCCAGGGAGCCATATTATAACCTTTATTTATAAGTATTTTCACTTTTAGGAAAAATAGCGGAACCAGGTTAATATATAGCTGATCTACAAACATGCCATTAAGAAGATCTTTATATCCAAAATTCAACGTGCGGAGTTCCCACCAATTGAGGAAACCACCATCTCTGGCAGTTGCTTTATTTAATCCAATAAATCCAAGATTGTATAGCCCATAATTTAAAAATATATTCTCGTCAGGTAATAGGCCGTCAGGTACAATGGGCGTAGTGGCATGCGGTGTGATGATGATCTCATTCTCAATCAGTTCATTTTCCAGGGACTCAATCGAAGAAAAAATCTGTATATCCGGATCAAAATACAATACATTTTCAACCTCCGGGTTTGACTTAAAAAGATATTTAAAAAAAGAAGCTTTTACACAGGTATTAAATTCTACGATGGTGTACTTTTTCCAAAGCTCATTAAAATCATGAATGCCAACATCAGCGACAGGAATGATCCGGTAGGGAATGAAATTATAATCAATCACGTCATCCTTTTCATCCACCAATCCTATAATTAAATCAC
>JBBQWJ010000191.1:0-6419 GCA_038210685.1 Chitinophagales bacterium | reverse complement strand
CTTATAATTACTTCAGCAAGAGAAAATTTAAAAACGGAAGAATTAAAAAAATACCCGGAAAGTGGAAATGTTTTTATTGTACAAACCGCTATGAAAGGGATTTTGACGAATAAATGTTTATTGTGAAAACCAAACCCGTGCAAAGGGTTTGAAAAAATAATTACACGATCATCAAAAGTTATCATTTTTTTTCCCTTATCTTCATTTTTACTTTATCGGTTGCTTTTTTTATATGAGAATTTTCACAATTAAAAATGATTTGCCGGATTTTTAGAAAAGCCATTTAATAGCTTTTCTAAACGCCGGCGTATGTAAAAAATAGTTTGTTTTATACGGTATTATTAGTTTGAAATTTATACGACTTTAAAATAATTATTATATCTCCTAAATTTTTCAATATTCTTAAAAAACAATTATGGAAAAAACAATTAAGCCTAACAAATTATTTGTAGCAAGTTGCCTCGCACTATTAGTTACCTCTTTATCATTTGGTATAAGAGCAGGTACCATGAACAATTTGATGGTCGAATTTCATTTGGATGCAAAACAAATGGGATTGATTGCCGGCACCGCTTTCTGGGGATTCCCTTTGGCAATAATAATCGGTGGAATGATCGTGGATATAGTGGGTATGAAACGTTTGTTATTGCTGGCTTTTTTCCTTCATTTGGTCGGCATTATTTTTACCGTTTTTTCTACAGGCTTTTTCAGTCTTTATATTTCAACCTTATTTATAGGAATCGCCAACGGCACAGTAGAAGCCGCTTGTAACCCTTTGGTAACAAGTATTTATCCTAATAACAAGACAACCAAATTAAACCACTTTCATTTTTGGTTTCCTGCGGGAATCGTTATCGGCACACTGGTTTCATTTGGCTTCGCCAAAGTAGATTTGAACTGGCAATGGCAGGTGGCCATAATGTTGATTCCGACTGTTATCTACGGATATATGTTTTTCAAACTTGATTTCCCGGTTACAGAACGCGTATCATCCGGTTACACCACCAAAGAAATGTATAAGGCCATATTAAAGCCTTTGTACATTTTTTTATTCATCTGCATGCTGGGTACAGCCATCACCGAACTTTTTACCAACCAGTGGGTAGGGGTGTTACTTCAAAATGTAACAAGCAGTGCCATTTTGATTTTAGCACTCGTAGCAGCAGTACAGGCATTGGCTCGTAGTGTTGCAGGGCCTGTAGTTCACAGGGTTTCCCCCTCAGGTTTATTATTAATGTCCGCAATTATTTCTACTATCGGGATATATTTATTAGGTACTTTAACCGGTGATGCCATATTTGCCGGAGCAATCATTTTTGGGTTTGGTGTCGCTTATTTCTGGCCTACCATGCTGGGATTTGTTTCAGAAAACATTCCCAAATCCGGTGCATTAGGTATTAATTTATTGGGCGGCGCAGGAATGTTTGCCGTATCAATTTATATGTTTTTTATGGGTGGTTACTACGATAACCTTATTGCGGCCGTATTGCCAGCGGGGTCTGATATTGATACTTACCGCTCTGCAGCAGCGGGCACACCAGAAGCTGCGGCCTATGCACATGCACAATTGGTTTCAGGACCTGAGGTAATTTTGGCAACGAATGTGATTCCCTTAGTACTGGTATTCGCTTTTCTTTTCCTGTATTTTTATATGAGATCAAAAAAGAAAAAAGCGGCAGCAAATGTTCAGGTTGCAGCAGCCAACTCTTAAAAAAATTGTTTTGAAGTTGCAGTAAAGCAACAAATATTGAAGATTTTTATTTTGTGAATTAACTTATTACAAAATAAAAATCTTCTTTTTTTATTTGTTTACTACTCTTCTTCTCTTTTTTTGCTTTTAGGTTTGTGTTTCAGCACTTTTGCCTCAGAATAGAAAATGATTTCTTCGGCCATATTCTTTGCCTGATCGCCTACACGCTCCACCTTTCTGATAGAAGATAAAATGTATAACGCCGATTCTATCCTGGAAGGATTTTTTTCTATGTATTGTGCAATAACTGAAGAAGCTTCCTTGTTGATTGCATCTAACAGGTCATCCTTCTTGAAAACTTTCCTTGCCAGCACAGTATCCTCTTTTTCAAAAGCAACCATAACTTCTGCAATCATCTCATTACCTTGTTTGAACATCTCAATTACACGGGTAATTTCCAATAATTGGGCATCAAAATCCTCTGGAAGATCAATTACAAACTTGGCAATTCCTTCGGCAATATCACCTGTTCGCTCCAGGTTCATATTTATTTTTAATACCGCTAACAAAAAGCGGAGATCAATGGCAACAGGTGCAAACAAGGCAAGAATATCTTCACAATCGCGATCAATTTTTAATTCAAAAGCGTTCACTCTTTTCTCCGTAGAAACCACTTCCCGGGCGAGGTCTCTGTCTTTTTTATACAAGGCTTCCTCGGCTTTTGTTAATTGCGATAAAACCATTTCCCACATGTTGATTGTTTCAGATTTTAACTGCTGAATTTCATTATCAAGAGGTGTAAGTCTTTGTTTCCAGTTTGAGAGTGCCATAGCTTTTAATTTTTTCCTTTAAGTAAATATTTAACCGAAGTGGCCGGTAATATATTCCTGCGTTTTTTCATGTTTTGGATTGGTGAAAATTGTTTTTGTATTCGCCGCTTCTATCAATTCCCCTAAATAAAAGAAAGCGGTTTTATCGCTTACCCTTGCTGCCTGCTGCATGTTATGCGTCACCATCAGTATCGTATATTCTGATTTTAATTCCTGGATCAATTCTTCGATCAGCGCAGTAGAAATAGGGTCAAGTGCAGAAGTGGCTTCATCCAATAATAAGATTTCCGGATTCATCGATAAGGCGCGTGCAATACACAATCTTTGCTGCTGGCCGCCCGATAAAAAAGTCCCTTTCTTATGAAGCGTGCTTCTTACTTCCATCCACAAAGCAGCCTGTTTAAGCGAAGTTTCTACTATATCATCCTTCTCCATTTTGCTCAACTTGATACCGTTTAAAATATAACCGGCTATTACATTATCATAAATGCTCATCGTAGGAAAAGGGTTAGGTCTTTGAAACACCATACCTACTTTTCGCCTGAGCACTACCGGGTTCATATCATAAATTTCTTCTCCTTTTAATTTCAAAGAACCTTCTACTGTTGCGTTCGGCACTAATTCGTGCATACGGTTTACACAACGAATGAAAGTAGTTTTACCGCAACCGGATGGCCCCATAATGGCCCAAACATTATTTTTATGTACCTCAAGGTTTATATTTTTCAGAATATGGTTTTTTCCAAAAAAGGCATTAAAGTTGGTTGCTTTTAAAATTGGACTTTCCATTTACGTTGTGCTATTTTAGTAATAATATTTAATATCAAAATCATCAATATCAACAACATTGAAGCGCCCCACGCCAGTTGGTGCCAATCGTTATAAGGGCTTGTTGCATAATTGAAAATAATCAAAGGTAAGCTGCTCATTGGTTTTAGTATGTTGGTGGTCATAAAAGGATTACCAAAAGCAGTAAATAATAAGGGCGCTGTTTCGCCGATCACTCTTGCGATGCTCAAAATAACGCCGGTAAAAATTCCACCCAGTCCCGTAGGAACGACCACTTTTAAGATCGTTTTATAATATGGGACGCCTAGCGCCAGTGATGCTTCCTTTAAAGATTCCGGTAAAAGTTTAAGTGTCTCTTCGGTAGATTTTACAATGGATGGCAACATCATAAGGGCCAGCGCCACACTACCGGAAAGTGCCGAAAAACCACCCATGGGCCTTACTACCCACTCATAAATAATGATGCCGATAACAATAGATGGAATGCCTTGCAACACATCCACCGCAAGACGGGAATAATAACCCAGTTTTGATTTTTTTTCTTCACTTAAATAAATTCCAATCATAATTCCGATCGGGATTGCGATAATACACGAAACCAGCAGGATCAAAATACTTCCTACCAGCGCGTTGGAAACACCGCCTCCGGGTTCGCCTACCGGTTTTGGAAGATTGGTTAAAAAATGCCAGTTAACAGCAGCAACCCCTTGCTTAAAAATATAGAATAAGATCAGTAATAAAGGAAGTGTTGAAATTAAAGTAGCTGCAATGATCACTCCTTTAAAGAGGGTGTTCTTTTTGTTTCTGCCGGCCACCTGTTTTTCAACCAGGCGCTGCGTGAGTTTTTTCTTTTTATCTAATTCCGCTTCTAATACCGTTTCCATAATCTGAGTTCTTTTAGGAATTCAATTATTCAAGAGTAAATCGTTTAATAATTTGTTTGCCAATAACATTAATGATCGTTGCCACTACAAATAAAAATAATCCCATTTCAATGAGTGCTGATGTATACACCTTCCCCGTAGCTTCAGAAAACTCATTAGCAATTACGCTCGCCATCGTATTTCCCGGGCTAAATATTCCAGTTGGCAAATCGTGTGTGTTTCCTATCAGCATAGTTACAGCCATCGTTTCACCCAATGCTCTTCCGAGAGCCAATAGTAAACCAGCAAATAAACCAGATTTTGTATACGGTATAATGATCTTCGTTATTACTTCAAAGCGGGTAGCGCCTAATGAATAAGCCGCTTCTTTTAAATTGCTTGGCACCATCGAAATCACCTGCCGCGATAAGGAAACAGAAAACGGAAGGATCATAATCGCAAGTATAACAGAAGACGTAAAAATACCCACTCCGTAAGGTGCTACATGTAATTTCATCTCCAATTCCCGCACCAGGGGCACCAATACAAATAATCCCCAGAAGCCATAAATTACAGATGGAATTCCTGCCAATAAATCAATTATATTTTTAAATATCTCAGCCACCGGGCCTTTTTTATAATATTCACCCAGGAAGATAGCAACAGCAATTGAAAAGGGTGTAGAGATAACCAATGCAAGGAAAGAAGTAAGAAGTGTACCTACCAAAAAAGGTAGAGCGCCATATTGATCGCTAACCGGGTCCCAGGTTGTCTGGTAAAAGAATTTAGCGCCAACGGCTTTTATCGAAGGAAAAGAATTAATGAGCAAAGTAAAAAAGATCGCAAGTAAAATTATTACCACAACGATCGCTGAAAGAGCGAGCGTTTTTTTGAATGCCTTTTCTTTAAAATTAATACGCTTTGCTTTATAACTAATAGCCGGGGTCATCCTCTTTTGATGGTTTATTTATTATGCAAAATACTGCGAAAACATCTTTTAAGATGAATCCGCAGTATTTTACTTGTTTTTTTTTATGAAAAAAGCTTACTGCAAAGGCTTGTTATTATAGGTAACAGTTTTCAAAAGATCCAATGATTTTTGTACCACAGATTCAGGAAGTTTAGCATAATTCAAGGGTTCAGAATATTGCTGGCCATCTGTTATAATCCATTTTACAAGGTCTACCAAATTTTTTGCTTTCGCCTCAGATTTAATATTGTAAGAAAGATCTTTGTACAATAAAATATAACTGAAACTGCAGATAGGATATCCATCGGGAGCATCGGTATTGGTTATCGAAACACGCATGTCGGCAGGAATATCCACATTTGCCGAAGCGCTTGTAGAGGCTAACGTGGGCGCTACGAAGTTTCCTGATTTATTTTTCAATGAAGCAACCGGCATTTTGTTTTGAATTGCATAAGCCAATTCTACATAACCAATAGCGCCCGGCGTTTGTTTAATAAGACCAGCCACGCCTTCGTTTCCTTTTCCGCCAAGGCCTACAGGCCAGTTAAGTGATTGTCCCTTGCCTACTTTACCATTCCATCCGTCGCTCACTTTAGATAAATAATCTGAGAAAATAAAAGTTGTGCCGCTTCCGTCAGAACGGTGAATTACAGAAATCTGCAGATCAGGAAGTTTTACTTCCGGGTTAAGTGACTGGATCTTTGGATCGTTCCATTTGGTAAGAGTACCTAAATAAATATCACTTAAAATTTCAGGTGTAAACTTTAAAGTAGGATTGTCGGGCAAATTGTAAGCGATTGTTACGGCGCCCAAACAATCAGGAATGTGGATAATCGGTGATGCAGATTGAGAAATTTGTTCATCACTCAATGGGTTATCAGATGCTCCAAAATCTACGATCTTGTTTTGCAATTGTTTGATACCTCCGCCTGAACCAATAGACTGGTAATTAACTTTAATTCCTTTTTCCTGGTTGTAAACGCTGAACATTTTGGAAAATAAGGGATTAACAAATGAAGAACCGGCGGCTAAAATTTCATCGCTACCAGATGTTGAAGTGCTGTCGGAGCCATTGCTATTGCTGCTTCCATTTCCTCCACAAGAGGTAAACATTAAAGCTGCGCTAATGACTAAAAGCGAAAGAATAATTTTTTTGACGTTCATAATTGTAGGTTGAGTTTTAATTTATATTTTAATTATTTATTGAACAGAAAGTACAAAGTTACACGCGCTTCAAGATCGTAGTCACTTTTTAATTTTCCACTTGCGCCCGGCAA
>JBBQWJ010000190.1:0-6458 GCA_038210685.1 Chitinophagales bacterium | reverse complement strand
GAAAATATTCTCTTTCTGAATTAAATAATTCCTTTCTTAATTCTTTTGCGGTTTTTGTACTTCCATCGTGGCTCCATCCCGGAGGCATTACCAGGTATTTTATTTTTACAAAAAACGGAACTTTTTTATGCAGATCGTGAGAAATATCTTTCCATTCATGAAAGATAATATTGGTGAGGTGATTAGGTTGCGATAATTGTTTTGTCAGTCCATATTTAACCGGGTCTCCTTTTAATTCCTCCTGGAAAGTGCCAAAAATTTTATCCCAGATTATGAGTACCATTCCTAAATTTTTATCCAGGTAACGAATGTTACTCGCATGATGAACCCGATGATGGGCCGGGCTTACAAATACAGATTCAAACCATGCAGGCATTTTATTTATATACTGAGTGTGAACCAGTATTCCATAGATTTGCGTAAGAGAATACATAAATACGATATCCAGGGGTTTGAACCCGAATAAAACGAGCGGGATAAAATATATAAACCGGTAAAGTGGTTGAAATACTGATGAGCGAAAGCCTGTTGTTAAATTAAATTCTTTTGATGAATGGTGGGTAACATGCACTGCCCAAAAAAGCCTGCAAAAATGATCGACCCGATGTTCAAAATAAAAAGCAATGTCTTCAAAAATGAAAAGCAAAAACCAGTAAAGAAGCGGGTTGAACGAAAAGTTTATAAAATGAAACCGGTAAACAACAACCAGAATAACTAAATAAACTGCCCGAAACAACAAGTCAATTCCTCCATTCAATAGACACAGATACACGTTCATTAATGTATCCTTTAGTGTATAGTATTTTTTTAAATGAAGATTACTCAATATTATTTCCAGCCCGATAACAATAAGATAAATCGGCGCAGTTATTAATAAAAGAATTTGTTCATTTAACATGAAACATAAGTTTAAACCGACATAATTTCTTTTTCTTTGGCTACAAGGTGTTTTTCAATAAGCAAAATATGATTATCGGTGAGGACTTGTATCTCGTCCTCTGCTTCTTTTGCTTCATCCTCACTCAGGCCTTCTTTTTGTGCCTTTTTTACCTGTTCAATCGCATCACGGCGAATGCTACGTATTGCTATTTTTCCCTGCTCACCTTCTGCATTACTTCTTTTTACAAACTCTCTCCTTCTTTCTTCTGTTAAAGGTGGCAAAAATAAACGAATAATATTTCCATCATTTTGTGGATTAATTCCAATATTAGCGGCAATAATTGCTCTTTCAATTGGCTGAAGCATATTTTTTTCCCATGGTTGAATAGTAAGGGTGCGGGCATCAATTGCACTTAAATTGCCAACCTGGCCAATAGGGGTAGGAGTTCCATAGTAGTCAACAGTTATGCCATCCAGCATTGTGGGGGTTGCTTTTCCCGCTCTTATTTTTACCAATTCAGTTTCAAAATGCTCTGTAGCTTTTTTCATCGAAACTGTAGTTTCATCTATTATTCCTGCTGTCTCTTCTAACATTTCTTAAATTTTATATCCTGATTAAGGCCAAAATTGGCTTTATAAAAGTGCACAAATTTATGAAAACGAAATGATAAAAGGGAATAAGAGAAGGATTAATCCTGTGCTACCGTTTCTCCGGTAAGTGTAAAAATCTTGTGAGAAGAAATAATTGGCTCTTGATGAAGTTGCCCTTTGGCAACCACAATTTTTCTCCTTTGCCTCTTGTAATAAACCATACTTACGAATAGAATTGATGTTGTTGCAAGAGCAAGCATAACCACTGGAGTTCCTGTAAAACGTAAAATGTAAGCCATCAAAATAAGAAGTATGTTGGCGACTACGCAAGTTAAAGTAATGGTTTTGTGGTTTAGTCCATTATCTAATAAAAGATGGTGGATATGATTTCTGTCAGGCCAAAAAGGTGAGCGACGGTTGATAATCCGAAGACTTACTACCCTCAAGGTATCAAAAAGAGGAACAAGTAAAATTGCAAAACCCAGCGCAGGTGCGGAGGCTAAAGGAATTGCAGAAGTTGGGTCGGAGGCAACATTTATAAATTTAATGACTAGTATTGAATTTATAAGTCCTATCAGCAAGGAACCTGTATCACCCATAAATATTCTTGCAGGACTAAAATTATAGATTAAAAAACCAACGAGGCTGCCGGCAAGGGATAAAGCCATAATTGCGTATAATGCTTGTCCTGAGTAGTAAAAATAAATTCCAAACACCACTGCTGTAAGCAAGCCAAGGCTTCCTGCCAAACCGTCAACGCCGTCTATAAGATTAAATGAATTAGTGATGACCACTATTGTAAATAAGCTAATCAAAAAAGCTGCGGTGGGAGGAAGTGTATGAATGCCAAGGATACCATAAAGGTTGTTAATTTCAATACCGCCAAATTTTATGATGATGCCTGCAGCAATTAACTGCCCGATAAACTTTTTTGTGGCGGTAAGAATTAAGATGTCATCTTTTATTCCCATGAAAAAGATGATCATTATTGCAGCCATGAAATATTGAAGAACAGAAGCATCGGAAGGAGGTACTCCCATAAGAGTAGCGAAAATAAAGCCCGCAAAAATACCTAACCCGCCTAAGGTTGGTATTACTGCATTATGAACTTTTCTTTCGCCTGGTAAATCAAATAGCTTTTTATCTTTCGCAACTTCGATTATTACCGGGATAGAAAAAAATGTAATTAAGAATGCTAGTCCGCTGCTAAAAATGATATTCTCCATTCAATGGTGTTAAAAAAATCCTTTTACAAATGTATATCTTTGTTCAAACTAAAAACTCAATCTAAATAACGAAAAAGAATTGCTGTTATTTTGTTTTTTGCTTTTATTATCACTCATCCGGGCCGCCTGCCACGAAAGAGCCACTCAGTTTTTTTAATGGATCTTTATGATTCTCGTCAAAAAAGGCTTGGTTTTTAAGAATTTCCAGAGCTTCAAATGTTGCTGCGGTAAACGATGAAGCATCCGCTTTATTCTTACCTGCAATATCTAATGCAGTTCCATGGTCAGGACTGGTTCTTACCACGGGCAAGCCGGCAGTAAAATTGATCCCTTCTCCAAAAGCCAGTGATTTTAAAGGAATTAAACCCTGGTCGTGATACATGGCTAAAACCGCATCAAACCTGCTTTGGTAATTGCGTGCAAAAAAAGCATCTGCACTATACGGGCCTGATACGATCATATTATAATGTTTAGCTTCAACAACCGCAGGGCGGATTATTTCTATTTCTTCTGATCCAATCAGGCCTTCGTCCCCTGCATGAGGATTTAATGCCAGTACAGCTATTTTTGGTTTTTCTATATTAAAATCTCTTTTAAGAGAAGCATGTAAAATATTGATCTTGCTTAAAATGTTTTCTTTTGTAATATATTGAGCCACATCTTTCAAAGCCACATGTTCTGTTACTAAGCCAACCCTGAAATCACCTGCTGCCAACAACATCACAACATCTTTTTGATCAAAAAAATCTTTGAAGAAAGGAGTGTGGCCGGTATATGGAAATTCACTGCTATGCACATTTTTCTTATGAATAGGAGCAGTTACCAAACCGTTTATCTGGCCATTTTTTAGGGCGTAAGTGGCTGCCATAAGGCTTTTTACAGCATAATTTCCGCCTATTTCATTTAATTCTCCGGGATTGATAGCCACTTCTTCTTCCCAACAGTTGTAAATGTTGACTTGTTTGGTATTTAATTTACTAAAATCTTTTAAGCTGGTAAAATTGAAATTATAATCCGTGAGGCTTTTTCTATAAAAATTAATGACTTTATTACTGGCAAAAATAACCGGGGTAAAAAATTCAAGAATACGACTATCTGAGAGCGTTTTTATTAATAATTCGGGACCAATTCCATTGATATCGCCGGATGTAAATCCGATAACTGGTTTGTACTCTGTATTGATAATGTTACTCAAATTATTTCAGTTTGCATGGAATTGCAAGATAATAAATTATCCCTGATTCCATAACTTAATAAATAATAGTAGATAAAATGTTTACCATTTATTATTGCCAACATAGTTTTCGATGGGCATCCTATTCGAAATACTTCGCGCAAGCGTCATTTCATCCGCATATTCAAGTTCGCCTCCAAACGAAATGCCACGCGCAATGGTGGTGATTCTTACAGGCGCGTCTTTTAATTTTTTACTGATATAATAGATGGTAGTATCGCCCTGGATATTGGGGCTTAAAGCAAAAACCAATTCTTCCGTTTTTTCTTCGTTTACCCGGTAGATCAGTGAATCAATTTCCAGTTGATCAGGGCCAATTCCATCAAGAGGAGAAATAATTCCGCCAAGCACATGATAAAGCCCGTTATATTGTTGCGTACTTTCAATGGCAATTACGTCACGAATGCTTTCAACTACGCAAATGATGTGTTGTTGCCGGCTTCTATCAGCACAAATGTTGCATAATTCTTTATCAGCAATGTTTTTACAGCGTGAACAGAAATGAATTTCTTCCCTCATTTTTAAAATAACATTGCTGAAGCCTTTTACATCACTTACGTCCTTTTTTAAAAGGTGAAGCACCAGGCGTAAAGCAGTTTTTTTACCAATGCCGGGCAATTTTGCAAATTCGTTAACCGCATTTTCTAAAAGAGAAGAGGAAAAAATCATTATGCGAAATTAAGAATTACAATTTTGATTTTGAAGTAATGAAATTGCAGTGAACGAACAAATAAGGTGATTTTTTATTTTTTATAAATTGATTGATGATCGAAGTCAAAAATGATCACAATATTATGTCAGCTTCATTATCCCAATCAGCACGGATACTGAGTTTTTTGTGAATGGGAATTACTATTTCCGGTTGTTTTTTTAGTTGATAGTTTCCCGGATCCCATGTCCCGTTATCGTTTTCGTCATTCAATATGCGTAACTCATACTCACCGGGCTCAAATAGTTTTTTACTGAAGGTTGTAGAAGTTAATTTGAACGAATCCACTATTTTATTATCCTTTACAAATTGCAAAACCGGGTGAGCAATCTTGTCTAAATTTTTGAAAAACAATTTGATACTTCCATATTCATTCTCGCGTTTGGTTTTAAATCTGATAGTATCTGATTTTAAAAGTTCATCGCCTAAAGTATCTGTTGCAAAACCTTTCGCAATTACCAATTTATATTTCGCATCTTCAGTCCAGTTATTTCTAATGGTAATTTGTGTTTGTGCTGTATCAATAGATATTACCGCCGACGGAACTGTGTTGAATAATGTATCAGTCAGCTTGATTTTTGAAGAATCAAAATTTTGTAACGGAACAGCGAAAGTGATGGTGAGTGGAGAAAGCAGATCCTGCGAACCGCTTGAAACAGGCGTACTGTATTTTAATAATTTTTCAGCAGATTTTTTAGCGGGTATAGCAGTTTTTGAAGTTGGCTTTACATACTGTCCCTCTGAGTAAGCATAAAGTTTTACAGGATTTACTTCTGTTGAAATATTGATGGCGCTATCAGCAAATGCAAAAAGTTGCGAGGGATTATTATACATTTTCTGGCCGCTCTCATCTTTCAAAGCATACAAATGATAAGTGCCAGAAGCAAGGTTTTTAAAATGAAAATTTCCTGACGAATCTAACCTGGCCACATATCGGGGCTTTTGTTTGTATACAGCGGAATCATCCAGGTTTTTATACAACATGGCAATTAAAGTACTGTCCGGGTTTCCTGTTTCAGCAATTATTACGCTTCCATTAAAAGTAAGTGAATCAATATAAGACCCTGTGGAGAAAACGTAAGTAAAATCATGCAATGGATTGTTCTCATTTATGTCCTGGATCGCATTACCAAATTGAAAACTGTAGGTTGTATTTGGTTGAAGAGTGTCGCGAATCTTAATGGTAACAGTCTTTAATTTTGAAGTTACGTTCGGGATTATTTTAGGCTCAGGCGCTACCAGCAAACTCTTCTGTAAGTCCTGTAAATGCACATATTCGTCAAAAGTTAGAACGATTCTATTTTCTGTAAAATGTATGGTCTTATTTGGGGGCGTTGAATTTAATAAAACCGGTGGTGTGCTGTCTCTTGGACCTCCGGTTGGAATGCCTACCTGGGCACATCCGCTTCCCATAATAGAAAGAAAATAAAAAAATATAGCGGCTGCTAAAAGTATTATGGAATTATAAATTTTCATTTCAGAAAAGCAAACTTAAACGCTTTGAATGGATATTGTTTTTTCTACATCCTAAATTAAAATTAAATCTCCTGTTCTTCTTCAATAATATCATGGAGAGCGATATGAATTTCATTCTCTTTTACAAAATTGCACCACGTGCAATCTTCTTTTCCGCAACCGGTATAAAAATCTCTCGCCTGTATCTTATTCCAAACATCAGTTAATTGTTGCTTTACGGTTGTAATGTCTGAAGGTTCAATAAAAATTTTTCTTTTTTGAAATTCTTTCGATTTATCCGGTTCCACAAAATCAAATTCGGAGCTTACCACTTTCCAGTCTTTCCCATCCATATTATCAATCA
>JBBQWJ010000189.1:0-6473 GCA_038210685.1 Chitinophagales bacterium | reverse complement strand
GTGCTCTTCGGATCAATAATTTCGTCTACCCATAAACGTGCTGCCGCATATACGGCGGTTGTTTGTGAGGCATATTTGTCCATCATTTCCTTTAAAAGGGCCTGTTCATTTTCAGCCGTAATTTCCTGGCCCTTTGCTTTTAAAGAAGCTACTTCTATTTGTAACAAAGTCTTGGCAGCCTGTTCGCCGCCCATCACTGCTATCTTTGCAGATGGCCACGCGTAAATAAACCGGGGGTCGTAGGCTTTTCCACACATGGCATAATTACCGGCACCATAAGAATTGCCCAGGATAAAAGTGATTTTTGGAACCACAGAATTCGCCACCGCATTTACCATCTTAGCCCCGTCTTTTATGATTCCGGCGTGTTCACTTCTGCTGCCCACCATAAATCCTGTAATATCCTGGAGAAATACCAAAGGAATTTTTTTCTGGTTGCAGTTCATGATAAACCTTGCTCCTTTATCAGCGCTGTCATTATAAATTACTCCGCCAATTTGTAATTCTCCTTTGGTGTTTTTAATATTCAACCGCTGGTTGGCAACAATGCCTACAGCCCAGCCATCCACCCGTGCATATCCACAGACAAGGGTTTTGCCATAATCCATTTTAAATTCTTCAAAGGATGATGCATCAACGATCGTTTCGATGATCTCTTTCATATCATAAGGCTTCAGATTTCCTTCGGGGAAAATGCTGTAAACCTCGTCTGATTTTTTCGCGGGCGCAACTGCCTCAATCCTGTTAAAACCAGCCTTAGGCGTTTCACCAATTTTGGAAATAATATTTCTTACACAGTCAAGGCATTCTTCTTCTGTTTTGAATTTGTAATCAGCAATTCCGCTAATCTCCGTGTGCGTGACGGCACCGCCCAGGGTTTCTTTATCGGTATTTTCACCAATGGCTGCTTTTACTAAATAGGGGCCGGCTAAAAAGATAGAACCATTTCCTTCTACTATTATAGTTTCATCGCTCATTATTGGCAGGTAAGCGCCGCCGGCTACACATGGTCCCATTACGGCTGCAATCTGGGTTATGCCCATTGCGCTCATCTTTGCATTGTTCCTGAAAATCCGGCCAAAGTGTTCCTTATCAGGAAAAATTTCATCCTGCATGGGAAGAAAAACACCAGCGCTGTCAACCAGATAAATAATGGGTAAATTATTTTCCATTGAAATTTCCTGCATCCTCAGGTTTTTCTTTCCGGTGATGGGAAACCAGGCGCCTGCTTTTACCGTCTGGTCGTTGGCAACTACCACACATTGTTTTCCGCCCACATATCCAACTCCTGCAACTGTTCCGCCGGCAGGGCAACCGCCATATTCTTCATACATTCCGTAACCGGCAAAAGCGCCGATCTCAATAAACATTTTATCTTTATCCAACAAATAATCAAGGCGCTCCCGGGCTGTTAATTTATTTCTTTCCTTTTGTTTTTTGATCGCTTTTTTACCACCACCTTCCTCTATTTTTTCCATAAGCTTCCTTATGTTGCTCATGGCTAATTTATTGGCATCTTCATTTTTATTCATCTCTATATTCATGGCTGTTTTATTAGTGTCAAATCTAAAACTTTAATTTTTATTTAATTTGGAACTTCATTTGCTTATATATTTTCTTTTCAATTATGCGAATGTCTAAAAAGCGTTTAATCATTATTTCCATTGTAATACTGTTTGGTCTTGCCGGTTATTTTACCTGGCAACACTATAAAAATAAAATAGCCGGAAACGCGCTTGAGTCAATGGTAACCAATCAAACTGACAGTTTATATACTATCAAATATGATTCCCTTTCTTTTGATGAGATAACGGGTCATGCTACCATGAAAAATATCCGCATTGTTCCTGACACCGACCGGATAAAAAAGATGGATGTAGAAAATATGCCCGATATCCTTTTGGATGTGACGATAGAATCTTTGGTAGTTACCGGTGTACAAACTGCAAAAGCGCTTAATGCCAATAAAATAGAAGGGGATTCTGTTATTATTAACAACCCGAAAATAATCCTTTATTCTCTTAAACCCTTACAAAAAAAGACGATTTTTCAAAATGAAGCTACAGCCCTGTATCAGCAAATATTGGGAAAGCTTGACCTTATTAAAGTAGGTTTTGTATTTGTGAATAACGTACATGTAAAAGGAATTGATTTCTTTACCAGGGATAACAATTATGAACTGATAAACGGGAAGTTTGTACTGGAAGATGTCCTGATAGATAGCTCTCACAATCTTGATACGAATCGCATTTTATTTTGTAAACAAGCGGCGTTTACGGTTGATTCTTTTTTTACGTATAACCATAACCGTAAGGAACTGGAAGTGAAACAGGTTCATTTTTTGGGAAAGCAACAAAAATTGTTAGTTAATGATATTCTTGTTAACAGGTTTGCGAATGATAGTTCTGCTCCCATCCGCCTTTTAGATGCAAAAGACCTTGCATTAAATGGTATAAATACCAATGAGATCGTAAAAAATAAAAATCTATTTGTTGATACTATTTTATGCCGCGATATTATTTTATATGAATTGCCGGTTGAAAATCTAAAAACCACCCCTGGCAAAAGCCAGGCCCCTGTGGACTCTACCGGGTTTACAAACGTCTACAGTGTTTATCTTAAACACCTCAATTTTCCAAAACTCACATTCGTGCCTTTTGCAAACAGTAATTATTCCATAGGAAATATTTCTATCAAGCTGAACGAGGTGAATGCTGACAGGATCGTTCAGATTGAAAATCACCCGATGAATTACACCAAAGAAGCAGAAGTTAATGTAGATCGCTTTTCCCTGGAATCAAAAGATAAAACGTATAACTATAATTTTAGGAATATCAGTATTAATTCACTTCAAAAGTCGTTTCATATTAATTCATTTAACCTGGTTCCATTTGCCCCGGAACAAAAATTTGCAGATGCTTTTCATTTTCAAAAAGATCGGTTTGATGTAAAAATGTCAGGCCTTACTTTGTCCAACATTGATATAAACCGTTTGTTGGATAAGCGTATTGAAGCCTCCGAACTTATCATTGATAAGGTAGATGCCAAAATTTTTCGTGACATGCATAAACCTCTGCAACATATAAGCAAGGTGGGTAATTATCCATCACAAATGCTGATGCAGATCGGTCAGCCAGTAAATATTGAACATATAAAGGTTAAGAATGCCTATGTAGAATACCGCGAAAAGGAAACCGCCAGCGATAGTATTGGGGTGGTAAAACTTACCAATACTAATTTAGATATTTCCAATGTTACCAACATTCCTGAGGCGATCCAAAAAAATAATGAAATGAATATTTCTTTTAAAACGCAGGCATTAACAGTGATACCTTTAACAGGCAATTTTAAATTTTTGCTCGGAAATAAAAACGGTGATTTTTTTGTAAATGGCCATGGTAAAGGCTTTGATGCAACCCTTCTTAATAAGGTATCTGTACCTATGGCATTGGTAAAAGTAAACACCGGTAAAATCCAGTCCATTGACTTTCATTTCAAGGGAAATAACAGAAGTGCGGGCGGAAGCTTTTTAATGAATTATGATAAAATGAAAATTGATGTTTTGAAACGCGATAAAGAAACAAATCAAATAAAGAAAAGAGGCTTGTTGAGCCTGGCTGCTAACCTTGTAGTAAAAAATAGTAATTCCGGAACTTCGGTAACGGCGAAATTTGACAGAGACATTTACAAATCTTTTTTTAATCTTGTATGGAAGACTGTTTTTGCCGGTATGAAAGAAACATTAGGGGTTCCTCAATCACTGGGAAATTAAAATTCTTTGATAATTGTTTGTTTACCGTTGCTATCTCAAACTTTTAAAATCATTTCTGCTGTAAACTCCCGGCTCAGCATGGTCGCCGGCTTTCATATCAATATTTACAAAGTGAATATCTTTCATCTCTGTTAAAGTATAAGTGGCAGAAGCGAGATAATTTTCGGCGCCTGTGTCCCCGATCTGGTTGGTAAGTTTTTGACTCTCCGGAATTTTTACATAAATGGTATCATGAGAAATTTTTACAAAATCAAGTTGGATACCGGGATAATTCTGATTCAGGAGATTTATTAACCTGGCAGATGAATAGGTATTTATTTGTGCAGAATCCGGCGCTTTTAATTTTTGGTTTTCCGAATCTTGCGGTTGTACACTCCAAATCATAGAACGATTAATAATGGTTCTCATCGAATCAACAGAATTATCTGAGAAAACGGTATCAGTTACTTCTTGCTCCGGCGGTGTTTTTACAGTATCATTTTGATTGGAATTGCAAGCAAAAAATAAAGAAACAACAACAGCTGCACCAAGGATTTTTAGTTTTAACATGGTTGAAAATTAGGTAAATTAATTTAGAAAGGATAACCGATAGCAATATTTAATACCAGGTTTTTCCTTCGCCATTCCCTATTGCCAAAATTAATCTGATTGATTACCCACCTTTGTCCCGGTGGCAGCCATGGCTCTCGTAATGGCATTCCGAGATCTAACCTTAACAATAAAATCGTAAAATTAAGCCTCAGGCCAATACCGGTTCCTACTGCCAATTGGTTTAAAAAATGAGAAGAGAATTGTACCCCGGGCCTCAACAACTCATCCGGATGACCGGGTACAGTACTGGTGTCTTTATTATACAACCAAATATTTCCTGCATCGATAAAAAAGGCAGCTTCTACAATATTATTGAACTGGTATCGCAATTCTGTATTCATTTCCAGCTTTAAATCTCCTGATTCATCCGGAAAAAAAGAAAGGCTGTCAGCATTTGGCGGCCTGTATGTTCCGGGACCTACCGACCGGCTTCGGAAAGCTCTGATACTGTTGTTGCCTCCAATAAAATATTGTTTGATGTATGGAAGTTGTTGTGAATTGCCATATGGATAACCAAAGCCCAGGAGCAACCTGTTGGCCAACCGTGTTTTTTTGCTTAATTGCAGATAATAACGAAGATCAGTTTGGGCCTTCAGGTATTGCGAAATCGCCGCGCCAAAAAGTTTCTTTTTGCCGCTAACCGGATCTGTCGGAACGACCAAACCCGCGAGGTTACCAGAAAAATCTGCTAAACCTTCGAAATAAAAACCAGTTCCTTTGGCATTATTATCAAATGGATTAACAGTAAACGAATAATTAGAGCCGATTATGAATTGCGTGTCTATTGAGTGTTTCAATATTGGGTTGTGAGCAATACTGTCAATGTATTCTTTGGTTATGTTTACAGCATGTACATAATTAATAGAAAAGAGATTAAATGTGTGTTGAATATCAAAACTCGGCTTCCATTCATAGCCTAATTCTCCTTTTAAAGAGCTTAATGTGTATAATTTTCTTCTGTTCAGCAGATCGTAGCTGAGGTCAATTTTTGTTTTCGGAACGAAAGCGTCAGTGGTATTAAAGTGAAAGAAGGGTACCACGAATTTTGGAATTGTAAGGGTAACACCACCGCCCACATCATAAGTGTTATAGCCATTTTTATTACCACTGTACTGCACTTCGGTTCCTACGTTGGTATGCACATCCAGTTCTTCTGCTCCCTTGAAGGTATTCCTGTTTTTAAATGAAAGTGTAACCTGTGAACCCACATAATTATTTGATTTTGTATTGCCTGAAAGTTCCGCCCGGAGGGATTTTTTTTCCTGCGGCGTCAGGTAATAATAAGTATTTAGTTTTCCTGTATCTGCATTGTTTGACGGTGTCACTTCAAAACGGTTTTTTACAAATTTGAAAACGTTAAGGTTGATCAATCGGCTTAAAGTGAGATTATGATCGGCCCTGCTATATACATCTCCTGAATCGAATCGTAAAATTTGTGGGAACAGCTTTGGCTTAAATTTATTTTTGGGATCTATTATGTAATAACCTCCGTAGAGGGATTTAGCCTTCATAGAAGTATCTGCACCGTTTCCGTTCAGCCGGTAATCGGGGAAAATGTATACACTGTCAATGATGTAGGGTTTTTCAGCAACTGTTGGAATCTCTGCCTTTACTCTTACAAACAAATTTACCTGGTCTTTTCCGACCGTACTGTCTACTTCAACAATTAAGGCGTCAGGGCTAAAGAAATAATATCCTTCTTCTTTCAAAACTGCGTCTATGCGTTCCCGTTCTCCTTTAATAATAGCCAGGTTAAAAGGATCACCCGGATGAAGAAATGTTTTCGGCTGGGTAGCTTTTATGGCCTGCCCTAAAGCAGAACTATCTGTTTCAAAACTTACATTTTTTATGGTATAATCCGGCCCAGGTGTAACTGTGTAATACGTATGGCCTTTTTTGTGTTTAACAATGGTATCAGCCGACGCTATGGTCTGAAAATATCCCATGTTTTGCAGATGATTTTCAAGTAATTGTACATTGTAATCAAGATTCACACTGCTCAGTAAAACCGGCGGCCTGCCGATTTTTCTTAAGAATTTTCTGATGAAACCATGTTTGGAAGTATCACCTGCCATATCATAAAAAATCAGTTTAAAAGGAATGCCAAAAA
>JBBQWJ010000188.1:0-6486 GCA_038210685.1 Chitinophagales bacterium | reverse complement strand
TATTTGAACCGTGTCTCCTGCAATTCCAACACATCTTTTAATAAAATTTTCTCTCTCATCAACAGGTCTTGTAATGATAAGATCACCGTATTTATCAAGAACTCTTTGGCGAGCTTCATGTTCAGATACATGATCGGCGATCATTCTGCCCTGGATTTCCTGGTAATAAGTAAACTTAGATCCATGTTGGTCATCATTGATAAGCGTATCATTTACAGGGAAATTAAAAACGACCACATCCCCCCTGTAAACTGGTTTTGGGAACCACCGGATGTAAGGAATATGGATCCCTTCGACATACCATTTTGTATTAATCCATTTGAGGTTTTGATGCGTAAAAGGGACAGCCAATGGCGTGTTTGGAAGCCGTGGACCATATGCAAACTTACTTACAAATAAAAAATCATTTACCAATAAGGTTTTTTCCATTGAGGGTGTAGGGATGGCGTAGGCTTCAAATAAAAAAGTGCGTATAAGGGTGGCCGCTATAATAGCAAAAACAGCTGCGTCTATCCATTCGCGCATAGCGCTTTTTTTGTATTTGCCCATAGTAGTGCCGGTATATTTTTCATCCTTAGAAAAACCAAGGTGGGGGAAATAAAAAAAGGGAAATAATATGGTAAAAAAATGCTCCTGCAGACTGAACCGGCCGAAGTGTTCAACAAATTTTATGTTGATCCAGATGGTAATAAATTGACCGGCGATAGGAATCAGCTGAAGAAAAAACCAAACCTTTTTTAGTTTCATCTTCTCCACCATACACCAAGTATTGTACAATGGAATCAAGGCTTTCCATGGCGCGATCCCTGCCTTTTTAAACATTCCATATAAACCAATAAGAACAGCAATAGTTGCAATGATAAACAGAAGTAAACCTACACTCATGGATTATTTTTTTTAGACGAAAACAAAAATAGCATATATAAATTCTTAATAAAATAGTTATTGAAAATAGTTATCATTAGTTTAACAGAGAGGATTTAAATTGAAAAAAATTATTTCAATTCCTTTTTAAGAATCTCATTCGCTTCATCAGCATTATTCATCAATAGCAAATGCCCTGCGTTCTTGATAGTATAATCAGGATGTTTAATATACCTAATCGGGAAAATGTGATCTTTTGTTCCATGAATGTGAATGTAATTTGGCGGATGCCATTCATTTTTCCAGTTTACAATTTCATTCATTGCCCAATTGGAATATTGAAGATTCAGATTATGGCGATAATCTCTTAGCAACAATTTTTCTTCTTTATTCTCTACGCCGAGATTGTAATTTTCTATAGGCTCAAGAATTGGGTAAGGCTTCATCGGGATCAATTTATTCAATCTGAAAGTGCCGGCAATTTTCATGAACAATGGCAATTCATGACGGTCGCAAATACTGGAAACCAAAATAATTTTTTCTACAGAAATAAGTTTTGAAATCTCCACACTAATCATTCCTCCAAAAGATAAACCGATTAGCACCGGATTTGGATGAACAATTTCCTGTTGCATTCTTTTTGTGTAAGACTCAATAGACTCATGTTTTGTGGGAATTTTCCATTGAATAAAATGAACTTCATTTTCACCGAAATCAACTTTTCTAAAAACCCGTTCATCGGCGCCAAAACCACTAATGCAATAAATGTGTTTCATGTTTTATAACGATCTCCTGGAAGAAATCTTATTGAAATTTTTTATTTTTTGGGCATAACATAATTTTCTATATCCTCGGCTGTTATCGTTTTTGCGGAAAGAATGATAAGCCTTTCCACTACATTTCTTAACTCACGAACATTCCCCGTCCATTTATATTTCTGTAATAGATCAAGCGCCTTCTTTTCAATTTCTTTTTTCGGTTGTCCATATTCTGTAGCGATGTCAGTTAAGAATCGTTCAATCAATAAAGGAATGTCTGAAGAACGTTCATTTAAATTGGGAACATGCAAAATGATCACACCAAGACGATGATACAGATCGAGTCGGAAATTTTTATTTTCTACTTCCGTCAGAAGATCTTTATTCGTAGCAGCAATAACTCTCACATCCACATTAATATCCCGGTCAGCTCCCACGCGGGTTATCTTGCCTTCCTGCAAAGCGCGCAAAACTTTGGCCTGTGCACTAAGGCTCATATCGCCGATCTCATCCAGGAATAATGTACCACCACTTGCCTGTTCAAATTTACCTATACGCTGCCTTACAGCTGACGTAAAACTTCCCTTTTCATGACCAAATAATTCACTTTCAATTAATTCAACAGGAATAGCGGCACAATTCACCTCTACCATTGCCCCCGAAGAGCGGGCACTTTTCTGGTGTATCCACCTTGCTACCAATTCCTTACCAGCACCACTTTCTCCAGTAATTAAAACACGCGCTTCGGTAGGAGCTATCTTCTCAATAGTGTCCTTTATTTTTTTGATTGGGGCTGATTCCCCTACAATTTCCTGCACTTTGTTTACCTTTCTTTTCAGCACTTTTGTTTCCGCAACCAGGGTGGTCTTGTCCATTGCGTTACGCAGTGTGATAAGCATTCGGTTAAGATCAGGCGGTTTTGAAATATAATCATAAGCGCCTTTTTTCACTGCTTCAACAGCTGTTTCAATATTGCCATGGCCGCTGATAATTATTATAGGAACTTCGGGGTTGATCTCTTTTGCTTTTTCAAGAAATTCAATACCGTCTAACTTGGGCATTTTGATATCGCAAAGCACCAGGTCATAATTTTTCAACCTAAATTTATTCAGACCTTCTTCACCGTCAGAAGCTTCATCAATTTTATAACCTTCATAACCCAGGATTTCTGTTAGCGTTTTTCTGATCGCCTTTTCATCATCTATTATAAGAATTGAAGCCATTATTTTACTTTAGTTTATTATTTAATTCTTTAAGTAATTTTTTAATCAGATATACTATTTTAATTGTTCATTGTTATTTTAATTCACATCTTCAGGCCTCACCCCAACCCCTCTTCAAGGGAGAGGGACACGCTCTGAAAAAAGAAATCTTTTTATTTACAAATTTTCAAATTCTCCCATTGGCTAATTAAGCCTCCATCATCAGGTATGCTTTTATAAACCCGTCCAAATCGCCATCCATTACCGGTCCTACATTTCCCACTTCATAATCCGTGCGGTGATCTTTGATCATTTTATAAGGGTGAAAAACATAACTGCGTATCTGGCTGCCCCACTCTATTTTTTTCTTGGAAGCATTGTTTACATCCAGTTGCTCCTGCCTTTTTCTCATTTCCTCTTCATATAAACGGCTTTTCAACATTGCCATTGCTTTTTCTCTGTTTTCTCCCTGGGTTCGCGCCTGCTGGCATTCAACAATTATACCCGAAGGCTTGTGAGTCAACCTCACTGCTGTTTCAACCTTGTTTACATTTTGCCCGCCACTGCCGCCACTTCTAAAAAAAGCCCATTCCACATCAGCCGGATTCACTTTTATTTCAATCGAATCATCAATTAACGGATAAACGTACGCGCTTGCAAAACTGGTATGCCGGCGTGCATTACTATCAAAGGGAGAAATGCGCACCAGCCGGTGAACGCCACTTTCTGCTTTTAAAAATCCATAAGCAAAAGGTCCGTCAAACTGCAATGTAGCGCTTTTAATTCCGGCACCGTCTCCTTCCTGGTAATCCAGTTCAGTAACACTCCACCCCTGCTTTTCGCCATACATCCTGTACATGCGCAAAAGCATCTCCGCCCAATCCTGGCTCTCAGTTCCGCCAGCGCCACTGTTGATTTGCAGGATTGCGGGCATCTCATCTTCAGGCTTATTTAGCGTGCTTTTAAACTCGGCTTCCTCAGTAGCTTTAATGGCACTGTCGTAAGATTCTTTCACTTCTTCTTCTGCAGCTTCGCCTTCTTTCCAGAATTCAAAAAGAACAGAAAAATCTTCCACTTTTGTTTTTACATCTGTATAAATATTTAACCAATATTCATTCAGTTTTATTAATTTCAAAATGGAAGTAGCACGTTTGCTGTCATCCCAGAAACCGGCAGAAAGCGAAAGCTGTTTATCGCTATTTATTTTTTGTTCGCGGTTACCGACGTCAAAGAAACCTCCTCAAAACCATCAAACGGTCTCTCAAATCTTTAAGTAATTCTAAAGTCATAGGCGCAAATATAATAATGATAGTGAAATGATACTATATCTTAACAAGATTTAAATAATCACCGATTGGTATACATTTGCATAAGGATTCCAAAGAAAATTCTTAATCCGAGGATTTTTTCGTAAAATCAAAATCCTGATTAAAGGTTCTTTTACTATAAAATTTAATTTTAACCACTATGAACATTGCTGAACTATATGAAAGGGATCTCAACAAATTAATAGAAGAGATCAACCTGTTTAAAAAAGAAAAAGATATCTGGAAAATAAAAGGTGACATAAAAAATTCAGCGGGAAATTTAACGCTGCATCTTCTGGGAAACCTTAATCAATTCATTGGCAGAACCCTGGCTAATACAGATTACATAAGACAAAGGGAAGATGAATTTTCGGTAAAAGATATCCCCCGTGAAAAATTAATTTCTGGCATCAATTCATTAAAAGAAATTATAAAAAACACTTTGCCGCAATTGACCACTGAAGACCTTAATAAAGAATTTCCTATGAAAATAAGAGAGCAGGTTTTTACTACAGAAACGTTGCTGATCTTCCTGTTGACACATCTTAGTTATCATCTTGGCCAGGTAAATTATTTAAGAAGAATGATGTAGAAGGAAAACTGATACCTCATCCTCATACCTGATACCTCCACATGTTTTTTACAAAAATTACATTAACTGATTTCAAAAATTACCAAAAAAGGACCTTCGATTTTAAAGAAAGGTTGGTGGGAATTTGCGGATTAAATGGCAAGGGGAAAACTAATCTTCTAGACGCGATTAATTACCTGTGTTTTACCAAAAGTTATTTCACCAAATCAGATTTCCTGAACACACATTTTTATAAAGAAGGATTCCGGCTTGAGGGAGAATTACAAAACGATACAGACACAAATAATCCGCAAAAGATCGTGTGCGTTTACCGCGCTTCTCAAAAGAAAGAATTTTATTTGGATGACGTGGCCTATGAAAAATTTTCTCAACACATTGGCAAATTTCCGTGTGTAATTATTGCGCCTGATGATATCGGGATGATCACCGGCGGAAGTGAAGAAAGAAGAAAATTTTTAGATACTTTGATCAGCCAGGTTGATGCAGAATATTTACAGCAACTGATCACTTATAATAAAGTGCTGGCGCAACGAAACAGTTTCTTAAAAAATGAAGCGCAAAAAAGTACGTTTGATTTTGCTTTACTGGAAACTTTTGATTTGCAACTTTTAGATCCGGGGAATTATATTCATCGCGTGAGAACCGAATTCTGTGAAAAGTTATTTCCACTGATACAACAGTTTTATAAAACCATTTCCGGCAATAATGAAATGGTTACTTTGGAATACAACAGTCTTCAAAATGAAAACAAATTTGAAGAATTGCTAATCGCCTCACGCCAAAAAGACCGGCTTACACAACGCACTAACGTTGGCATTCATAAAGATGATCTTATTTTTTTGCTGCATGAAAATGTGTTTAAAACCATCGCTTCGCAGGGACAAAGGAAAAGCTTATTATTTGCCTGCAAACTGGCAGAATTTGAAATATTAAAAACGGTAAAAGGCTTCCCCCCTCTTTTGCTATTGGATGATGTCTTTGAAAAACTGGATGAAAGCAGGATCAAAAATTTGTTGCAATACGTTTGCAAAGAAAACAACGGACAGGTTTTTATTACCGATACACATGCAGACCGCTTGCAGGAAGCACTTTCACAGTTTGGGAATACGGCCCAGATTATTGAGTTAGAGTAGACAAGCTGCGTTTTACATAGTTTAGAAGGTTTAGATGGATTAGAGCGTTTAGTTGCTAAACTATTCTAAACCCTCTTTCTAAACTACTCTAAACTATATTTCCAAAATGCATCAAATTGCTATCTTTACCAAATGGAAGTATCAATCGGTGAAGCTTTAAAAGAGTTTTTGAAAAAAAGCAAACTCAAAAATGGCGTGCAGGCCATGCAGGTAAAAGATGCATGGGAAAAAATCATGGGAAGAACCATTGCCAATTACACCGATAAAATCGAGATCATTCATTCAACTTTATATATTTATACATCTGTTGCCCCGCTAAAAAATGAACTGCTCTATCAAAAACCAAAAATCATCGAAAGAGTAAATGAAGAACTTGGTGAAAGAGTGATAAGTGATGTGGTGATAAAGTAACTCCCTGGTCTGCACTGTTATTTATGGGATTGTTGAGATTGGTTGGAATTTCTACAAAATAAAAATCAGGAAAATTTGTTGGTTTACTGGAATCAGTTTTGAATAAATATTAAATTATAGCAACCGACGCAAATGAAACAATATTTAATAGCCACTTTTAAGTTTAATGATAAAACAAATAAAAAATTATTGACCAAAATTTCCTTGCTGCCAGAACAA
>JBBQWJ010000187.1:0-6561 GCA_038210685.1 Chitinophagales bacterium | reverse complement strand
CATATTGTTTTTCATTTTTGGGTCGTTTTGAATTTTACTGATATCTGCGGGCCTGCCAACTCCCATTGTATAAATCTTTACCGGGTCGAAAGGAACCTTTGCATACCAAAGCGACATGGTTCCGGTTTTAGCTGCATTGGCAGAAGCACTTACTTTAGTACTTTTCATTTCATATTCATCTGCAGTAAAACCCAGCAAACTTTTGGTTTTACCTGTTTTGGTGATAGTAAATTCATCCTCATGTTTGTCTTTTGCAAGAGGAGCCTTTTTTATTTTTTCTGCCAGTTCCTTACCCATTGCTCCTCCTTCACCTACCGTTTTGGGCATATTCATTACAGTAATTGTTTTCTTTTTGTCGTCAAAAATCCAGGTATGACCTTTTTTGGAATAAATCATCACACTAAAACTTGCGTCCGGTGGTTTTATGGCTGCATAGTCACCGGTGGAGGTAAATAAATAAGTAACCTCGTTATAAGGTTTCCCGTCCTTTTCATCGTCTGCACCTTTCTTTGTACGTTGTACTACCTGCCAATCAAAATTGATGACTGAAGGAATGGGTTCATCCAGGTTTAGTTTTGGATTATTGTTGCCATCTCCGGTTACTCTATACGGAGGCTGACCAGTGTTATTAGTGGTGTCTACAGAGATTTTTATGTACACATTAGGTATCCTGCTTCGATCTGGATTCTCAATGTAAGTAACAATGTAGGGCAATTGTGCATCTATCTTAACAGTCAGATCACCGGAAGCTGGGTTGTCAAAATAAACATCTACGAAACCTCCTACCTCATTTTTACGAGCCTTGAATACTAAATGACCTTCTACCCCTTCAGGAAGTATAGTTTTTTCATGCAAAAAACGGTACGAACCACTCCCTCCTTTAGTAATAGTTCCTGTAAATTTTGAGTCCATGCCCTGATGAACATTCTCATCACAAGTTAATTCGAAAAAGCAATTGTTATCTACCATCATTTCAAAATTGCGGCGGCTTATTAATTGCGCATTGGCCCCATTTAGCTGAATGCTAAAAAGAGATACAAGTATGCAGGAATAAATAAATATTTTCATTGTATTTTAGTTTTTTAAAGCCTGCTAATTAAATTTTTATGAATTCAACCCTTCTGTTCTGTGCTTTCCCTTCAGAGGTAGTGTTGGGTACAGCAGGTTGTGATGCGCCCTTGCCTTCTGTTTGCATCCTGCTTTCATCAATTCCAAATTCATTTACCAGCATATTCTTAACTGCTTCTGCTCTTCTTTTTGAAAGATCAAGATTGGCTGCACCATCGCCATCGCTATCTGTATGCCCTACGATTTTTACCTTCAGGCTACTATTTTCTTTAAGAACGGTAGCAATGTCTTTGAGTGTACCATAAGAGGAAGGTTTGATGGTTGCGGCATTCACATCAAATAAAATTCCGGTAGTGGAAAATTTTCCTTCAGTTAATAATTTGTTACGGGTGTCAGGTAATCCGGAGGCAAATTTAAAATTGCTGATGAGCCAGGTGCTTCCATCATTGTTTAAAGAAGTAGCAAATCGAACAGTGTTATATTTAATATCAGGTGATAATAAAGAAGGCACATCCACAACTTTAGTTTCGTTTAGATAAACCCTTAACCTGTTTTTCTGCCTCCATACTGCAATATGATAGGTCAATACCGTATTTCTGTTAAGTCCCTTTACATTAAACTCATTGGCGAGTAGCTTTTCTCCCATCTTGGTGTAAGTGGCTACGTTTACATTTTCCATGTAAGGATCCAGTTCAAAATAACTACGATCGGGCCCATAGTCGAAAGCGGTTTTACCTGTTTTACTGATCAGTTGCAAACCCACCGTTGCGGTATTGGGGCCTGATCTTTCTGTAAGGGGAATAAATAAAAGATCGTATTCAATAGTAAAATTATCCGGTATTGATTTAATGAAGCCGGGTAGGTAATATCCTTCTTTAGATATATTGAGCCATTTCCCGCTATAGTTATCAGTAGTCATTATTTCTCCTGAAGCATTCGTGTTCCATTTAGCAGGAAAATCTCCAACAGCATCCCCGGAAAAATCATCATAACCCAGTATTTTTTCTCCCGGTATAAAATCGTATTTGCTGTAAGTTTTTACAGAAGGCTGTTGCGGTAAATCTTTTATATTTTGGTTTTTATCCTGGGTTGTATTTGCATTGGTATCAGCGGTTGTTTCTGCATTTTTACTTTTTTTAGTCTTCTTGCTGAATAACTTATTAATTGCTTTGTCAGCAGCATTTTCGGTTGAGTTTTGGGCGCCTTGTTTTACACCTTCAGCGGCTTTTTGCTTAAGCAATTCTTTCAATTGGGCGTTGCAATTGCCTGCCAGCAGAATTATTACCGCAGTAGAAATTATATATTTTAGCATAACAAAAAAATTTATCTGGTTGTTTAAGAATCGAAAATTTATTTTTTCATTGATAGAGTGAAACTATAAGGCTTTTTAGAAAGCGAATACTACTGATGTATATATTGATTAAAGGATTCAATATCTGGCAGGTATACTTTAATATCTGGTATTAAAGAGGGTAATTACCAGGTATAGCGCATTTCCTGCCGGATATTTATTCAGCTGTGCATTGCATTAAGTAAGGGTAATACAATTAATATGAAGCATTAGGTTTGCTTTTATTTAAGGATATTTAGGAAGAAATAGTAACCAGGATTCAAAGGAACCAGTAGACGAATATTTACATAATTGTTTTCATATGCTCATCCATCATAATTTTTTTTGGGGAAGAAGAATTCTATTACAAATAGCAGGCATTTTGTTGGCAGTACTTATACAACCGGTGATTTCATTTGGCCAGGATTCAAAGCCTGCTGATTCCATAAACTCTTTTCCTCCCGGCTACTATAAATTGAAAACAGCAGATGAGAAAATGCGTTTCCTTGAAAAGGCAATTCATGATTCACTGGACGAAGATCAGCTTACACCTGTTTATGAATGGGCCAGGGCAGGCCTTGCATTAGCGGAGCAAAGCGGTGTCGATACCATGAAAGGGATTTTTAATTTTGATATTGCTAAAGCTTACGCTTATGCATACACGAAACCAGACAGTGCCATCGTATATTATAAAAAAGTATTGCCCTACTTTCCGGATAAGATGAAAAGTTATCATGTTTATGCTGTTAGAGAAATCATGGAGCGATATTCCGAGTTGGGCAACCAGGATTCTGCTTTTGTTTACCTTGATAGCCTGAAAGCTTTGACGGATACCATGCCAGAAACATCTCCAAAAAGGGTTTCGATTTCACAACATATTGCCACTACTTACCAATGGTTTGGGATGTTTAATACTGCTATACATTATTTTCAAATCGCAATTAACGGTGAGAGAAAGAATGGCAACAACCGCGGGCTGGGATTGGCGCTGGCTAATTTGGGAGAGTTGTACTCAGAATCTGATGAGCCGGTAAAAGCACTCGAAACTTCAAAAGAAGCGCTGGGCTACCTGGCGGATGTAAATATGCCTTACATTATGACTGCTATTAATGTCGCCACTTATTTAACCGAGTTGGGGCAATATGATTCTGCATTATTTTATCTTGACATTGCTGAAAAAAGGGCCCGTCAACTTAATGATGCTAATAATCTTTTGCTCATCAGGATAGGTCGTGCCGGAGTCTTCCTGGGGCAAAAAAAATATGACATCGCCCGGCCAATGCTTGAAAAATGTATTGTTGATCTTACGAAAAGCGGTGATCGCTGGAATCTTACAAAAACATATATCAGCCTGGCCAGCCTTGAAACCAGCGAACATAACTACCGTGAAGCCATAGACGATCTTTTGAAAGGATTACAAATAGCCAGGAAAGACAAACAAAGGGCATTGGAAGTAATAATTCTTCAGAACCTTGCCGAATCGAGTTACCAGTCGGCAGATTATAAATCCGGCTTTGATTACGAAAGGGAATATCTTACCCTGAAGGATTCTATCAGCAATCAAAAAACGAAGGCAATCCTTGCAGACCTGGAGGTCAGTTATCAAACACAGAAGCAGGAATCACTGATAAAAAGTTTGCGATCAGAAAATGATATAAAGCGCCTTCAACTGATAAACAGCCGTCAAACATTTTATTTTTACCTGGCAGGATTTCTGTCGGTGCTTTTAATTTCAGGAATTGTTTTTTACCAGAGGAGCCGCCGGATAAAATTAAAAACAGAAAAGATGAAAGCAGAATTGCAAACACAGGTGCTGCGTTCACAGATGAATCCCCATTTCATTTTCAACTGCCTAAATAGTATCGAAAATTTTATAATGCTGAATGATCAAATTCAGGCATCGGATTATTTGAATAAATTTTCAATGCTTATGAGAAGTATCCTGGACAGCAGCCGAAACGAAATGTTACCTATTGTAAAAGATATGGAAGCGCTCAGGCTTTATGTGGAACTGGAACAGCTTCGGTTTAATAATAAATTTAATTATAAAGATTTTACAGATCCCGCTTTGGTAGGGGGTGATTACCGTGTTCCTTCACTGCTGATACAACCTTATGTAGAGAACGCCATCCTACATGGATTGGCCAATAGTGAGAATGAAGACCTCACTCTTACCGTTACCGCGTCTCTCGAAAATGATAAAATTAAATTCATTATCCAGGATAATGGGATTGGAAGAGTTCAATCAGCGGAATATAACAGGCTTAATAAGCCATACCATAAAAGTGTCGGGTTAAAAATAACAGAAGACAGAATCAACTTATACAAGTACGGTAACGAAACGGATGGCTCTATTAAAATAACCGACCTTCATGATGAATATAATAATCCTTCCGGCACTAAGGTAGAAATAACTATTAAAGCCATTTGAATTATGAATTTACTAAAAACAATATTGATTGATGATGAATTTAGCAGCTTACAGAATCTGGAGCAAAAATTGGCTAAATTTTGTCCTGACATGCAGGTGGTGGCCACGGCACAAAAACCCGAAGATGCCATACTACTCATACGCCAGCATAAGCCTGATGTTATATTTCTTGATATTGAAATGCCACGGATGAATGGATTTCGTATGCTGGATGAACTGGGCCATTACGATTTTGAGATTGTGTTCACCACTGCTTACAATCATTATGCGGTAGATGCTATTCGCATCAGTGCTTTCGATTACCTTACAAAGCCCATAGCTATAAAGGATCTTCAAAAAACAGTAGAACGCCTGTTACTGCGTAATAAACAGGATACTAAAAATAAAATGGAAGCCTTTCGTGCCTCTTTAGCATCGCCAAAAAGCCAGGAAGAAAAAATTGCGATTCCTACAAGTGATGGATTGGAATTCATTCCCATCAAAAGTATTGTGCATATTGAATCAAGTTCCAACTATTCCAAAATATTTCTTATTGATGGCAAAAAAATTCTTGTAACAAAACTATTGGGAGATTTTGAAGAAATGCTGCAATCCTATCATTTTTTCAGAGTCCATAATTCTCATCTTATTAATCTCACCCAAATAAAAAAATATACCCGCGGTGAAGGCGGCCAGGTAGTGATGCAAAACGACCACGTTATTGATATTTCCCGTAGAAAAAAAGATGAATTTCTCAAGCTTGTTATGATATAAGGCAGAAAAAACTTTATTGCCTGTTATGATGGTTTTATACAAGTTCCCTTTTTGCCGGGTGAAAATATAGTAAACGAAGAAATAATGAAGATTCTTGTTTTTCAATTACTCCGCAAAAAAAATGAAGAACAATTAGTTCTTCATTTTTAAAAAGTATTTCAATATTAAATGATGAAGGAAAAGTAAAAAAAGTCAGAACCGCAGATTATCCGGCATTCAGGCCGGCTGAAACCAGGTAGACTTAATAAACTGCAAACTTTAAAGATTGTGTTACATCCTTCGAGGTACAAATGATCACATAGATTCCGTTAACGATATTGCTTAGGCCTAAATTCACTGAGGTTGTTGATGAAGTTCCATGCCTGATTAAAGACCCATTGATTGAATAAAGCTGCCAGTTACAAGCCGCGTTTGATTCATTGGTAATAGTTACAGATTTGTCTGCATTCTTGTATATTATCGTAAGGCCCTTTGCGTCTTCGTGTTTCAGTCTTATAACAGGTGAATAACTGAAAGCATTGTCTGCATCAATCATCTTAAGGCGATAAAAGCCACCGGAATTGAGCAATGAATTTTGTTTGAAAGTATACGTCCCCTTTACAGAACTATTCAGTGCTGATTCAACCTGGCCCGCAGTTGTAAACCTATTGCCATCAGCGCTTTGCTCAATTATAAAAGAAGAGGTATTTATTTCATTAGCCGTTGTCCAATATAAAATATCGTTATTACCAACCACTTCACCCATAAACGAAATTAAATGCAGCGGAAGTGCACTGGTGGTAAGTTTGCAAAGCTCAAAACCTGTTGTAATGCCCGATACACTTGCCTGCAGATAAAGTTCATTATGATATTCGAGGAAATAATTGTCACTTCCAAATTGAGAATAATGGCTTATAGGAAATGTTGTATTATCCGCCTTCATAGGAATGGTACCCGCTGTTGTTCCATTACTTTGATAAGTTGAATAGTCTGCACCGGA
>JBBQWJ010000186.1:0-6562 GCA_038210685.1 Chitinophagales bacterium | reverse complement strand
AAGTCGTTAGGTTCTGGTGTGGCATCGCATATTGCCGCTAATTATGAATGTAAAAGATTGATTTTAGAAACGCCTTTTTATAGTGTTCCCAGTTTGTTCAGTCATTATGCGCCCATTTATCCTGTAACCAGGATGTCGCATTTTGAGTTTCCTGTAGGTGAAAATTTAAAAGAAGTAAAAGCGCCCGTCACTATTTTTCATGGAACAAGCGACGGCGTTATTCCCTATGATAATGCTTCAAAATTAAAAAAGGTTTTAAAGCCAGGAGATGAATTTATAACGGTTGAAAACGGAACACATAATAACCTTACTGATTCTCCTGTTTTTCAATCGAAGCTCGATTCGGTTTTGAGTTTTTAGAATCTAAATAAGAATCTGTTTAGTTTCTTCATTTACTGATCTTTCGAAAAAATTAAAAGTTGATCTGACTAGCATCAATTTCGAAATCAAACCTTCCTTTGGTGATTAAAATACTGTCGCCGATATTGCCGTTAAATAAACCGGAAAGAGAATAGGTTCTTGCTGAACTGTTGGCAGGCGCGTTGTACTTTATCGCAACGAAATAAACATTTGATTTTCCTGCAAGTGTACCGGGGAAATTGTAAAAAGAATTGATAGCAATTGCATTGGTATCGTGCTCAAACCTTTTACCACTCATTGCCACAAAATCGCGGGCAGTCAAACTTTTTGGAACCGGCATTAATAAGGAAATAGAATGATATGGCTGATTGTAAGAATTGCTGCTGTCGTTTATTTCAATTTGCCATGAAATTTCAAGCGTATCAAAAGCACTGTTGGTTATTATTCTTCTGACTGTTGAAACTGAATTGGTGATTCCTCCGAGAAGCGGTTTGTGATAAGTATTAATGTAAGGAACTTTGTTGATATACATCGTTGCGATATTGTAGCCTCGCGATGTTAAGCGGCTTAGTCCGGGATCATCTTCATCAGGGAAAAAATTTCTTTTGCCACAGCCAATTAAAAGAAGCGTGAAGCAAAGCAGAAGTGTTTTATATTTCCTATTCGTTTTCATTTGTTGTAATAAAAATTATAGCCAAAAGTTATTTGCATAGGAGCCATATATTTGTAGGATAATAAATAATCTCTGTTCCCTTTTAATAAAGGCGTTTGCAAATGGAGCATCAACATCATATCCCGTTTTGTTTTATGAAAATAATAGACAGGCGCCATAGACATTACAAGTCCTCCTTCATCAGAATTTACATCCGGATTCAACACTTCATAGTTTACTTTATCAAAATTTTTATAAGAGACTTTTATATTTTGTTGGCAAATAGCAAAGGGCACAACATTTAGATAAAAGGCGTTATTTTTTTTAGTAGTAAACAAGTGGATACTAAATCCTAAAGAGACCGTAAAAACATACGGTAGTATTTTTTCTTTAAGAGTAACTTTTTGGGGCAAGCCTGGATTTAAAGTATAAGCGTCGCCTGTGCTGTTACTTCCTAATGGCAGATCGTAGTCAACCTCTAAAAATAAGGGAGATTTTATATTCCTGAATGGTTTCCAAATTAATGAAATAGGAATTTGGGAAAAAGAATTGGTGTTATTTATATCTGTTGAAATACCCGTTGATAAAGAGATTGCTGATTGAGCATTTGCTTTGAGAGCAAACAAACTCAAAACTAAAAAACATATTATAGTATGGTAAAGTTTCATATTCAGCAGTAAGAATGGTAACGTTTTTTTACTTTCAAAAGTATTGACAACCAAAATAACTAAAACGTTGCAATCAATAAAATAAAATTTTGAATGGTTGCAATTATATTTATGATTCTAACAATTGTGCGTTTATAATTATTTAGAATTTTGTTGCAAAAATATTCTAATCTAATTTGTATTTTATTTTAGAATTTTTGAAGAAACAAAATCGCAGATTATAATTTCTTTTTCATGGCATAGATAGGCAACTATGTATTTATTTTTATAAGGCACACATCGATATTTGAGAGTTTTCCATTCGGTGTAACTACAGGGTTTATGTAGAACTCTTTCATCAGAAAGTTTTTCAAAAAAATTAAAGGCATCATTCACAAATTTTTTTGCCGTATCAGGAAGACCTTTATGTTCAATAAACCATGCAATTTCTGCAATAGCGGTCGCTGCAGGCTCAAGTATACTTATTTTTCTTTTGCCCATTGATCAATAAGTTTATGGGCATGCTTTCTACCAGCTGCCAGAGAAAGTTTTTTAGCTGGAGCGGTTTTTTGAGCTGCTAATAACTGGATTTTGTCAAATTCTTTTTGTTCTATTACAACAAATTTTTTATTATCAATTGTAAGTGTTCCCATTTTATTTCTTTCTTCAAATTTACATAAAATCGCCGCTATTTTTATCCGTTGTTTTCTTCTTCTTTAAAGTAGAATAAAAATCCGGTTTATTTATTCGGTCACTGTGTCAAACTTCTTTCAACTCAACATTTCCTTGCTGCACTTTTAGTTTGTATTTCACACCAATCTTTAACGCGTAATTTTCTTTTTCATGGCTTACCGGAAAACCAAAACAAACCGGGAAATCGTAATCCTTTACCATTTCTTTTATTGCCGCTTCAGTTGTTTGCCCAAAAGGAACAGTGGTGTCTTTCATTTCAGAAAACCTTCCAATAATCAGGCCTTTTAAATCATCTAATTTTCCACTTCGTTTTAACTGATGCATCATCCGGTCAACAGAATAAATGTATTCTCCAACTTCTTCAATAAACAAAATTTTATTTTTTGTTTTGATGTCAGATGAAGTGCCAATAATATTTACGAGAAGAGATAAATTCCCTCCCACTAAAATTCCGCTTGCTTTTCCTTCCTGGTCCAAAGGGTTTCCTGTAGAAGTATAATCGCTTTTTTTTCCGAGCAAAGCATTGTGAAGACTTTCGATATATTGATTTTTAAATTCTCCATCATTAAAAGCCGCTGCCATCGGTGCATGCAAAGAAGCAATTTTAAAATTAGAAAACAGGTGACAATGTAAAACGGTAATATCGCTAAATCCAATGATCCATTTTGGGCGCTTAATAAATTTAGAAAAATCTAGATTGTCAATAATTCTTCCTGTTCCGTAACCGCCTCTTCCGCATAAGATTGCGTCAATATTTTTATCATCCATCATCTGTTGAAGATCATTACATCTTTCTTCATCTGTTCCTGAAAAATAATTAAACTGAGTACCGAGTGTCCTGCCAGGTATCACTTTAAATCCCCATGCAGTAAGCGTTTCAATACATGTTTGTGCTTTTTCAAAAGGCATATAACCTGCGGGACAAACGATTCCAATCGTATCGCCGGGTTTTAAATAGGGTGGTATAATTGTCATTTAATTTTTTTTGCAACAGTAAAACAACAAATAATGCAGATTTTAAACTTGCTGTAATATTGTTCCTTTTTCTGATAAATGCAACTTATGAATTGCGCCACATTTAAGCGCATAATTTTCTTTCACATGCCCTACCGGAAAATCGAAGCAAACAGGATAATGATAATCTTTTACTTTTTCCATTACCATTTCATGAAGCGTTTTTCCAAAATCCTCTCCGGGATCATCGGGCTTTATCCTGAATTCACCAATAACCAACCCGTTTAATCTTTCTAATCTTTTGCTGCGCTTTAAATTCCATAACATTCCATCAATCTTGTAACGATATTCACCCACATCTTCAATAAATAAAATTTTACCATCTGTCTTAAGATTGGAAATACTGCCATCCAGCAATTCAATGATCGATAAGTTTCCTCCCACCAGCGGACCGGTTCCTTCTCCAAACCGGTTTTCAAAGTTAACGGATCTTTCGTAGCTCATTTTTTCGCCGGTAAGGCATTGTCGAATGGAATCAATAGAATCAATTTGTGGTTGAGTGGCTGTTGAAAAATCATCGGGAAAACTGTTACACATTTTTGAATGAATAGTAGCAATTCCATAATTAGTATTGATGTGGCAATGAAAAACAGTTGCGTCACTAAAGCCTATAATCCACTTTGGCTTTTTTGCAAATTGGGTAAAATTTATTTTGTCAATAATCCGCACAGCACCATAGCCGCCTCTGCCTAGCATGATAGCTTTAATTGAGTCATCATCAAGCATTTCCTGGAATTCTTTTGCTCTTTCTTCATCTGTTCCTGCAAAACTGAAATTTTTTAATCCAACGGTGTTGCCTACACGAATATTAAAACCCCATTCCTTCATTTTATTAATGGCCGGTACGCACTCTTCAAGACTGATATATCCCGAAGGGCACGTTATAGCTATCGTGTCGCCTTTTTTTAAATAAGGAGGAATCTTTTTTAAAACTGTTGGTTTCTCAACTGCTTTGTTTTCGCCAAAAGCAGTTGCAACAGAAACGAGAGGAACTATAGAAGACAAAAAACTTTTTCGGTTCATAATTATTCTTGTGCCAGGTTAAAACTGCATTATTCAAAATAATGCATCCCGGCCTTGAGTGCTTTTTTGTAATTCCGCAGTTCAAATTTATAATAAAACGGTGCTTTATGCGCAACCCCTTTTTTAGTTTCCTCTAATCTTTTTAAAATGCCTGTAGCCAGTATTTTTCGTTGAAAATTCCTGCGGTCTAATTTTTTGCCGAGAATGGTCTCATACAACTTTTGCAATTCCGGCATTGTAAATTTTTTGCCCAGTAAATTATATCCTACCGGGTGAAAATTTAGTTGCATTCTTAAATTTTCTAAAGCTTCATCAAAAATATGCCGGTGATCAAGGATCATTTCCGGAAGTTCATAAATGCTGAACCATTCGCAGGCTTCTGAAATATTATCTGGTGAAGGAGTAACTTTTGTAAAATCAACAAGGGCATAATAGCCAAGTGTAATAAATCTATCAAACATCCAGCTTTTATTAGTTTTTACCCCGATATTTTTCAGGAACTGCTGGTTGATTTTTTTAGTAGATCTGCCTGGATTTCCAAACACATGAAATTGTTGAAGGAATATTTCATCTAAGCCTGTTCTCTCTTTTAAGATTCTTTGGGCGGCTGCATCTATGTGTTCATTTTTTAAGATAAAACCTCCCGGTAATGCCCGGCGGCCATCGTATTTGGTTTTAAGAAGTAACACTTTCAGATCACTTTGATGGAATCCGAAAATGACACAATCAACAGAAATATGCCGAAGAAATTTTTCGTGGCCTTTTAAATAATGATCTTTTAATTCTTTATCAAATTTCATCTTTAAAAGTAATTATGATTATTGGGATTAAAAATTTAAATACCGTGCATCAAATAAATTTAGAAAAATAAAATAAATATTTTACATTGTGTCACTAGAACGCAATGAAATAAATAAAATTCTAAAATATGAAAAAAACGTTTGCTTGTATATTGATTGTGCTTACGAGCTCTTATGTTTCGGCGCAAAATAACGATGCTGCCAAAGCGAAAGAAATCGTTGGAAAAATGACATTGGAACAAAAGGCTGAATTGGTGGTGGGTAATGGATTTCGCATGCCGGGCACGAAGCCTCAGGGGCCTACCATAGGCCAAACACAGGATAAAGTGCCGGGAGCTGCGGGTACAACACATTCCTTTGCCGGCCTTCATATTCCGTCAATTGTTCTTTCTGACGGGCCTGCGGGTGTAAGGATAGAACCTTTTAGAAATGGTGATAGTTCTAAAAGTTATTTTGCTACTGCATGGCCGGTGGCTACTTTGCTTGCCAGTTCATGGGATACGGCTTTGGTGAAAAAAATGGGAGTTGCTTTCGGAAGCGAAATCCATGATTATGGTATTGATGTAATACTTGGACCGGCTTTAAATATTCATCGGAATCCTTTGGGCGGTAGAAATTTTGAATATTTTTCTGAAGATCCGTACGTTGCCGGAAATATGACAGCCGCTTTGGTGAATGGTATTCAGTCAAATCATGTGGGTACTTCGATTAAACACTTTGTAGCTAATAATCAGGAGACAAATCGAAATACTGTGAACACTATTGTAAGCGAAAGAGCTTTAAGAGAGATTTATTTGAAAGGCTTTGAAATTGCTGTAAAAAAATCACAACCCTGGACGGTGATGAGTTCTTACAACCTGGTTAACGGAACGTATACCTCGCAGGAATATGACTTGCTTACAACTATTTTAAGAAAAGAATGGGGATTTAAAGGAATGGTTATGACAGACTGGTTTGGTGGAAAAGATCCGATTGCTCAAATGAAAGCCGGAAATGATCTGCTCATGCCCGGAACACCTAACCAAACAAAGGAAATTGTTGATGCAGTGAAAGACGGCAAATTGGATGAAAACGTACTTGATCGCAACGCAGAAAGGGTGCTCGAACTTGTTTTTAAATCACCTGCATATCATCATTATAAATATTCTGATAAGCCTGATCTGAAAAGGAATGCAGAGATTTCACGCACAGTTGCAGATGATGGAATGATCTTATTAAAAAATAATGACAAGGCGCTTCCATTAAGTAAAGGCATACATAATGTGGCTCTCTTTGGGATAAATGGTTACGAATTAATTGCCGGAGGAACAGGCAGCGGTAGTGTAAATAAAGCGTACTCAGTTGCTCTTGACCAGGGACTTTCTAACGCTGGT
>JBBQWJ010000185.1:0-6652 GCA_038210685.1 Chitinophagales bacterium | reverse complement strand
TTGCTGTTATTTTGTAAAAGATAATCCGCCATCTTTTCTGCATCGGCAAGCCGAATACAGCCGTGGCTATAAGCTCTTACATCTTTATTAAATATCCATTTTGCGGGTGTGTCATGTAGATAAATATTAAATATATTAGGAAATAAAAACTTTACTTTCCCCAGCGAATTTTGAGGTCCTGGTTTTTGTCTTACAACAGGCATGCTATCTGTACCGCCGTCAATTTCCATGTTGTTTTTTTCGAGGTAATCGGGATCTTTTTGCATCCCCGGAAGGACTTCTTTTTTTACAATACTGGGGGGCACATTCCAATAGGGACTTAGAACTATGGTTGTCATCCGATCGGAAAACAAGGTAGTGTTGTGTCCTTCTTTTCCTACAACTACCGGCATCGTAAATACCATTTTTTGACCTTCATAAACATGTAAATTGAAAGCAGGGATATTAACTACGATAAGCCGGCCCTCTGGTTTTGTGGGCAACCATCGCATCCTGTTCATGTTGATAAGAATTTGTTTTACTCTTTCAATGGCAGGCTTCTTTAATTCTTCTACCGTTTTACTACCCAACTTGCCATCAGCAGTTAAACCAAAACGTTTTTGGTAATTTTTGATAGCATTTTTAAGGTCTGTATCATAAACTAATGAAGTGTCATTTGGTGAAAGATCGCCCGTGAGAATAAGTTTTCTTTTCACTGCCAAAACCTGTGCCGAGGAATCATTCTTTTTAAAATGTTTTATATTGATCTCACGAATTTCAGGCCAGCCACCATTTTTTACGATTGCTACATATTTCTTTAATTGCTCGTTAAGTAATTTATAGGGTTCATTTATATCGCTAAAATATTTATCATCATTATGTTTTTTATTGAGCAAAGAATCTGCAAGCTTGATGGGATCCTGTTTTATGAAAGGAATAAAACGCTCAAGCTCTTTTCTTTTTACAAAGCCGTCAGGAAATTGAGTAAGAGAATAATTAATTAATCTTTCTGTTAAGTTGATTTCGGTATTTATAATCGATTTGCTATTTCCTGAAACGGTTAAGTTGGTATCTGCCAGTAATTCATCCATTCTTTTCTGCAGTTTGGTTTGATTGGCAGAGGTGTCTCCTGTGAAATTTAAAAGGCTTGAAAACCCCAATGCCTGTTCTGACAGGCCATCGGAAGAAAACCACGCATATTCATAATTGCGGGTGTTGTAGAAACTGATCATCCTTCTTGAGACTGAATCAGGGATGTTATTTTTTGAAATATAATTTACCACATCCATACTGTCGAGAAAGATATTATTATAAGAATTGGCTTTAGTAATTCCAAAATGTCTTTTGCTGATTTTCTTTTCTTTTTTTTCGCTGTCCTTATTCTTAGAATTGTGATTACAGGCCAGGGAAACAAAAACAAGGATACCAAGTATCGGGATAATTTTTTTCATATTTCCATTCTTTTACAAATGATATGCCGATTAAGAATCAAGTCTTCATGAAAGCATGAAAGCTCGAAAACTTCAGGTTTCCTCCTCTTGATCTATTAACATTTTATTGTTAAACCAAAGAAATAAAAATCAATCTTATTGATGAAACAATTTTGATAACAGTTTAAAAAATTTACTATGAAAAAGATAATTACACTTCTACTTACGGCTGGTATTTTTACCGCTTCTTATGCACAGGGAAATCACGGCCATAAGGGTGATTACGGCCGAAATGACCACTATACTAACACTTCAAACGGCAGATATGATAAGGGTAATCATGACAGAGACGATGATCACTATAATCGTAATAACTCCTATGCTAATCAAAGGCAAATGCAAATGGAAAGAATTAACCAGGAATATAATTACCAGGTGATGTCTATTCAACAAAATCGCTACATGAATAATCGTCAAAAAAGAGTAGCGATACGTGATGCCCAAAAAGAAAGGAATTACAAATTACAAATTATGAACAGGCAAATGAACGGCTATGCTAACAATGGCTATGGTAACTCTGGAAACACTGGCTATGGAAAATATGGAAACAATGGCTATGGCAAATATGAAAACAATGACCACGGAAGACATGACGATGATTAATATTATTTAGAATCTGTACCCTTTGAAATCCCAGCCCCGCTTTTGCGGGGTTTTTTGTGAGGAACCTAATGATTTTTGTGGCGTATTTGTTATTCTTCCAGGATAAATAAAAGTACCTGGTTAATGATAACAAAAATGGCGAAAATTGCTGCCAATGTGGTTTTTCCGGTTGAATTTAATAAGAATATGGATGCTCCAAAAATTGATAAAGCAAAAAATGTTCTTGGAAGTTTCTGTAAACGATATTTAGATTTGGGTGCAGCAAAAAATCCCCACATAACGGAAGCGGCGAGTGGTAATGCTATCAGAAGAAAATACCTCATTACCACATTTTGCGGATAATGATAACCAAAATAACCAAATGAAATAATCATCGCGATTTCAAGAAGAAAAGCAAGCGCGAGGTTGATTATTTTAATTATTTGGATCATCTGAATAAATTTGAAAATAAAATTAGGTGATCCTTGCCACTTCAGTAAACAAACTAATTTTACCGATTCCTTTTTTCTTTTTTAGTATTTGTTTTCAACATACGTATAACTATGACGTGTGTACGAAAATATCAGGTAATAATTACAAAGCAATCTAATAATTTTAAACTACTCTAATGAAGGAAAAAAAAATTGTATATCATCAGGATTACTTAATTTTCAGAAAATATTTTTTCATGAAAACATTTGCTTCCTTTCTTTGTTTAATCCTTATTTATTTTTCTTCCAATGCGCAGGATACTACCTATTCGCAACGGCTTGGCTTTCCAAAAAATGCCCGTGTTATCATTCTTCACATGGATGATGCAGGAATGTCTTTAAGTTCTGACCGTGGAATTGAAAAAGTTTTTGAAAAGGGAGTGGCGAATTCAACGAGTGTGATGATGCCGTGCCCGTGGGTTCCGCAGATGGTAAGATACATTGAAGATCATCCGGGAATTGATGCCGGGTTGCATCTTACACTTACTTCTGAATGGAAAGATTACCGTTGGGTGCCGTTGGCAGGTGCGGATGTCGTACCCGGTTTAATAGATTCGACAGGTTCTTTTTGGGCTGATATTCCTGATGTGGTAAAGCATGCCTCAGCAGAGGAAGTAGATAAAGAAATTCGCGCTCAACTGGCGCGTGCAGATAAAATGGGATTTCATCCTACTCATTTGGATTCTCATATGGGAACTTTATTTGCAAGCCCAGCCTTTCTTCAAAAATATATACAACTTGGAATTGAAAAACAAATTCCGGTAATGTTTCCCGGTGGCAACGATACTTATATTGCTGATGAAATGCATTTTACAAAAGAACAGGTCCATTATTTTCAAAACCTGGGCAAAACCATTTGGGATGGCGGCTTGCCGGTTTTAGATGACCTTCACAATTATAGTTACAATTGGACTCCTCCGGCTGGTATAGCAAAGAACGATGCTGCTTTGACGAAATGGCGGGTTGATTTGTATGAAAAAACAATGATGAAATTAAAACCTGGTGTAACAATGGTGATCATGCATTGTACTGATCCCTCATCCATATTTTCTGAAATTACCGACAGCGGTGATAAAAGAAAAGCCGATATGCTGGCAATGCTCGATCCGGGTTTCAAAAAATTTCTGAAAGACAACGGCTTTATTTTAACTACCTGGCGCGAACTAATGCAAAGAAGAAAAAACGTGAAGTGAACTATCAAATCTAATTAGCTCTCTGCTTATGAAAGTCATTCAATCTGAAACTTCGGGAAAATATATTGTGACAGCTGCAGTACTGGTAGCCGCGATGGGTTATTTTGTAGATATCTACGATCTTTTATTGTTTAGCATTGTTAGGATTCCGAGTTTAAAGGGACTTGGATTTACAGGTCAGACTTTAACAGACAACGGCATTTTTTTATTAAATATTCAAATGCTGGGTTTATTGCTTGGCGGAATTTTCTGGGGAATTTTAGGCGATAAAAAAGGACGGTTGTATGTTTTATTCGGTTCTATTTTTTTGTATTCTGTTGCCAATATTGCTAATGGGTTTGTTCACTCTATTGAAAGTTATTCAGTTTGGCGTTTTATTGCAGGTTTTGGATTGGCCGGAGAATTAGGCGCCGGGATTACTTTAGTGGCTGAGATTATGCCGAAAGAAAAACGTGGATATGCAACGACCATTGTAGCCGCTGTTGGTGTAAGTGGCGCTGTAGTTGGGTTTTTTGTTGCCGAACTTTTTAACTGGCGCACTTCGTTTTTTGTAGGCGGAGGATTAGGGCTTTCATTATTGCTTTTGCGAATTGGCGTTAGCGAATCAGGCATGTTTGGAAAAGCAAAAAAAGAAGAAAATAAAAGAGGAGATTTTATTTCATTATTTACAAATGGTAAAAGATTGCTGAAATACGGACGTTCCATTGTGATCGGTATTCCGATATGGTTTGTGGTGGCCATTCTTATTACGTTGTCTCCTGAATTTGGAAATGTATTGGGCGTAAAAGGAAATGTAAATGCCGGTGCTGCGGTTGCTTATTGTTATGGCGGATTAGTTTTAGGTGATATCGCCAGCGGCTTGCTGAGCCAGTATTTAAAGAGCAGGATAAAAGTAGTTTATACTTTTCTTGGGCTAACGATCATCTCAATAGCTGCTTACTTTTTATTACACAATATCAGTCTTACCTCTTTTTATGTTATTTGTTTTTTTCTTGGTTTTTCATCAGGCTATTGGGTAGTGTTTATGACGATTGCAACCGAACAATTTGGTACGAATATCCGTGCAACGGTAACTACAACGGTTCCTAATTTTGTGAGAGGTTCAGTGGTGCCGGTTACTTTGCTTTTTCAATATTTACGAGGTTTATTTCATGGATCGCTTATTTATGCAGCAGCCGTGGTCGGCATTTTAACGATCGGTCTTGCTTTTTGGGCCTTGCATTATATCCAGGAAACATTTCATAAAGATTTGAATTATTTGGAAGAATAAAAAATTTGATCAATACAGTAAACAAACAAGAAACTGGTTTTTCTGTTTTGATTTTATTTTATTTAAAGCAATTCTTTGGTTTCAATCAATGCATCTTTTCTGGAATGAATAACCGCATTTTTATCCCGTAAGGGGCCACCTCCTTTTTTAGAAAATACAGCTTTTATTTCAGCAATAATGCTTAATGCAATTTCTTCGGGCGTTTCTGCACCAATTTCTAATCCGGCTGGTCCATAAATTCTCTTCAACTTATCTTCTGATAAAACAATGCCTTCATCTTCTAATTGATTCAACATTTTTTCCAGTTTCTTTTTCGGGCCAAGAATTCCAGTATAATTGATATCCTTTTGCAACAAGGCTTTTAGCATCGCAAGATCGTAATTGTAATTGTGCGTCATCAAAACAAAAGCGGTATATGCATCAATAGGAATTTCATCCAGCGCTTTTTCAGGTCTGCTTACCAAAACCTGGCAGGCACTTACGAATCGTTCCGGTTTAGCATGCGTATTTCGTCCATCAACAATTCTCACATCCCAGCCAATTAAATCTGCAATTTTCATTAAAGGAATGGCATCGTTTCCGGCTCCAACGATCACTAAAGAAATCGGAGGATTTAAAAATTCTATGAATGCGGTAACAGATAGGTTTTGAGTGGAATAATTTTTAAATAAAGATTTTTTTTGTTGCAATGCCTCGCGCGCGTCTTTGAAAATTTCGTCTTGTAATTCAGGATAAATCAGGCTTCTGAAAAAATTTCCATTCTCTTCCAAAAGCAGTAAAGTTCCGGGTTGATGACTTCTTTTATTTTCTAATAAGAACAAGGTTACCAACACTACTTCCTGCCTTATCCTGACTGTTTTTTTTAGTAATTCGATTGGATTATTTTGATTGTCCGGATTTATCGGTTCAAACAAAACCTGTATTATTCCTTCACATCCTAATTGCAATCCGAAGTCCGCGTCTTCTTCATTATTGGTATCGTAAGTGACCAACTTTGATTGTTGCTGCAAAATGGCCAGCATTGCTTTTCTTAATGCATCACCTTCCAGGCACCCACCGCTTATTGCGCCGGTGAGTTGGCCATCTTCTCTTATCAACATGCGCGCGCCCGCTCGCCTATAAGAAGAACCATCTACATGCACGACGGTAACGAGCGCAGTTTGCATGCGCTTTTGCTTTGCTTCTTCAAATGCGTTTATAAGATGATTTATTTCTCTCATTGAATGGAAATTCTATTTCCTAAGTGCTTTCACGTTTTCCGGCAGAACCGGATCTTTCATTTTATTACCAAATGAATTACGGGTATAATTTAACACATCTGATACTTGTTCATCACTTAAATAATTCATCGGGAGCATTTGTCCATTATACGTTGTATCGTTCACCACAACCTCTCCTGTTTGCCCCTCAAGCACCACATTGATCAAACTGTCAATAGGTTTTTTTAAATAATCTGATTTTGCCAAAGGTGGATAAACACCGGCTGTTGAATTTCCGGCTTCCATGTGGCAAGTGATGCAATAAGTAGTATAAACTTCTTTTCCTCTTTCGATGCTTTTGGCAAGATCAAATTTTTGATAAAAAGCGGAGCTTATAAAAAAGATGCTTATGCAGGTAACCGATGCTACCAATACTTTTTTCATTTTT
>JBBQWJ010000184.1:0-6652 GCA_038210685.1 Chitinophagales bacterium | reverse complement strand
CTTTCACAGCTTCTTTATCCTGCAAGCGGCTAAAAACCTGTCGGCGTTGATGTGTGGTATTTTCTTTTGACTTTGTAATAATAGGTTCTACAAACGGGCGCAATGCTTTTGCCTTTGCCAGTGTAGTTACAATCTTTTTGTGTTCAAAAAGTTGACAGGTCAGATTTACCAGCAACGCATTTCTATGGCTCGCTGTTCTGCCTAAATTGTTGATTTTGTCTCCGTGACGCATGACTTTTGTTTTTTAGGTTATACCGTGTCAGGAATTATAACCTTTGTGAAATGTTTATTTTTCTAATTAGCTAATTGGCTAATTATTACTCTTCGTCTAATTTTATTTTACTAAGATCCAATCCGAAACCAAGGCCTCTTTCATTCAAAACCTGTTCAATTTCACTCAATGATTTTTGCCCGAAGTTTCTGAATTTCATAAGGTCTTCCTGTTCGTATTGAACGAGTTCACTTAATGAATTGATCTTGGCTGCCTTTAAGCAATTGAATGCTCTTACAGAAAGATCAAGATCTTCCAACGGAGTTTTCAATACCTTTCTAAGCTGCAAAGTTTGTTCATCAACCAAATCTTCTTTCTTTTCTTCTTTATTATCGAAAGTGATATTTTCATCGGTGATGATCATAAGGTGCTGAATCAGAATTCTTGATGCCTGTTTTACAGCTTCTTCAGGATGAATAGTTCCATCAGTAACCACATCCATTACCAATTTCTCAAAGTCAGTTCTCTGTTCAACCCTTGTATTTTCAATGCTGTATTTTACATTTTTGATGGGAGTGTAAATAGCATCAATAGGAATATATCCGAAATGAGAACTTTTTTCTTTACTTTCTTCAGCAGGAACATAACCACGGCCTTTGGCAATGGTAATCTCGATATCGAGTTTTGCTGAAGTATCCATAGTGCAAATTAGCAGTTCAGGATTCATTACTTCATAAGCAGGAGAAGCTTCACCAATCATTCCCGCAGTGAATTCAGTTTTATTTTTTAATGACAAGCTGATTTTTTCTGTACCGCTATCCTGGTCAGTTTTCTTTTTAAAACGAACCTGCTTAAGGTTAAGAATAATTTCAGTTACATCTTCTGTAATACCTTTAATTGTTGCAAATTCATGGTCGGCACCGGCAATGCTGATACCAACAATTGCATAACCTTCCAAAGAATTAAGTAATACCCTGCGAAGAGCATTACCAATGGTAACACCATAACCCGGTTCTAATGGGCGGAACTCAAATTGCGCTTCGAAATCTGTACTTTTCTGAAGAACAATTTTGTCTGGTTTTACAAAATTTAAAATGGCCATTTTTTATTTTGTTTTAGATTTTATCTTACTCTTTTTAATGAGGAAGATTTTTTAATTGTTTGAATTTTTTATATTTCTTTTCTTTTCGTGGACCAGGAAGATTACTTACTGTACAATTCCACGATCAGTGATTCCTTAATGTTTTCAGGTACACTCTCTCTTTCAGGATAAGCAATAAAAGTGCCTTTCATTTCTCCTTCATTCCATTCGATCCAATTAAATTTTGGATTCTTAGGGCGAAGGTTTGAAGTGATAGACGTGTTGTGTGCCGCTTTTTCTTTAAGCCCAATAACATCACCGGGTTTTAAAGAATAAGAAGGAATATTTAATACTTCGCCGTTTACGGTAATGTGTTTGTGAGAAACCAGCTGGCGGGCAGCCTGGCGGCTTGGAGCAATTCCCATGCGGAATACGGTATTGTCCAAACGGGCTTCCAGCAATTTGATTAATTGCTCACCAGTTACACCTTTACGGCGTGAAGCTTCATTAAATGTATTACGGAATTGTTTTTCCAATAAGCCATAAGTATACTTGGCTTTTTGTTTTTCGCGTAACTGAAGAGCATATTCACCAAGGCTTTTGCGCTTTCGTGCTGCTCCATGCATTCCCGGAGGATTGCTGTTTTTTGTTAACCATTTACCATTACCTGTAATAGGCTCTCCGAATATCCTGGAGATCTTGGTTTTTGGTCCTGTGTAACGAGCCATAATTGATTATTGATTTTTTAGTGTCGGTGCATCATCATTAAAAATCGAAAATTAATAATGCACCCGGTTATTAAATATTGTATTGATTATACTCTTCTCTTTTTGGGAGGTCTGCAACCATTGTGAGGCAAAGGAGTAATATCTTTAATTATTACAATTTCGATACCTGATTGCGATAAAGAACGGATAGCGCCTTCACGGCCTGATCCAGGCCCTTTAACGTAAACATCAACTCGCTTTAAGCCAGCATCAGAAGCAGTCTTTGCAGCATCTGCCGCAGCCATTTGGGCGGCATAAGGAGTGTTCTTTTTAGAACCTCTGAAGCCCATTTTACCGGCAGAAGACCATGAAATAACCTGGCCTTGCTTGTTGGTTAAACTGATAATAATGTTGTTGAAACTTGCTGTGATGTGAGCTTCTCCGTAAGGTTCAACTTTTACAACCCTTTTCTTTGAAGATGCTTTAGCATTTGTGGATTTTGCCATAATAAATTCTAATAGGTAATCTTTAAAATGTTTTTCCCGAAACTTCGGAACTGAATCAATCCTCTTTCCGGCTTAAGATGTCTGGCATTGATTCAAAAATATATAAGCCTTAAAACCCTTGAGCAATGAACTATCAGAATTAACTGTATAGCGCATTGCTCAACATTAATTTTACTTCTTAGGTGCCTTTTTCTTTCCGGCAACTGTTTTACGCTTTCCTTTACGTGTACGGCTGTTGGTACGGGTGCGTTGTCCACGCAATGGCAAACCTTTACGATGCCTTAACCCACGATAACAAGCAATATCCAGTAAGCGTTTGATGTTTGTTTGAACTTCACTACGTAATGCACCTTCAGTTTTAAACTCACTGCTGATAATATTCCTGATAGCAGTTTGCTCTTCATCATCCCACTCGTTCACTTTTTTATCTAAATCAACGTTAGCTTTTTCTAAAATATAACGGGAAGTAGATTTTCCGATACCATATATATAGGTAAGTCCAATTTCGCCTCTTTTGTTTTTGGGTAAATCTATACCGGCAATGCGCGCCATAAGAATTGTAAGTTTTTATTTTTTAATTTGAATTTTATTTTTATCCCTGCCTTTGTTTATAGCGTGGATTTTTCTTGTTGATTACATAAAGCCTTCCTTTTCGTCTTACGATCTTGCAATCAACGCTTCTTTTTTTTATTGCAGCCCTTACTTTCATGATTTCACTTTTTATTTTTAACCTGTGAAAAGTTTGTTATTTATATCTAAAAATGATGCGCCCCCTGGATAAATCGTAAGGGCTCATCTCTACTCCTACTTTGTCGCCCGGCAAAATCCTGATATAATGCATCCTCATTTTACCGGAAATTGTCGCCAAAATTTCATGATCATTTTCTAGCTTCACCCTGAACATCGCATTGGATAAGGCTTCCAGGATTGTACCGTCTTGTTTAATTAATGCTTGTTTGGCCATAATGTTTTTGGAGGCGCAAAGATAAGTTTAATATTTTAATTTATAAAAAAATATGCCCTCTTTTATATGAGATTTTTTACATGATTACCGATAAGGCAACTGGCGAAAAAATATAAATTGATCCAATCAGATAATCGGTAATCACTAAGACTTTTCTATATTTGTGAAGCCCAAAAATATATAAAATGAAAACAACTTTCCTACTTTTAGCAATTACCATTCTATTTACTGCCTGTAAAAAAAATAATTCCACTGTAACAGCCAGTACAGATGTTTATATTAATGCCGCATCAGGAAGTTCCTGGTCTTATCAGCAAACAGACCTTTCAAGCGCTAACCATCCATCGAATTACTCGGTAACTTCTACTGCCAATGATACTACGATTAATTCCAGAAAATATCATGTTTATAATTATTCTTACGGAGGAAGCGAATATTTAGGAGTTACAGGGCATGATTATTATCAGTATGACTCCATTCCTGTGAGTGGAGGTCTAAATATTGAAAGGTTATATATGAAAGATAATGCTGCAATCAACGATACCTGGAACCAGAATTTGAATTTAACCATACCTGGCGTTCCTCTTCCGGTTCCTTTAACCATAAGCAATAAAATAGTTGAAAAAGGAATTGACAGGCCAGAAAACGGAATAACCTATTCAAATGTAATTCATGTATCAACTACCCTTTCTTCTGCACTCATCCCACCAAGCGCATTGAATTCAACTATCGACAGCTATTATGCGCCAAAATATGGATTGATTGAAAATACGACTAAGATAAATCTTAACTACCTGGGGCTTGTTGAAGATATAAATGTAAAATCCCTGTTAATGAGCTCCAACTTAAAGTAAATCAAATAACTTCATCAGTAAGATGAACTTTGGTCATTGCATTATAATGATTCTGTAACTCATGTACAAAAAGGGGGTGAGTCATAATTCTCGTTTCGTCCCTGTACCAAATTTCAAAGGGTGAAAAATCGTCCTGTTTGGGCGTTTGAATTCTAAAGGCTCCCTTCATATACTTAACAGAACCATCGTCATTTACGTGCTTTGTAAATTTCAATTTTAGAAGTTGCTCTTCATCCAGGGGTAATGGATATAAATTTTCGGTATCGAACCACATATCCTGAACACCATTGTTTACACAAACCTCCTTTTCATCATGGTTGAAGTCAACCACTTCTCCGCGCCATGCCTGGCCGTTACTTTCTGCAAGTACATAATCCCCGTTTTTTAATTCACTAAACTTAATCATACGTTAGAATTTTTGCTCAATTTATGAAAAAAATTAATTGGCTTTTAGCAAATTTTGTAATTAAATAATTATTCCGCCCAGCTCATCACATAATTTTCATCTTCTATTTGCAATGCCTGTTTGGTAATTTGCAATGGGTGAAAGGTATCAACCATAACCGCCAGTTCCTTTGTTTCTTTCATGGCAATACTTTTTTCAACAGCACCCGGATGCGGCCCATGAGGAATGCCACCGGGATGTAAAGTGATCATTCCGCGGGTAACATGCTTACGGCTCATGAAATCTCCATCCACATAATAAAGTACTTCATCGCTATCAATATTACTGTGATTATATGGCGCGGGAATGGACAAAGGATGGTAATCAAATAACCGGGGAACAAAAGAACAAATCACAAAATTATGGCCCTCAAAAGTTAGATGCACAGGAGGTGGCTGATGTACTCTGCCAGTGATGGGTTCAAAATCGTGAATAGAAAATGCGAAAGGATAACAGCAGCCATCCCAACCGATCACATCGAATGGATGATGAAGATAATGGATACCATACATCATTCCTTTCTTCTTTACCATCAATAAAAAATCTCCTTCTTCATCAATCGTTTGCAAATTTTGGGGAACACGGATATCCCTTTCACAATAAGGAGAATTTTCAAGCAACTGCCCATAATTGCTCAAATACTTTTTAGGATAACGGACAGGGCTGAAAGATTCTACAATAAACAAACGGTTATCATCATTTTCAAATTCTATTTGATAAATCGTTCCGCGTGGAATAACCAAATAATCTCCGTACGCAAATAAAAGTTCGCCATATTGAGTTTTCAATTTGCCATTCCCTTCGTGTACGAAAATGATTTCATCTGCATCCGCATTTTTATAAAAATAATCCTTCATACTCTCCCTTGGAGCGGACAATGAAATATGACAATCATTATTTACCAAAACAGGCTTGCGACTTTTTAAATAATCATTTTCTGGTTTGATATTAAAGCCCTGGAAACTACGGTGTTTTAGCATTTTCTCTTCAGCCACTTCAGGTACTACGCTGTATGGTTCATCAGTTTTTATAATTTGTGTTGGAGGATGAGTATGATACATCAAAGAAGAATCTGATGAGAAACCTTCAGTGGAAAATAATTGTTCTGAATATAAACCGCCATCGGGCTTTCGAAACTGTGTATGACGTTTATGGGGAACAGATCCTGATTTATGATAATAAGGCATGATGAAATATTTTAAACAATACGAATATTATATAGTTCATAAAATTACAAAAGAATTGGGAGGAAGAGGGAATAGCTGTAACTGTTTAGAATAGTTTAGATAGTTTTAGAATGTTTAGAATATTAGGAAATACAGCAAACAAACAAATAATCCATAATCTTATTTTCACCAAAAGAATAAACCCGTATACTAATAAACGAATTACCTTTTCTCAAATCACTAAATTCGCAAAAAAACTTGACACGCATCGGCCTTATTTCTGACACCCACAATTTCCTTGATCCAAACGTAATTGAACATTTTAAAAACTGTGATGAAATATGGCATTCCGGAGATTTCGGAACCTCGGTGATTGCTGAAGAATTAAAATCCCATAAACCGCTTCGCGGGGTTTACGGCAACATTGATGGTTATGATATAAAAAGCGTTTATCCCGAACAGTTAGTTTTCATGTGCGAGGATGTAAAAGTGATGATGCGCCACATTGGTGGTTACCCGCCAAAATATAACGCTGAAACAAAAAAAGAATTATTAATTCATAAGCCACAACTTTTTATCGACGGACACTCACATATTTTAAAAATCATGTATGATGATAAATTAAATTGCCTTTACATAAATCCGGGTGCAGCCGGAAAACACGGATGGCACAAAATGAGAACGTTAATCCGTTTCACTATTGACGGTAAAAACATTC
>JBBQWJ010000183.1:0-6671 GCA_038210685.1 Chitinophagales bacterium | reverse complement strand
AATGCATTATTAGCGTCTTTGTATTTTTCGGCAATTGGTTTTATTAAATCTCCGTCTTTTAATATCGCATCCACTTTTTCAGGAATATTTTCAAGTTCTACCAATAGTTCTGTATAAAGTGAATCCTTAATTGTTCCTTTTTCCTTCGCAATCTTTAAAGCGATCATCATAAGCACAGCTAACTGGGCCGTAAAAGCTTTGGTAGAAGCCACGCCAATCTCAGGTCCTGCATGTGTATATGCGCCTGCATGCGATGCACGTGAAATGGAGGAGCCCACTACATTTACAATTCCGAAAATAAAAGCGCCCTGTTCTTTGGCTTTTTCTATCGCAACTAATGTGTCAGCGGTCTCACCACTTTGCGAAATAGCAATGATAACATCACCTTTATTTACTATTGGGTTTCTGTACCTGAATTCAGAAGCATACTCTACTTCTACCGGAATGCGGCAAAGTTCTTCAATTATGTATTCTGCTTCCAAAGCAGCATGCCAACTGGTTCCACAGGCAATAATAATATAACGTGGCGCATTGATGAGCGCTTCAATATTATCCTGGATTCCCTTCATGGTGATGGTTCCTTTTTCTGCGTCTAACCTTCCCCGAAAGCAATCATAAATGGTAGTAGGCTGCTCGTAAATCTCTTTCAGCATGAAATGATCGTAACCGCTTTTTTCAATAGCAGCCAGTTCAATATCGAGACTGGATATGTAAGGCATTTGCCTTTCGTTGCCCAGGTTTTTAAGAATCAACTCACCCGCTTTTATGATAGCGATTTCATAGTCATTTACATACACTACTTCTTTGGTGTATTCAAGCATTGGCGTGGCATCTGAACCCAGGAAATGTTCTCCTTTTCCAATACCAATAACCAATGGGCTTCCTTTGCGTGCAGCAATAATTGTGTCAGGATTATCTGCATCAAGGAGTAAGATCACATACGCGCCTGAAACTCTTTTTAATGCAATACGCACTGCTTCTTCCAGCGGACATTGCGTATTTTTTTGAATGTCTTCTATAAAATTTAATAGAACTTCTGTATCTGTTTCACTTTTGAAGGTGTACCCTTTTTTAGTGAGTTCTGCTTTTAACTGAGCATAATTTTCAATGATGCCGTTATGGATCATCGCCAGTTTTCCATTGTTACTTTGATGTGGGTGCGCATTTACATCGCTGGGTTCCCCGTGAGTTGCCCAACGGGTGTGGCCAATACCAATATTGCCGTTGACGGCTTTACCTATTAGTGATTGCTCCAACTCTGCTACTTTACCTTTTTTCTTGAAAACATGCAGCCCGCTATCATTTATCAAAGCCACGCCAGTACTGTCGTAGCCGCGGTATTCCTGTCTTTTAAGCCCTGTAATTATAATAGGGTAGGCGTCTCTCGGCCCAATGTATCCAACTATTCCACACATAAGTTATATTATTTTTGTTGCCACAAAATAACGAAAAAGTGTGCAGTTATTATTTTACAGGCATGCAAAGAATAACAGAAATGTCAAATAAAAGTTGCTTTACTGTTCTGCCAACGATTTTTTATTACCCCTTTTTCCTTTTGAAGTCGATAAAAAAATCTATTTAAATTATCTTCAATCCTTATTTTTAAAGACGATGTGTAATTGTTATAAAATTTCAAAAACGCTTTTCTTCTATTTTATTTGTTTCTTTTTTGCTTGTAATCTTAAAGCTCAAAACCAAAATGCCAGGTTTAATGTGATCGCTTTTTTCACGGCAAAGGAAGATCCCGCGCACATTAGCTTTGTTCATGAAGCGAATAAATGGTTTCCGGAAATGGCGAAGAAATATCATTTTATTTATGATTCAACCAATAACTGGGACAATCTTAATTCGGATTTTCTTGCGCATTACCAGGTGGTTATTTTTTTGGATACACGCCCTGATGATCCGGCACAAAGAGCCGCATTTGAAAAATATATGAAAAAGGGCGGCGCGTGGATGGGTTTTCATTTTTCGGCTTTTGCTTTAACACCATCTGAATTCCCGATGAACTGGGATTGGTATCACAATCAATTTTTAGGTTCGGGTTCATATGTGAGTAATACCTGGCGCCCAACTTCGGCAATTTTGCGTGTGGAAGACGCTAATCATCCGGCAACAAAAAAATTACCGCAGACTTTCAAATCTGCGCCTAACGAATGGTACCGTTGGCAAAATGATTTAAGAAAAAATCCTGACATTGCTATTCTCGTATCAATTGATTCCAGCAGCTTTCCGTTAGGTTCAGGTCCAAAGCAAAGCGAGATCTGGCATAGCGGTTATTATCCGGTGGTGTGGACGAATAAAAATTATAGAATGATCTATTTTAATATGGGGCATAACGATATGGATTATGAACACAAATATGATACGACCAATAGGACATTATCTTCTACATTTTCCAGCAAGAGGCAGGATAAGCTGATTGTTAACTCTCTTTTATGGCTTGGAAGAAAATAGGAATTTGTGTTTTTGTGTGTTTACTATAGAAAAGAAATCAGGTTTATGACTCCAAATTTTGCCATAAGTCCTCGGGGTTTCTTCTGTTATCCCAAATTCCTACGATAATGACTTTGTTGTCATCTGTTTTGTAGAAGATAGAAAAATTTCTCACAAGTGATACTCTTACATTTTTAAAATCTGTGGGTTTGCCTTGATAATGTTCAGATTGTATAAGCGAGACTTTCTTTTTGAATAATTTTGATAGTTTTTTAGAATAGGCATCAGAGCCATTATGATGAATCCAATACTCAAGGATTTTTCTTCTTGCTTCTCTTGCAGTATTGGTCCAGATTACCCGTTTAGCCATTTATCTTCATCTTGATTTAATTCTTCATCGGATATGAAATTTTCGTTCTCAATATCTTCTTCGCTTTTCAGAAGCATGCTTCTTTGATTCTCAGTAATTTTGAAAACTGTTTTATTAATGTCCACATTCCCAATGATTTCATTTACTTTTTCTAGCAAAGTAATATCCTGAACGGATATCAATTTATCAAGTAAGGTATATTTTAAATTATTTGCTTGCATAATAGTTGAATACTGATTTTTTCAATTAAAATCTTTTATAAAAATACAATTTAATTTTCTAAAGAACGATAGGAGGGCTGCCGCCTAATGTTTGTTTCAAATCTTTGGCTATTAGCCTTAACGCTATGCTGAAAATGAAAACAATATTTATTGTTGAAAATAGATATCCTGAATAAATATTTGGTTACTATCTAAGAGCAATTCCACATTCGTGGCAATTCAAATAATTTGTCGCACTTTAACTTTCTCTCTTCCCTTCCAATAAGAGTTTCAGCGCGTGATCAAAATCTCCGGCAGCAGTAACTTCACCGGAATTGACGAAGAAAATTTCATCAGCATTTTCGATGGTATTAAGCCGGTGCGCAATAATCACTTCAGTGGTTGAAGAAGGTAATTTTTGGAGAATATCTTCCAATAATTTTTCGGTGATGGTATCAATATTTGCAGTGGCTTCATCTAAAATCAGCAATTCAGGTTTGCGTAAAACGGCTCTTATAAAAGCGATCAGTTGTTTTTCACCAAGGCTCATGGAATCACCACCGGAAACGATTTTAGTATCTAAACCATCTTCAAATCTTTCCACCAAACTTCCAAGTCCTTCGTCATTTAAAACTTGCTTTAATTGCTCTTTATCAAAAAGTTTATAGGCTTCATTTCCATATAAAATATTATCACGTACAGTGCCGTTGAACAAAAAAGGTTCCTGCAAAATAAAGCCAATCTTTTTGCTTAGTTCTTCTGAAGAATAACTTTTCAAATCTTTTCCGTTTAAAAAAACTTCACCTTCTGTAGGATCGTACAATCTTGAAATTAAAGAGGCGGTTGTTGTTTTTCCTCCACCTGTTGGGCCCACAAAAGCATATGTTTTTCCCTGCTTCAATTCAAAGTTGATGTCATGCAATACTTCTTTGCCATTCGGGTATTTAAAAGACACATTCTTAAAAATTAATAAAGGTGCGTCGGGAATCTTTGTAGAAGAAATTCCGGTCTTTTGAGGAAGATCAGATTCTAAATTTAATATAATTGAAATCCTGTCCCACGCCGCCATTGCAGTTTGAAAGCTTGCCCAAAGTGTTGCCAACTGCCGCAAAGGCTGGTAAAAATATTGCACATAAGCGATGAAACTGATCAATAAACCAATGGTAAAATTGCCGGTAGAAATTAAATAAATACCAAAAGTAAGTACAATGAGTTGAGCGATGTTGGAGAAAAGTGTGAACACCGGAACAAAAACGGTATTCACCAAACCAGCGCCTACAGAGGCTTTGTAGTTAATGACATTTGCTCCGTTGAATTTTTTTCTGAAATAATCTCTCCGGTTGAAGGCGACGATAGTTTTAAAATTGCCCAGGCTTTCCTGTATTTCAGCGCTTAAGCCACCGGTGCTTTTTAAACTGGCAGCATTCTTCTTTTTCACTAATGGTGAAATTAGTTTTACAAAAATTAAAATAAAAACCGCGGGAATTAATGCGGAAGCTCCAAGTTCCACATGAATAGCGAGTAAGAAGATCGCAGCTCCGGTCATAGTGAAAATGCTGTCGACAAATTGCAATAATGATTGAGAAAAAAACTGGTTTACACGATCGGTATCATTATTAATTCTTGAGATGAGATCGCCCGCTTTGTTCTGGTTGAAAAATGCAATGGGCAAACTTTGTATTTTGTTGAAAACCGCATTGCGTAAACTATACAACATTCTTTGCCCGATGCTTCCCATGATCTTTGTTTGCATATAATCGGTAACAGCGGAGATGAGATAAAGTCCTAATAAAATGCCGGAAAATATAGCCAGCCCACGATATAGTTTTGTTTGAATATAATGATCAATGGTGTAGCCGATAAGGTAAGGAGTCAACATTGCGATGCCTGAATTCAATGCCATTACAATAAACGCGAGAATGAGATTGCGCTTTTCTTCCTTCATAAATTGCAGCATTTTTTTTAGCGCTGCTTTCGTGGAAGTTTCGTGTTCTATATTAAGATTGTAATCCATTGTTTTAAACCGTTAAATCCGTTGTGCTTTTTTGTGATTGATAGATCTGAACATACTCAGGTGAATTTTGGATCAGGTATTCATGCTTGCCTTTTGCAATTAATTCGCCTTCCATTAATACAATGATCTGGTCATAATCTTTTACAGGATCAATTTTTTGTGTAACCGAAACCAGGGTTATTCCTGCATAATTCTGTTTTACATTTTCAGCAATCTTTTCTTCCGTTAGCGTATCAACTCTTGCCGTAAAATCATCCAGCAATAAAATTTTTGGATTAATCGCCAATGCCCGCGCCAGCATGATGCGCTGTTTTTGTCCACCTGAAAGGCTGGAGCCGCGCTCGGAAACAATTGTATCCAATCCTTCCGGAAGTGTTTTTATAAAATCATTTAACTCTGCAGTTTCAATGGCTTTTTGCAGATCTTCTTCAGTTACTTTAGAATTAAACGCAATGTTTTCACGAAGCGTTAAATTGAAAATAATACTGTCCTGGAAAACCAGGCCGATCTGGCTCAGCAACGAATTCCTGTTGTACTCATTTATATTAATGGCATCAAAAGAAATAGCACCTTCACGGGGCTTTACTAAGGTGGTTAATAAATAAAGCAACTGTGTTTTTCCGGCGGCTGTCGGTCCGATGATGGCAGTTCTGGAGCCGCCTTCAACAGAAAATGAAACATTTTTCAATGCAGGATTTTCTCCATAATAAACACTCACGTTTTGCAAATTAATATTCCCGTTTAATTGTTTGTTTACTGTTCCTTTGTCAACAAAATCAGGGGTTTCCAATGTGTTATGAATGCGTTGGTAAGAGGCAGAGGCACGTGCGATCACACTGCTCATAAAACCGATCATAATGATTGGGAAAATTAAAATAGCAATGTAACTGTTGAAGGCTGCAAATTCTCCTAACGTCATGCTGCTGTTGATTACAAAATGACCACCCAAAGCCAGAACGGTAAGCCTTGCTAAGTTGGCCGTTAATATGATGATGGGGATGAGTGTAGCAAATAAACGTAAAATGGATAACCCCAAATTTTTGGCTTCGGTGTTGGCATCCATAAATTTATTGTACTCGGTGAATTGTGCGTTAAGTACGCGGATAAGTGCAGCACCCAGGATGCTTTCGTTGATCACCTTATTAAGCCAGTCAATTACTTCCTGCGATCTTTTGAATAAAGTTCTTACTTTTTTAAAAACAAAAAAGAATGTAATTCCGATGATTGGAATTACCAAAAGCACCACCAGCCCTAATCTCCAATTGATATTTAGTAATAAAATACTCGCGCCGATAATTAGTATCAAAGAAGAAACGATGGAAACGATTGCCTGAGAAACAAACATTTTGATCGCGTCAACATCTGAAGTGAGGTTGGTAAGCAGCTTGCCGGGCGTGGTATCCTGGATGTAGACATAATCCTGCTGAGAGATTTTGGAAGCCAGTTTTTCCCGCATATCACGAGCTACTCTTTCTGAAGCAAAAGTTTGAATGATACTTTGGATGTAACTGAAAATGAAAATTAAGATAGCGGCGATAGAAAACCAGGTAATGATCTTGCGCATGTTGAAAGTGCCTTTCGAAAAGTCATCAATACCAAACTGGATAATTTTTGGAATAACAAGATTAAGGCCATTACTCAATAAAGCAAA
>JBBQWJ010000182.1:0-6711 GCA_038210685.1 Chitinophagales bacterium | reverse complement strand
TATTTCTGTTTCACTCCATTTTTGGAAACCAAATCGACAGTTTTATTGAGCTTTTTTTCAATGAAGTCAGCAAGATCAATAAATTCAATACCAATGGGCTGACTAAAATCTACAATTATATCAATGTCACTTGAAGGGCTGAAATCATCACGTACAACAGACCCAAATAAACCAATTGAACTAACATGGTATTTGTCCTTCAATTCTGGTTTTAATTGTGTGAGAATTTGTTTTATAGTATTCAAGTCTGTCATAGCACAAATATAACGAAAGTTTCAGGTTGCAATTTTTGGCAAGAGTAGTGATTGCTTGAGTGCTGGAAATCTCTATTCTTCTGCTCATATTCCTTTAGATTGATCGGTCGTGTCCTGCTTTGCTGCAAGGCTTTGAGGAGAGACACGACCTGGAAAAAAAAAGATGTACAGTAAACGAACAAAAAAGATGATATTATAATTCAAAGTTCAGCAGAGAATTTTCAGCCTGAACGGCTGCCCTATAGCAAACAAAAAGCCGATAATATTTCCATCTGCGTTGCTATTGCGAATATTAGGCGAAGTATTTTATTTTTTCTGTTTCTCTTGCAGCAATTAAAAACGATTTTATTATTTCCAAGTCCAATGAAGTAATTGTAGAAGCAAATTCTTTTCCTTTTTCAAAACTTGCACAAAAATCGTCAAGAGTCAGTGCAATTAAAAATGATGAAAAAGTTATAGCAAAGTTTTTGTCCTTTATAGTTTGTTCATGACTTTGATTAATAAGATGATTAACAGAAAAAAAGTTAGAGTGGACGTACATTGAAAAAAATGAATGGGCATTCTCAAACATTTTTCCCTTTAAACCAGAATTAATAAAAATCTCCTTCCAAGAAATTTTGTTTTCTTTTGAGGTTAACTTATTCAAATTAAACTTCCAGTTAGCAAATATTTTTTCTATTTCATTGCTATTTCTAAAAACAAATTTCTTTTCCGATTCTCCTAAATTCTTAAAAACATCGTTATGTAATATTTTGTCAATGATTTCATTTATTTGATTATTCTCTTCATTATAATCAAATGGATTTTTTTGTCTGACCCATCCCACTATAGAGTCAAGCCGCCAGAGGTCAAATCTTAATCTTCTTAATTCCCAATCAGTCTTGTCAAAAAACAAATGATATAATATTGCATAAGTGTCGCTTTGCGACCTTACGTTCATAAATAGTCCGGGAATATCGATGTATTGGGTTTCAATTTTTTCTTTTCCATCTTCAATCACAAAGGCATCGCTTGAATTTATATAAAGGTTTTTACAGTGCCCAATAAATTTTCTTGTAATTTTTGTTGAATATAAAAACCATCTGTGGTCATTTAAGAAAGCAGCTTCAATGCTTGTAACAAGTTTTTCTAGAATATTTATTAAGTGATAATAACGGTTAAGATTTTTCTGTAGTTCGGGTTCTGTCATAATATTTCGCCTAATATTTGTATTTACTTTGTATTTACGAATAAGACACAACAGTACATTTTTACAATCTTTTCATTTTAATATACCTTTTCTTTGTTTTTCCAATTGTTGAGTTGCGTCAGGCAATCCTCTATCGGATTACCAATCTAAAGGAATTGATTTGCTTAATCCGTCCAAAGCAACTTTTTAACCTGCCAGTAAACCAACAAATAAGATATATTTGTATTCTATCGGCTTAATAAAAACTCTTTGAATTTTTCAAAATCAGGTTCCATTGAAGTGCTTAGTTTTTGTTTTGATAAAATGGCTTCCACACTTTCGGGTATGGGAATTTTTTTATTGATCACCGGTTCTACTACATCATAAAATTTTACAGGATGGGCGGTTTCAAGGATGTATCCTTTTTGTTCAGGATGCTCTATCAAATAATTTTGTAAAGCGAGGTAAGCGACAGCGCCATGGGGATCTAATAAATATTTTTCTTTTTCGTAAACATCTTTAATGGTTTGGCGTGTTTGTTCATCAGAAATACTTACGCTGCTCAAAGTATTTTTAAGGTCTTTAAACTGGTGATGAAACAATTCGAGGATTCTTACAAAATTGCTTGGATCGCCCACGTCCATTGCATTTGAAATGGTAGCGATGGCTTTTTTAGGTTCGTATTTTTCAGTAGTTAAAAACTCGGGAACCACTTTGTTGGCATTGCACGCGGCAATAAAATGTTTCACGGGCAAACCTGAAACATGCGCTAAAATTCCGGCGCAGATATTTCCAAAATTTCCACTCGGCACACTGATCACCGGTGGATTGTTTTTATCAGCCCATTGTTTCCATGCAAATAAATAATAGAATTGTTGTGGCAACCAGCGCGCAACATTTATTGAATTGGCAGAAGTGAGAAATAATTTTTCATTTAGTGTTTCATCTCCAAAAGCCTTTTTTACCATTTGCTGGCAATCATCAAAATTTCCATTTACTTCAATTGCGTGAATATTATTTCCTAAAGTAACCAATTGCTTTTCCTGCACACTACTTACTTTGCCGGAAGGATATAAAATCACCACTTCAACGCCATCAACATTGTAAAAACCATTGGCAACAGCGCCGCCGGTATCGCCGGAAGTAGCAACCAATACGGTAATTTTCTTGTCGTTGTTTTTTACAAAATATCCGAGGCATCGGCTCATAAACCTTGCGCCAATATCTTTAAACGCGAGGGTAGGGCCGTGGTATAATTCCAAAGAAGAAATACTATCAGTTATCCTTTTCAGCGGAATTTCAAAATTGATCGTTTCTGCAACAATCCTTTTTAATTCATTATCAGGAATTTCATTTCCAACAAATGGCTCAATAATTTTTAAAGCAATTTCTTCGTCTGAATAATTTTGGATATCAGCATAAAAACCGGGTTCGTGTTTTGGAATTATTTCAGGGAAGTATAAACCTTTATCAGGCGCCAAACCCTTGATGGTGGCTTCTTTGAAAGTGGCAACAGGAGCGGTTTTATTCAGACTAAAATACTTCATTATTTGTTGGTTTACTGAGCTTCCACAATTTTTACACCTTCAGTATTGATAGCGGTGACGTAAGTTTTATAATCTACGCCAATTTTTTCGTAAATATCTTTCATGATCGCTTCAATCTTGTTAGCAGTTTCTTCATCTTTACTTAGCATAAAAATGGACGGCCCTGAGCCTGAAATCCCGCCGCCGATGCTTCCGGCTTCTTTACATTTTATTTTCACTTCATCAAAACCTGGAATAAGGATACTTCGCACGGGTTCGATAATTACATCTTCCATCGAACGACCAATCAAATCAAAATCATTCTTCATAAAACCCATTATCAGCCCACCAATATTGCCCCATTGTTTTATTGCATTTTTTAGCTGGACTTCTTTTCTTAAAATTTGTCTTGAATCCGAAGTGCGCACTTCTATTTGCGGATGAACGATAGTTATAAAAAGATCAGGCGTGTTTATCGGGATAATGTCCAAAGGAAAAATGGAACGTATGAATGTGACACCTCCATAAATACAGGGAGAAACATTATCGGCATGTTTCACGCCTCCTGCGATCTTTTCACCATTCATGGCGAAGCGCACAAGGTCTTCATTTGAAAAAATATTTCCCAGCAAATGATTGGCGGCAACAACGGCGCCGGCAGAACTTGCTGCGCTGGAACCCAGTCCACTGCCGGGTTTTATGTTTTTATGAATGGTAAGATGAAAGCCAACCGGTTTATTATATTCTTCCATTAATGCCATAAGAGCAGCGCCCGCAACATTCTTCTCAACTTCTTCCGGCAAATTGTATTCGTCTGTATGTTTAATAACCAGTCCAGGCTCATCGGTAAATGATAAAGTCATTTCATCGAACGGCGCTTTTATCGCCATGCCGATGACATCAAAGCCGCAAACCAGGTTGGCAATTGTGGCAGGAGCTAAAACTTTTATTTCTTTCATTTTCTTTTTTTTAGATCCTTACCGCCCTGATTATATCAGCAAATACACCAGAAGCAGTTACTTCTGCGCCTGCACCAGCACCTTTTACTACCAATGGCTGCCCGGTATATCGATTGGTATAAAAAACCACCACATTGTCTTTTCCATAGAGATGGTAAAAATCGTGACTGGAATCTACTTGTTGCAAACCAACACTCGCTTTACCCTTTTCATAAGTGGCTACAAACTTCAATTTCTTTCCGGCCTTGTTGGCGTCATCTAAAATGCTTTTGAAATGTGCTTCATGCTTTTCCATGCATTTATAAAAACCTTCAACCGGACCTTCTTTCATGCATTCCAGAGGCATAAAGGCATTATTGGTGATATCTTCCATATCTATTTTTTCACCTGATTCGCGTGCAAGAATCATGATTTTTCTGACAACATCCACACCACTTAAATCTAATCTCGGATCCGGTTCTGTAAAACCTTCGTCCTGCGCTTCTTTGACAACTTTTGAAAAAGTTTTTTTGCCATCGTAATTGTTGAAAACAAAATTTAATGTACCGCTTAAAACCGCTTCAATTTTGTTTACTTTATCGCCGCTCAACAAGAGGTCGTTCAAAGTGCCGATAACGGGCAATCCTGCGCCAACATTAGTTTCAAAGAGATAATGTACATTAAATTCACGCGAAAGGTTCTTTAATTTTTCATAATAATTATAAGAGGATGACGCAGCAATTTTATTGCACGCAACTATTGAAACACTCTTTTCCAAAATCTCTGCATAATGGCTTGCTACCTCTTTATTAGCAGTTACATCCACAAAAACCGAGTTACGCAAATTCTTTGTTTTGATCGTATTTATAAACTCAGAAAGCTTCATTTTATCACCTTCCTGCAAAAGTTCTTTCCAGTTTTCCAAATCAATTCCATTGTCATTGAACAGCATTTTCTTGCTATTGGCAATTCCTACAACCCTTACGGATAAACGCAAATTTTTCTGAAGATAATTGTATTGTTGTAACAATTGTGAAAGCAGCCGTGAGCCTACATTCCCAACACCCACTACAAACAAATTCACCTGTTTGTAGGTAGTTTCAAAAAAATCTTCGTGCAATACATTCACTGCTTTTTTTACATCTTTGGTAGAGATTACCGCTGAAATATTTCTTTCTGATGATCCTTGTGAAATCGCTCTTACGTTGATGCCATTTCTGCCTAAAGCGCTAAACATTTTACCGCTGATGCCCGGGTGGCTTTTCATTTTATCGCCTACCAAAGCGATGATAGCGAGATCCTTTTCCACGATCAGCGGCTCTACAACCAGTCTTTCAATTTCCACAGCGAAAGCTTCATCCACAGTGGCTTTGGCTCTTTCAGCGGATGATTCTTCAATGCCCACACAAATAGAATGTTCTGAAGAACTTTGCGTAATTAAAATCACGTTTATTTGTTCGTTTGCTAAGGTCTCAAATAATCTTTTTGAAAAACCCGGCACGCCTGCCATGCCACTTCCTTCAAGACTTAATAACGCAATTTTATTGATGCTTGAAATGCCGCGGACACTGCTGCCTGCCTTTTTTTCAGAAGTGTTTTCAATCAAAGTTCCATAGTCATTGGGAGCAAAAGTGCTCTTGATCCAAACAGGAATGTTTTTTCTCATCACGGGCTGAATGGTTGGCGGATAAAGAACTTTGGCACCAAAATGAGAGAGTTCCATTGCTTCACGATACAATACATTCGGAATTATTTTAGCAGTTGAAACCAGTCGCGGATCAGCAGTCATCATGCCGCTTACATCCGTCCATATTTCCAGCGCAGTTGCATCAACTGCAGCCGCTATAATAGCTGCGGTATAATCAGAGCCACCCCTTCCTAATGTAGTGGTTATGCCGTTTTTATCAGATGAAATGAAACCCGGAACGATAAAGAATGATTCATCTGTATCATGAAAACAGGAATGAATTTTTGGATTTGAAACCTCAAAATTTACGACTGCATTTTCAAAATTGGAATTGGTAATAATTATTTTCCTTGCATCGATCCATTTATTTTTAAATCCAATAGATTCAAATTTTGCAGAAATAATTTGAGAAGATAGAAGTTCTCCATAACTCATAATCCTGTCTTTCGTTCTCGCTGTAATCTCCTGTAATAAAAATACTCCGTTACAGATGTCTTCAATTTCATTGCAATGCTGTTTTACCATGCTCAACACACGGCTCTGCTGAGCCACGGGAATCAATTGCTTGGTCAATTCCAGGTGGCGGATTTCAATTTTTTGCAATTCGTTTTTGTATTCATCATTACCTTCGGAAGCGAGTATCACGCTATTTAAAAGCGCATCTGTGGTGCCGCCTAATGCCGATACCACTACAATTAGCTTTTCTTTCTTCAAACGATCTTCTAAAATAGAAACGATCTTATTGATATTTTCAGCGTTTGCTACAGATGAGCCGCCAAATTTTAAAACACGCATATTTTTATTACTATTAAATTTTATTTATTGAATTATTTTTCACGAAGGTATGCAGCGAAAGCCCAATGGATGATATGGAAATGTACAACCCTTAGCGGGTTGTAATAAAGGTAATTGCAGGTATGCAAATACTTGCAAATGCAGAAGAGGCAATATGATAAAAGGATTGTTTCATTTTTATGAATAGGAAGCGAAGTTAATATAGATAATTCAAAATTTCTTATAAAAAGGATCTTTTTTTAAAGAATCAGTTTATATCTTAAAATCTTTTCAATGAAAGGTGCAAAATGAATATAATTTTAAAATGTGGTTATTGTGTAAGATAATTTCAAAAAGGGAACCT
>JBBQWJ010000181.1:0-6861 GCA_038210685.1 Chitinophagales bacterium | reverse complement strand
CCAGTTGGCAAAGAAAAAATAAACAAGGTGCCCTTTTCCATTGATTCAATCCATATTCTTCCGTTGTGCCGCTTAATAATATCCCGACAGATATATAATCCCAGGCCAAACCCGGAAATATGAACGGATGACGATTTTGTCCGGTAGAAACGATCAAAAATAAAAGCATGTTCTTCTTCAGGAATACCAATTCCAAAGTCCCTTATTTTAACTATCGATTCCTTATCGTTTTTTTCAAATTCCACCATTATCTCCTTTTCACCAGGCGAATATTTAATTGCATTGGATAAAAGGTTCGACAATACCTGCTCAATTCTTTTTCTATCGCCATAAACCATTTCCTCCTTAGGTTGGTCTTTTCGCACGATGTTGTGCGTTGTAGAAACCATCTGTGAAGAAGCAATGGAATCATCTAAAAGCAGGCTCAAATCAAAGTTTTCCATTTCCAATTGCAACTGCCCACTTTCTATTTTTGAAACATCCAGCAAATCTTTAACCAAATCTTCCAATTTGAGTATATTTTTGAAAGCACTTTCAACGAATTGCTTTTTAGGATACTCATCTTCCATCATTTTCAGCATTTCAATATATCCCTTCACAGTAGTAAGAGGCGTTTTTAATTCATGACTGGCGATGCCGATAAATTCATCTTTTTTCTTTTCGTTTTCCCTTATCTGTGCCATCAACTTGTTGAAAACATTAATAAGAGTAGCAATTTCATCTTTTCCTTCGTCTACTAAAGGAGTATTATAATTTCCTGTCTTATTTACTTTCTTCATGGTGTTTACCAATCTCAACAGGCGTTTTGAAATATAACTTTGAATAAAAAAAGCCAACAGGAAAGAAAAGCCAAGAGCCACCAAAAGTAGCATGAAAGCCAGCTTGTATTTATTTTGAATGATTTTTTGTAACTCGGTTAAGTGTACTACCAGGAATATTTTGCCGATTGCTTCATTACCGCTAACAATCGGATAAGTCACCAAAAGTTGCTTTTTGTAGAACAAATAGTCTTTATCCTCCATTTTAGCAGGAACATTCATTGGAAGCGCACCCCGATCTGAAAAGCGGGCAAAAATCTGCCCATTTTTATTTATTATGGCAGCTTCAGTAATCTCAGGCGACACTTTGTGCAACTGAGTCAGCATTTCCATAGCAGCTCCCTCGTCCTGGAACTGAAGCACAGAAATACTGTTAGTTCCAATCACCTGGGCAATGCTTATCATATTGTCAACAGTCCGTTGCTTAAAAGATCTTACATCAGTTATAATAAAAACCAGAAACATGATTACAAGTACCGGCACACTGGTGAATACCTGCATCAGTATCAGTTTTTTCCTAATTGACAAATTTCTGAAACTAAACATTCCTGGTCTTTGATTTTTAATTTAACCCTGATCAACAATAATAGCCAGTTTTAGTAACTGGGATCCCGCCTTTAAACCCGATGAACCGATTGCCCTAAGGTTAGCTTCAAACTTTAATTTTTGGTCAACGATTATAAAATTAAAATCCGTTCCCTGCGAAGCATAACCGTTGGATTCACTGATAGTAAGCACACCCTTTCCCACCTGGTCCAGCACCTTGTGCAAAGGGAAGGGGCATTCACTTGTTATAAAAACAATATCACAGTTTCTTACATCCGACAAATTTTTAATAATCCTCACCACAATTCTTTTATTATTGATCGTTCTTGTTTTTGCAATCTCTTCCAATGGAGGAATGGCAGCAGAATTATTGCCGATAACCCCAATTACGAAAACGTAATTATTATTGTAACCACCCCAATCAATATATTTGGTGAAACTGTAAATAAAGGCAGCCTTCAGGTTAGCTTCCCGTTCGGCATTTTGTGCCACCGCTCGCAGCGTTGCACTCCATAAGATAATAATAAGCACTAACTTCTTCAATATCATTTTTCCTGTTGCTAACCTGTAAATTTAATTTTTCTTTAAGCTATAAGTTCTTACTTAACTTAGAATTTAATCCCTATTTTAAACAAACCGTTGATACCCGGCTGTTCCAACACCGTTGAAAAAAGCGTGCCATCCGCAGTTCTGAAACCAGGATCAAGCCATTTGGTATTAAACAGGTTCTGTATGTTTACACTTGCGGTAATTCCCTTCTTAAATAATTCTTTTGTGCTCAGCGTTAAGTTGGTAAGAAAATAACCTTTCACCGGCCCATAAGGGTCTGTTGTTGGAGCCCGTCTTGTTCCAACCCAGTTTTCTATCATATTAAGAGTAAAAAGATCATTAATAGCCAGGTTAAATCCGGCATTCCCTTTAAACTTGGCCACATCTGGTATTTCCCCTTCAAAATGGGTAACAAGATTTTTTCCGCTGGCATCCTGGTAAGTAAAGTTCGCAAAGGCTGTAAGTTTTTGTGTAAGCAATATGTCAGAACTGATTTCCAGCCCGTTAATAGTTTCGTTTCCGGGATTTTTATTAACAACCAACCCTGAGAGATTTGAGATAACAATAACGTCCCTTAGTTCATTCCGAAACAGGTTGACTTGTATCCGCATATTTTTTGAAACGGAATAAATGACATCTACTTCATACGTTTTTATTTTTTCCGTTTTCAATTGAAAACTGTCCGGTGCCTGGATAATCTCATTTTCAGTTGGTGCCCTGAAAGCTGTTCCAAATTGAAGTTTTAAAGTCAGCTTTTTACTTGGTTGATTTACAATTACCGCCCTCGGATTAAATGAAGATCCAAAGTAACTGTTGTAATCATAACGGGTGCCCAGGGTGAAATTTGTCTTGTTTAACAGATTGGTATTTAATACATACTGCAAATATCCCCCCACATTTGTACGAATTACATATTTGCGCTTCAAAAAGGTGGCATGAAGATTATAAACCGAATCGCGCCCATCAAGAAGGTAGGGAGTGGGATTGAAAGTAGATCCCCTTTGACCTTTTTCTATATTATCGGTATAAAATTGAACGCCGGCAGAAAATCGTTGATTTTCAGAAGGCGAATAATTTGCCCCTACATCGGCTGAAACGCGATTAGAATAACTGGTAAAAATAGCCTTATACAATTTTCTGCCATCAAAGGTTATGTAGAGATAAGAATCGTCAGCAGTACCAGTTTCGCGATAAACAATCCGGCTCAGAAGGCTAAACTTGTCATTGGGTTTGAATTCATTTTGCAAATAACCTGTTCTCAAATAATAATCGGCTACTCCACCTTTTTCTCCTCTTACATCACTTTGAACTATTCCTACCACCCCGTTGTTTTCATTACCCTGGGAAGGCAAACCAAGCAGCGTTGTCGCACTATTGAAGAATGTACCATAGCCCATTGGCGTTCTATAAAAACGGTACCCTAAGGTTGTTTTCGATTTTTTTGCATAATAACTGATCTCGCTGTTAAATGATCTTGCTTTATTTACAAAGGAGGCCGAATAATTAGGATCTCTGTTGGTAAATTTAGGGCCATCAGTACTGTAAAGCGTTCCCGCAAAAGCAAATTCAAGATTACCTTTTTTTAAGCCCATGCTTACTTTTTCAAAAGAAGTATTAAAAGTTCCATATCCCTGTTCGGCATGCAATCCATTGATTTCCCCTCCTTTTTTGGTGATAATATTGATTACACCTCCAAAGGCATTAGCGCCGTACAATGCAGAAGCTGGGCCCCATATAATTTCAATTCTGTCAACATTGTGAAGGCTGTAGGCCGGCCCCGCCATGTCATTGGTTCCCAAAATATTATTCTCCACAATGCCATCGATCATCAACATAGCACGAAGGTTTTCTGCACCGTACATTCCACGGAAATAAATCAAAGTGGGTGAATATCCATTAACATGAATCAGATCAATTCCCGGAATATCACGTAAAGCGTCCTGTAATTGTTCATAGCCACGGTTCTTAATTTCCTGAGCGGTAATTACCCTTATCGTCGCCGGTGCTTCTTCAGAGGACTGCATAAAGCCGGCGGCTGTAATTACTTTTATGTTCATCAGTTCTTCAAGTGAAAGCTGGGACAGGCTGTCTACGGTAGTCAGTGAATCAGTTTGAGCTAAAGAAAAAACGGGTAAAAGGAAAGAAAATATGGCGCAGAAAAACAGAACTTTCAAAGACATAACTTTTGGTTGTTTTTTAGCAATTGTAAAAAATGAAGTTTATAAGCTCAAAAATTAAATTATAATTATTTATAGAAAATCCAGGGAATTTTTCACAGGTCAGCATTAAAAATTTCTTCGGGCCAATTTGGTCATTACCAGGTCAACTTAAAAACATTTCGAAATACTTCTCGGGGCAGTTTACTTGTATCCTTTTATTAGTATTCAAAAAAATATTTAAAAAATGCGACAAGAGGTATGCCAAAAAAAAGCAAATTTCCAATTAAAGAACTTTGAAATGCAATATTAAGACAAGAAGTCAAAGATTGCATCATTGTATTACATCCACAATAAATATTTTATCAGCCTACGTTTTTGGTACTATTAATATGCTCCATTCCTGCGAAGTTGGCGAGATAAACTGTTATCCAGTAAACAAACAATTTCTGATGATTTTTGTTTTGATTCCATAATAACCGTAATGCTTAAACGCAAACTGCGAGGCCTGATTAAGGAAAGAATATCTTTTTATCCCTTATCACATGCGGGTGTTTTATAACATAAGAAGAACTCTGCTTTTCTACTTAATATAAAAATATTTCTTCTTTATACTATACACTTTCATTTAACGTTCTCTCAGTACTCTAAGTGCTTTTAAACTTAATACATATATAACATACATACTATATATACTGTTTCAAGAGCCTTAGTCAACATCTAAATAAGCCCCAAAAAAATGAGAAAAAAATTACATAGTCCGTCTTCTTTATTGGTGCTTCTACTTTCTTATGCTGCTCTGTTTATTTTATTGGTAGTTATAAAAAACGTAAAGTTTTGGAATATGCGAAAAGTAAGTTCAGTACTTATTGAAGTTGTTTCAAAATCAGTTTCACGTCAATCGGCCTTTACCAATAGTTATAATAACAATATCAATGAGCAGAATTCTGTTTTGAAATTACTTTATTCACCAGCCAGGGAAAAGGATCAACAAATTGCAGAATTAACTTCAAAAATCAAAAGAAATGACACAGGGCTTGCACTAAATGCCTCCCTTGTTCAAGGCACGGAGGAACAAATGGCTATTAAAAAATTACAGTCTTTATCAAAACTCAAAAACGATAATCTTACACCTTTTATTGATTTAATAAAAAAAGGAAAAAACAATGAGGCAGTCCTTAATTATGAGAAATACCTGTCTCCTTTATACCAGCAATTTCAATTCGTAAATACAGAACTTTTAAATAACGCCGGCAGCAAAGACAGGGAGGAGATAAAAGTTACCGAAGGAAAAATATCTTCTACGAGCAGGACTAATTTTCAACTGAGTATTGCAATAATCATCGTGATGATCCTGATTGGAATTAGCCTTATAAAAATTGGGAAAATAAATAGAAAAACAAATTTGGAACTAAAGGAAAGCGAGAGAAAATACCGCACTCTAACTGAACAAACTAATGAAATAATAGAGAAATGTGATGAAAATGGAAATTTCGTCTATGCAAATGATTCGTTTAAAAAAACCCTGGAGTATAATGATGCCGAACTTTCTACTCTTTCTTTTTCAGACATACTTGATGAAAAGGATATAACCCCGACCCCATTTCCGGCCCAGGGTGAAGAAGTAATCTCTCATGTTCAAAAAGTTTTTATAACAAAAAATGGAAAGAAAAGATACCTTGAAGGGAACCTTGTGGCAGAATATAAAAATGGGATTTTTAGTGGAACCATGGGATTTTTCAATGATGTAACAGAGAAAAAACAACTGGAAGAATCTTTGATCGCTTCCGAGTTAAAATTCCGCACTTTTTTTGACGTAGCTCCGATTCCTATGTGTGCCTTTGACCCGGAAACATATAGGTTTATTCTCATAAACAAAGCCGCAATGACACACTATGGCTTTACCGAAAAAGAGTTTATGAATAAAACAATCATGGACCTGAGGCAGGATGAACTATCAAAAGTTAAGTCAGATATTTCAAAAGTTAATAACGATAATTCTGGCCCCAATCAGAATATAATTTACAAGTACAAACGGAATCATTTTAAGAAAGCCGGAGAAAAAATAGAAGTTGAAATTTATACTTCGCCAATAATCATAGAAGGCAAAAAATGCATATTGGCAATTGTCATAGATGTTACTGAACGAAATCAATATGAAAATAAGATCACCAAAGCTATTATTAAAACACAGGAGGACGAACGGTATGAAATAGGAAGTGAGCTACATGATAATGTTTGCCAGATACTGGCCGCAGCGAGAATGAATCTCAGCCGCCTGAAACCTTCCTTACCACCTTCGGAAATGGAACTGTATTGTCAATCTTCTGAAAGTATCCGGTTGGCTACAGAAGAAATCAGAAACCTTTCGCATCGCCTTGCGCCTGCATTTTTTGATAACACGAGGCTGGAAGAGGCGTTTGAAGGTCTGCTAAAAAGTTTCAATATCAAGGACAGCTACAACATTTTCATGTATTTTGACAACAGTGCAAAAAATTATCCACTATCCCACGAGATTCAAATAAACCTTTACAGGATATTGCAGGAGCAGTTAAGAAATATTATTAACCATGCAAAATGCACCGCTATAGAAGTTGGGGTGTTTATCCAAAATAATAAACTAAAAATGAGGATTGCTGATGATGGAATAGGATTTGAACTCAATAAAGCAAAAGGAGGAATTGGGCTGGCAAATATGAAAAGACGTTCGGAATTATTTTCAGGCAAAATGCAAATCAATTCATCTCCCGGCAACGGCTGCGAATTACTCATAACCATTCCGGTTTAAAAAA
>JBBQWJ010000180.1:0-6871 GCA_038210685.1 Chitinophagales bacterium | reverse complement strand
AATGCAGCCAAACTGGGAGCTGACCTAAAAGGCGTGGTTTCATTTCATGGCGGTTTAAACGGAGCAAAACCTGATAAAGATTTACTAAAAGCTAAAATCCTGGTGTGCCACGGAGCCTCAGATCCTTTTGCAAACCCAGATGTAGATGAGTTTAAAAAAGACATGGATGCTGCCGGAGCTGATTACACTTTTAAAGTTTATCCCGATGCTACTCATGCCTTCAGCAATCCAAACGCAACAGCAAAAGGAGAAAAATACAATATGCCAATCAAATACAATGAAGCAGCAGATAAAGCTTCGTGGAACGATATGAAAAAGTTCTTTAAAGAGATTTTTTAAGGAAATATAGTAAACCAACTTTTAAAAGAGATTCTTATTTTTTGTAGAAAGAAGTCAACAAAGCCAATCAGTAAATCCCGCTTTTAAAAACTTTTTGTTAAATGATTTCTGTGTTCCAATTCTTTTTTTTAGTCCCTATTTACTGAGTTTGAGCACCATTTTATTCAAAAAATCAATTGATTTTTCACTTTTTAAAAAACGGAATAATTTTTTCTTGTTGTATTATTATTATTTCATCAAAAATATACAATCATGAGAGAATATGACTGGAATCCTTATCCGCACGACTGGCATGAATCAGATGATTACAGGAATTCACGCTGGAACTTTGATCCCCGCGACCAGGATTATTACCTTGGAAGGATAAATAATAATGGCAATAACAACCTTGATCAACGATATTATACCGACGGAAGCGATCGATATTATCGAAATGAAGAAGTAGAAAGACAAACCGGATTGCCACCTAATAAAGACAAATTAAGAGATGTTCAACCCTATAAAAACAACGACTTTTATGGGCACAAGAAAAGAAATTTTTCCTGGGGACCACACCTTGGCAAAGGGCCAAAGAATTATATACGACCAATGGAAAGAATCAGGGAAGATGCGTCCGACCAACTAACAGAAGATTCTTTGGTGGATGCTTCAAGGATTGAGGTTTGGATAAAAGATAGTGAACTGGTCCTATCGGGAAGTGTAGAATCACGTTTTGAAAAACGCCGGGCAGAACATTTGGTAGAAAATATTTCCGGCGTAAAACATGTTCAGAATAATTTAAGAGTAGCAGGAAGTAAATCTTCAGTTCATCATACTTTCGGCTAAAAATATCCAATAAATATTGTTCTATTCTTTTCAACAATTCTTTTTTATGTTGAAAAAACCGATCTGCCTTTTTCGTTTTAAATTTGCCTGATGCCGGATATTAAACAGCGAAAAAAATTATTGGATTTAAGTGGCTTACGAAAAGTTTTTGCTTATGCCCTGCCGTACAAGAACAAGATCTATCTTTCTGTTTTTTTGTCTGTTATTCTTGCAATCCTTTCTCCTCTTCGCCCTTATCTTATTCAATACACGGTAAACCATTTTATAAAGGACAAGGATTTGCATTGGCTCATTCTTATCACTGTTATACAAATAGGCATGTTGCTGGTAGAAACCACGCTTAGCTTTATTTTCGGATTTCTCACATCATGGATTGGGCAAACGGTAGTAAAGGATCTGCGTGTTACGGTTTATAAAAAAGTATTGAGTTTAAACCTGCGCCAGTTCGATAAAACACCAATCGGAACTTTAACCACACGCACCATAAATGATATAGAATCTATCAATGATATTTTTGCAAATGGTTTGATACCGATCATTTCTGATCTGCTTTCTATTATCTCTATTTTGATCTTCATGTTTGCGGTCGACTGGCGCTTATCGCTTATAAGCCTTGTTCCCTTTCCTATTCTTATCATTGCCACTTATTTTTTTAAAGAAAGCGTAAACCATTCTTTTATAAAAGTGAGAAATGCGGTAGCTGCATTAAATGCTTTCGTACAGGAACATCTTACAGGAATGAGTGTGGTACAGGCTTTTGCTGTGGAAGATAAAGAATTCAACAAGTTTAAGGAGATCAATAAACAACATCGGAACGCCAATATTAAAGCCATATTTGCTTACTCTGTTTTTTTCCCGATTGTAGAGATCGTCCTGGCTTTTTCTATAGGATTACTGGTTTGGTGGGGAGGAAATTATTCTGCAAATCCGGGAGTAATTATTTCTTTTATTATGTACCTGAATTTATTGTTCAGGCCGGTACGCATGATCGCAGATAAATTCAATGTATTGCAAATGGGAATGGTGGCGAGTGAAAGGGTTTTTAAAGTTTTGGAAAACGAAGATGTAACTCCGAATAAACAGCATGGCATTCACTCCGGAGCGGTTGAAGGAAAAGTGGAATTTGATCACGTTTGGTTTGCCTATAACAAAGAAGATTATGTTTTAAAAGATATCAACTTTTCTATTGCCCCTTCAGAAACATTAGCGATTGTTGGTCATACAGGCAGCGGAAAAACTTCGATCATAAGTTTATTAAACCGCCTTTACCAAATCAATAAGGGAGAAATAAAAATTGATGATCACAATATCCTCGATTATGATATTGATTTCCTGAGAAGCAGGATAGCCGTGGTTTTGCAGGATGTATTTTTATTCAGTGGTTCGGTGTTGGATAATATTACGCTCCGAAATCCTAACATTAAAAAGAGCGATGCCATTGAAGCGGCAAAAATGATCGGCGTTCATGATTTTATTATGCAGTTGCCTGGCGGATATGATTTTGATGTAATGGAGCGCGGCTCTACGCTTTCTCTGGGGCAGCGTCAATTGTTATCCTTTATCCGCGCACTTTTATACAATCCTTCGATCCTTATTTTGGATGAAGCCACTTCTTCTATTGATAGCGAAAGTGAATTGCTCATTCAACATGCCATTGATAAATTGATCAGTGGCCGCACTTCTATTGTAATTGCCCATCGTTTATCTACTATACGCAAAGCCAGCAAAATTATAGTTCTTGATAAAGGAGAGATAAAGGAAATAGGTACTCACAGCGAGTTGATGGCATTACAAGGACATTATTTTAATCTGCATAAGATGCAGTTTGAAATGCAGGAAAGCAGCGTGTAGTCTCCCTGCCTTCCAAAGGAGGGTTTTAAATATTCTCCAGTAAACAAAGAAATTTTCAGAATATCCATTGAAAATTTGAGTTTACAGAGCGTGTCCTTCTCCATTGGAGAAGGGTTGGGATGAGGCCGGAATAATAATTTGTAACCCATCATAAGCAAGATGCATGTTGGAAGGCAATTCATTCTCAATATCAGCGTGTAAACCAAGCTGGTGGCTAATGTGGGTAAAGTATGCCGTAGGAATTTTCAATTCATTCACAAGGTCAATGGCTTGTTGCAAATTGAAATGAGAAATGTGCTCTTTTTTGCGAAGCGCATTTACCACCAAAATTTCACTTCCTTTAATTTTTTCTTTTTCTTCTTTTTCTATCCGGTTGGCATCGGTGATGTAAGTAAAACTTCCAAAACGAAAACCTAAAACTGGCATATTTAAATGAAAAACCAAAACAGGTAGCACAGGAATATCACCTACCATAAAAGGTTTATCTGTAATAGTTTTTAAATTGATATCAGGAATACCCGGATATTTTTTTTCTGCAAAAATGTAATAATATTCACGGCGCAGAGCTTCTTCCGTCAATTTATTCGCATATACTTCAACCGCTTTATTCTGAAAATAATTAAAGGCTTTTATATCATCAAGGCCGGCAATATGGTCTTTATGTGGATGCGTAAAAATAACAGCATCCAGTTTTTTTACGTGCTCTTGCAACATTTGTGTACGAAAATCGGGCGTGGTATCTACTACCAAAGAAGTATTTTCACTTTCAACAAGGATGCTGCTCCGCAACCTTTTGTCATTTTCATTTTCTGAAGAACAAATGGCGCAATCACAGGCAATCATAGGAACGCCTCCACTTGTACCGGTGCCCAAAAAAGTAATTCGAAGATCAGGATAAGTCACACTTCAAAGATAAAATATTTTATAGAGCCTAAGCTGATTAAGAAAATTTTTAAAGAGACAAAAGAATTTATTTTTCCACGGTTGCATTCCTGGACTTCACTTCGTCATATAATTTTTGAGATTCATGAGTAAGCAGATCGTAGTCAATATTTAAAGTGGGAATAATATCCATCAACGTATTAATCCTTCCTTCTGGAATTAAAAATTTATTAAGCACCACCACTTTTCTATCTTCCAAAATGCAATACCCGCTTTGGAAAGAGCCACGCTCATATCGAACAATATAGCCGGATTCATCCAGAATTTTTTCGAGTTTATTTAAGGTGCTTTGATTATATTTCAAAAGAAATTTTTATTTTTTTATTCAAACAAATTTACAATAAACGGCGAATATAAATCCGGTTATAACTTTTTAAAAGCGGTAAACCCTTCCGTAAAATAAGAGTTAATTTTGTAACCTAAAATTAAAATGAATTTTGGCTGACATCATCAATTTATTACCGGAAAACATTGCCAACCAGATTGCCGCCGGAGAAGTAATACAACGTCCTGCAAGCGCTGTAAAAGAACTGTTGGAAAATGCGGTGGATGCCGGAGCTACAGAAATACAACTTTTTGTAAACGATGCAGGTAAGGCGCTTGTGCAGGTGATCGACAATGGAAAAGGAATGAGCGAAACCGACGCCAGGATGAGCTTTGAACGCCATGCGACATCAAAAATAAAAAATATTGATGACCTGTTTCACATAAAAACGATGGGCTTTCGCGGAGAAGCATTAGCGAGTATTGCAGGTGTGGCCCAGGTAGAATTGAAATCAAAAAAAACCGGCGAGACTATCGGAACTTTTATCGAAATAGAAAACAGCGTGGTAAAAACGCAGGAACCTGTAGCCACCAATGAAGGCACTAATATTTCAATGAAAAATTTGTTTTTCAATGTGCCGGCACGAAGAAATTTTTTAAAAAGTAATGCTTCAGAACTCCGGCATATTGTAGATGAATTTATTCGTGTGGCAATGGCTTTCCCTCAATTATTCTTTTCTCTCACTTCAAATGGACAGGAAGTATTTCATTTGGAAAAAGGATCGCTAAAACAAAGGATCATCCAGATTTTGGGAAATAGCTATTCAGCAAAATTAGTAAGTGTAAAAGAAGAAACGGATTATATGAATATTTATGGTTTCGTAGGCAAACCCGAAACCGCCAAGAAAACAAGAGGCGATCAGTATTTCTTTGTAAACAACCGTTTTATAAAGAGCGCTTACCTGAACCACGCGGTTATGAATGCTTTCAGCGATATGATCGCCAAAGACAGTTTCCCGATGTATACTTTATTTATTGATATTGATCCGTCGCGGCTGGATATAAATGTTCACCCTACCAAGCAGGAAATAAAATTTGAAGACGAGAAATTAATTTATGCTTTTGTTCAATCAGCCGTAAAACATTCGCTGGCGCAGTATAGTGTAACACCCACTTTAGATTTTGATCTTGATGTTTCTATTCAGCAAACGGATGCGGTGAGTAAACCTTTCACACCGGAAAAACAATATTCAGCCACCGGCACTTCTCTTTACAAAACGTTCACTCAAAAAAACCAGGCTCATTTTATCGAAAGTAAAAGTGACCTCGAAGCCTGGGATGACAATTTGTTGAAACGAAATGCATTTGATTCAAATGACTTACACTTACCGAAAGAGCAAAAAGATGATTTTCCGTCTCCTTTTAAAAACCCGGTTTTAGCAGTAGCGGGTAAAAAACCAACTTCAGCATCTTTAATTCAAATACATAAAAGTTTTATTGTTGCTGAAAATGAAAATGGTTTTATAGTGATCCATCAGCAAAACGCGCACGAACGGATTTTATACGAAAGATTCATTGATGCAATGGAAGGCAAACCGATATCAGTGCAAAGGAGTTTATTTCCGACCGCTATAGAACTTGCTCCTGCTGATTCTGTTTTACTGAATGAACTTCTTCCTGATCTTCATATTCTTGGTTACCAGGTAGAACCTTTTGGAAATCACACTTTCATTATCCAGGGCTCGCCCGCGGACGTTCCTGATGGAAATGAAAAAGATTCATTGGAAAAAATTCTGGAGCAGTATAAACATTTTAATATCGATATCAATTACAGCAAAAGAGAAAAATTACTTCGTTCTATGGCGTGGCAACGCGCCACAAAAGCCGGTACTTATTTATCTGAAAAAGAAATGGAAAAATTGGTTGAAGATTTATTCAATTGTAAGATCAGCAATACTACTCCCAACGGCAAACCTGTTTTTCTTGAATTTAAAAAAGAGGAGATGAATAAAATGTTTGGAAGGTAATTCTCTTAACCAGTAAACGAACAAATAACAGAGATTTTACTTTATAGTAATTTTAAAAATTAACTTAGAGTAGAAAATATAATTTTCTTTCCCATTTTTTTTGGGAACAATTATAAATACAAATGACGGAGCAGAAGCAAATAAATATTGAAGAACAGCAAAAGACAAATTTTGAAAGAGCAGAAATAGATCTTTTGAAGAAAGGTCTGAAAAGAAATAAAAAAGGGAGAAAAAATCTCCCTTTTTTATTATTCAGATATATTATTTTATTCAAACTGCTTTGAAATACCTTTTGCCAGGACAACCATCTTCTTAACACCATCTTCAGGCAAATTCCCTTTCTTAAACTCTGCAAGAACTTCCGGTAATTTGTTTTCCATTTCTAATAAAAACTGGTCTTCAAAATCCCTAACTTTTGAAACAGCCACATTGCTGATCAATCCATTAGTTCCCAGGTAAATAATTGCTACCTGCTTTTCAACGGGATAAGGAGAAAACTGGGGTTGTTTTAAGATTTCCACGTTTCTTGCTCCTTTATCCAAAACAGATTTCGTAGCAGCATCAAGGTCACCACCAAATTTGGAAAATGCTTCCATTTCACGATACAAAGCCTGGTCAAGTTT
>JBBQWJ010000179.1:0-6951 GCA_038210685.1 Chitinophagales bacterium | reverse complement strand
ATTTTTAGTGATATCCTCACCATTTTTCCAAACGATACCTGCTACCTGAGGATGACCTTCAGTGATGGTTCCGGTTTTATCCAAAATGATCGCATTTATATTTTTTGCCTGTTCAAGGCTTTCAGCATCTTTTATTAAAATTCCATTTTCCGCTCCTCTGCCAACACCTACCATTATTGCGGTTGGCGTGGCCAAACCGAGTGCGCACGGACAAGCAATAACCAAAACAGTTATCATTGCCAGCAATCCATGAGTTAAACCATTATCGCCACCCAAAATAATCCAGGCAACAAATGATAAAATTGCAATTCCCATCACCACCGGTACAAAAATTCCTGCTATCTTATCTACCAATTTTTGAACTGGCGCTTTACTTCCCTGCGCTTCTTTTACCATTTTAATGATATGAGCCAGCATCGTGTCTGCACCTACTTTTGTGGCTGCAAAAACAAAACTTCCTTTTTGATTGATCGTTCCTGCAAAAACTCTTTCATCCTTCTTTTTCTCAATAGGAATAGGTTCACCTGAAATCATACTTTCATCGACAAATGAATTACCTGAAAAAACCAAACCATCCACAGCAATTTTTTCGCCCGGTTTTACCAGGACCTTGTCTCCTACTGCTACCTCAGAAATTTTAATTATTTTTTCTTCACCGTTGCTGCTGATAACAGTTACAGTTTTAGGTTGGAGGCCAATCAATTTTTTTATGGCAGAAGAAGTATTTGATTTGGCTTTTTCTTCCATCATTTTACCCAACAGGATAAAACTAATTACCACCGCGGCGGCTTCAAAATAAACATGCGGTTGCAAACCACGGTTTAGCCAGAATTGAGGATCCAAAGTATTGAAAACACTGAACCCGTAAGCGATCCCGGTACTTAACGCCACCAGCGTATCCATATTTGCAGACCTGTGTTTTGCCTGTTTCCATGCATTGATAAAAAACTGCCTTCCAAAATACAGAACTACCGGCGTTGCGAGCGCCCACATAATAAAACCAGCATAGGGAATCCCTGGAAAAACCATTCCTATCAAAACAATTGGAACAGAAAAAATCACCGAAAGAATGGTTCTTTTACGAAGCGTATTGTAATAGTTTTCTTTCAAATCATTTACTGCTTCTTCACTTTCTTCTGTTTCTTCAATTATCAAATCGTATCCTGAAGCTTGAATTGATTGTTTGAAATGATGTACATCAGCAAGGGTTGGCATATATTCAACAGAAGCTTCGCCATTTGCATAATTGACGGCAGCCTTCACCACGCCGGGTTCATCTTTCAAAGTGGTTTCAACACTACTGGCGCATGAAGCGCAACTCATCCCTGTTACAGGAAAAGATTTTTTAACGGTTTTAATATCTGCAACATTTTCAGTCATACTATATCTTTTACGAAGCAAAGGTCGCCCGCTTATTTTTTAAAGCCGTATAGATTTTTGTGAAAGATGTGCAGATAATTGAAAGCCCGGGTTCTGCAGTAAATCAACTTTTTTTATTGATTCCTACTTTATCAATTGTTTTTCGAAGAGAAGTTCCGAGTGCTTTAAAAGCGGTGGGTGTCATCCCGGTAAGTTTCTTAAACTGGCTGGAAAGGTGCTGTGTACTGCTGTAGCCAAGGTTTAGCGCGATTTCGCCAAGTGAGAGTTCATTGTAGGTAAGCCATTCTTTAGTCTTTTCAATTTTTTGCAGGATAAAAAATTGTTCGATGGTAATTCCTTCCACTTCAGAAAAAAGCTTGCTTAACGAAGAATAATCTTTTAATATTTTTTTACTCAAAAATTTTTGAATACTAAAATGATCTTCGATATCGCCCTGCTGCACTTTTTCAATCAGCAATGTTTTTATTTTTTCGATCATACGGGTTTTCTGATCGTCCAATAATTCAAAACCCACTTTTTCCAGTTCGGCTGAAAGCTTTTGCAATTGTGCCTTTGAAGCGATTTTTAATAATTCTACTTCGCCCAACTGCACGTATTTTGCCTGTAGTTTATTTTCTTTTAAAATTTGCTCAACGCTCATGATGCAGCGCGGACAAACCATATTTTTTATAAAAAGTTTCATTCGTTTGAAATAAAAATACCAGTAATTTCTTTGCTTACTACCTGAATAAATTATCGCCACAAATATCTTGTAATTTATTGCTTTACTGCAAAAATTATAATGAGAATTTACGGGTTTTTTAAATAGACTTTAAATTCAGATCCTTTGCCTGGTTGGCTTTCTAATACAATTTTTCCACCTGCATTATTTACGATTTCCTTTACAAGGTATAATCCTACGCCGGTGCCTTCAATGCTGTTTTGGATACGAAAATATTTTGAAAATATAGCTTCCTGTTTACTGGCTTCTATACCGATTCCATTATCTTTTACGGAAATGATTATAAAATCATTTTCGCGGTCTGTCCGGATAAAAATTTCCGGCGGGCATTCCTGTGATCTGAATTTGATGGCATTATTGACCAAATTGTAAATAATGCTTCTTAATTTTCTTCGGGTAAAAGTTATTTCCTGTACATTCAATTCACTTTTTATAATTGCTCCGGAATCTTCTATGTTAGGCCTTAGTGTAAGGCGCACATCTTCAAGAATATAATTAAAGCTTAAAAGCTCTTCTTCCGATTTATATTTATGTTCCTGCTTCCGGGTATCCATTAATTCATGTATAACATCATGCATTTTTCTTATGGCGTTATCCAGCATTTGCAGAAGAGTTTGAAATTCTCTTTCATCTTCAGGAGACACATCTTTAAATAAATCAATGGCAAGAACCATAGTGGTTAGCGGCGTTTTTACGTCATGCGAAACCGTGTCTAACAAGGTTTCATGATCCGATATCAATCTTTCCAGCGTATTTAATTCACGGATGCGCGCTGTAATATCAACAAATGTAATGATGACGCCATTTGTTTTATTGTCCTGTCCCTGCACATAAGGAAGGATGTTCATTTGATACCATTTAAAATCTGTGGTTTGAATTTCTTTTTCAAGAATTTCATTTGTTTCCAGTACTTGCTGTATATTTTCTATAAATGTTGGAAAACGAAAATTATCTTTCACCTCTTCAATCGGCTTTCCTATATCTGCAGATGATAAACTAAACTGTTTCATTGCCGGTGGAGTAAACTTTCGCAGTACCAGGTTACCGTCTATATATAATTGAGGAATGATCGTATTTCGAAAATAATTTTCCAGTTCGTCATTACGTTCAACGAGCGTTTCAATCTGGTCATCTTTATTAGACATGCTTTGATGTGGGATATTAATTCGAAAAAAACTTTCTTTATAACATGTAAAAATAGGTTTTTTTAAATGCGGTAGTTTTTTCCCCCTGTTAATGTTTTTTTTGATTTTTTATTCAAAAACTGAAATAAAAACTTCAACATTTATTGCTCTACCAGTGCATCCAAGCCCATTTTTGCAATTGTAAACTGATATCTGCCTGAACTGAAATATTTTGAATATCGGGTGTGGCAGTTGATATCCAATCAACCGGGTTTTCTGTTCGTTCAGCAATTCAAAGCCTGCTTTTTTAAAATCGGCTAATGCAGCGCGGGCTAACTATATTTTTTATAAAAAGTTTCATGAGTCTGAAAATAAAAATACCGGTAATTTCTTTGCTTACTATTTCAATATAATTATCGGCACAAATATCCGGATATATTACAACTAATTAGCCAAATCCGTAAACCCTAACAGATGAAAACAGGTTTTTCTTATTATTCAAATGATGGAACCGGAATTGCGGAAGCAGGCAACAAAATAAGTAAATACATAAAAAAGCACAGGACACAAATTTGCTAAATCTATGTCCTGTGCTTATGGGTATTTCTTACTTATTTTATTTCGCAGGAATAATATCAATAATTACTGTCCTGTTATAAAATCTTTCTTCGGGAAGTGTATTTTCAAAAGGTGCTGTGCCGGTATCTTTACCAAATCCATAAGATTCAAATGTAACGTCTTTCGTTCCGGCTTTTTCTAAGGCTTGCTCAATTATTTGTTGGGCGCCTGTTGCTCTTTCCTGCGATAAGGTATGGTTGTATGTTTCATCTCCAATAATATCGGTATGGCCATGAATAATAACCGTTCCATTTTCAGGAATAAGTGGCGTTACAATATCCGTAAGGAATTTTTCGTAAGAAGCAATCGATTTCGATTTATCGAAATTGAATAGGATGCTGTAACGTAATCCTTGTTGTTTAGGATCATCCATTTTCATTAAACTAACGGAGCTTTCTTTCTTTATCACCTCGCCATTGTTGGTTTGCCCGGTCATCTCAATTTTATAATTACCCTGTTGGCTGTTGCCGAGGATTGTTTTTCCTGAAACGGAAGCCTGGTCTTGTGTATAAGGACCGTAGTGCTGCACATTTCCCTGTTCGTCCGTAACATCTACTGACCATGATTTCATTGATTCAGTAGCGCCATCTGTATTAAAAAGTACGTAGCTATCTAATGGATCAGCCTCTGTAGAATTTATTTCCACAGGCTTTAAAAAAGCTGAACTGCTACCACCCACCTGCATCAGTAATTCAGGAGACGTGCTTACAATATCTACTCTGCGGTCTTCTTCACGCAATAACGCAAGTTCTTTGTCAGCGCCTGGCTGTTCTGATGAGATAGCTGGTTTATCTGTTCCTTCAATACTTATTCTTGAACCGTCAATTCCAAAAACTGTTACTAAATACTGCTTAATATTACCGGCCATTATTTTTCCTTCAGCAGGATTTTTATCGGATGCGCCAATTAATGCAATAGTGCTTTGCGGATTGCTGCGCATGCGGTCTCCCATAATATTCAAAATATTATGATATACTGCTAACTGCCTTGCTGAACGGCCATTGTTTAAATTATCAGGCTGGCCTTCCTGCAATTGTGCTTCTTTAAATGAGGCCGCCTGGTCGTCATTTAATTGAATATAACGGGCAGGTATATCCGTAGATTCCTGGTTAAAAAATACTGAATTAATAAGTGGGAATGTTTCTTTTACCTGGCGGCTTAATGGCACAACTTTAGGTGCCCGAACTGAAAACTGTACGTCCTTTTCCTGAACAACCGGTATTGTTGTTACAGGTTCTTCAATTGGTTTTGCAGGAATTGGTTTCCTGGAGGTACCAAACTTTAAGGCTACGCCTGCACGAACTGTGTATAATGACCATGATTCTACAGAACGCGGATCATGACCAAAGTCGGTAAGAAAAGATACAAAAGGAGAAACGGTCATTTGTGTTGCGCTTGCACGTGCAGAAACCGGAATGTCAATTCCTGCGCCTGCCTGGCCAGAGAAAACAGTTTTGTGAATATTGCTCCAGTCGCCCCTGGTATCGGTTTGCTTTTCCTGCGTATAAGTAAATGCTTTGCTTACATTGAAACTGAGCGTAGGCCCGGCAAAAATATAAAATGCATTTGCAAAAGGAGCCAGTCGTAAGCTGGGTTCCACCGTTACGTAGCTGATATTGGTTGAAAGGTCTGCGGCACAATTACAAGGTGCTTTCACTCCATCAAATTTACCGCCGCGGTTGTCATAAGCTATATTTAGCATTCCACCCCATACTTTACCCGGCCGGTATTCGGTAAGTAAAGAGAGATAAGGCTTTACCCCGTCTCCTTTATGAAATGCAGTTGGCACTGATAAGTTGTTGTTGAGCATTTGGGTTGTACCACGATAATAATTGATGTTTGCGGCAGCCGACTCACCAAACCACCATACGGGTTGTGTTCGCTTTATCTTTTGTGCATGACTGGCCACGCCTGCAAAAATTAACATCAGAAACAGGATGGCGGATTTATTCTTTGTTTTACGAAATTGTAACATAAAATATCTTTTTAAAAAATTAATTGTATTATTCATTTGGAAAGATCCCGCCCTGAGGCGGGATGAAATTTGTGTGTGAGCTAAAGCCATTAACTGTTATTGATTGGGTACGTTAACCGTAGTGTTTACCATGGTTACTGAAGCATTTAAGGAAAGCGCTCTGCCATTCAACACCGTTTGAACTGCATTACCGGCAGTAGAGAAAGTAACGCCTGCAGAAGCAATAATAGTCCCGGTCATAATACCCCCGCCTGCTCCGTTAATAGTAGCTGCACTGCCCACATACCAGTAAACATTTTTAGCCAAACCTCCGTTTATCATTTTAACATTACGGGCGCCTGATGGACCGGCAACACCTACTGTAAGTCCGCTTGCTGTCTGGAATATCCACTGCGCATTAGGATCTCCCTTGGCGTCCAGCGTTAGATCTCCATTGGTTATTTTAAAAGTGCCGCTGGCAGATTTATAGACACCTGGCGCTAATGTTAACCCACCCAGTTCACCTGCACCAGGGTCAATTCCTCCTGGTTTTGAAGCCGGCGAAATACTGTTATAAGCAATGGTCGCATCAGCAAGGGCTTTCGTGGCGATGGTAAATGAAGTTGCATTTCCCGGAGTTGGAGGCGCTGTAAAAATTCCGCCTGTTGCATCTCCTACGTTAAGCGGGGTTTCTGTATAAATATCGTTCGTCTTTCCATCATGAAATCCGGTTACTAACGTAGAGGCAGCGGTGGTGCCGATGCTTCCATTGTTAATCATCGTGTTTAATCCCTGGTTGGTTATTCCTGCATTGCCACCAAAAGCTCCAAAAACAGAAGCACTTCCTAAAAATGATGGAGGCGCTATTGACGCTGTAGTAAAGCTCCACACGTAATCATTTACCAGTGCATTGCCTGCAAGGTCTTTTGCCCCTGTTGTAACGGTGGCTGTATAAATGGTGCTGGCTGCGAGATTGGCTGATGGAGAAAAAGTTACCGTGGTACCTGAATAGGTTACCGTTCCTGAAACCGAAGTTGCTCCCTGTTTCAGCATAAAGGTCGTATCATTCATCGTAGAAGGATTCATTGCTTCGCTAAACGTGGCAGTAATTGTTTTATCAAGAGCCACATTTGTAGCAGTGTTCAACGGATCCG
>JBBQWJ010000178.1:0-7048 GCA_038210685.1 Chitinophagales bacterium | reverse complement strand
GCAATATAAATAATAGTAAAAACCTCACGCAATCTATTGGATTTATTGGCAGGAGCATTATGGATAGTAAAGCCAGTGTGCCAACTGGCATCACCGGCTTTCATGGTTTTTGCACGACTGATTTTAAAATTATTTTCCTTTATATAGGTGTTAAATTCACTTTCCGATTCATCGGATATTTCATAGTTGAAAACACTTCCTTTTTTTTGAGAACCTGATGCAAAAGTTAGCATGCCCATATCTTCGGAAATATCGACAAGCGGCATCCACATAGTAATGGTTTTATCGGTATCAACAGGCCAATAATACTGGTCCTGGTGCCATGGCGTAGGCCCACCACCAGGTTCTTTGAACAAAGCCTGGTCGTGGTATATACGAACATTTTCTACACCCAGAAGATCGGCGGCTACTTTTGCAAGCCGTCTTGACATTACGAACTTCTTCACATTTTCATCATGTCGCCAAAGGTTCATGATCTGTAAAAAAGCTTTTCCATACGTGTCGCGGTCTTCAATTTTTCTTTTTTCGGTATTGAATTTTAAAGCGGATTTTCTAATAAGTGAATGATAAGCTACAACTTCGTCACGCGACAATAACCCTGTGGTTATTGTGTGCCCATCTTCCCTAAATTCCACAATTTGTTCCTGTGGAATTATTTTAAAATCGTCAAGCTCCGGCAACTTATATTCTTTGGTTCCCATAGATTCAGATTTTAAAGCGAAGAACTATATATTTTTTTATAATTAAAAGGATGAAATTGGTAAAATATTGGGGTATTTTATCCTATTTTTGTTTTTTTTAATAAGTTAGCTACAAAATAAGCCATGTTAAAAGCCTCTTTTGAAATTATTACTGCTGCAAAAAGGGAATCCTTTGTGATCAAAAAATTTGATAAAAAAGGATTTCAGGCGCCTTTTCATTTTCATCCCGAAATTGAGCTGACGTGCATAACAGAAGGAAAAGGAAAGCGATTTGTTGGGAATAACATGACCGGTTTTGAAAAATCAGATTTGGTGCTTATGGGACCAAATCTGCCTCATTGCTGGAAGTTATCCGGTTCTAAAAAAGATAAAGCCGGCTCCCTCGTAATACAGTTCAATTACGATTTTTTAGGCAACAATTTTTTTGATTCGCCTGAAATGAGCCACGTCCATAAATTATTGAAAAGAAGTGATGTAGGAATTGAGTTCCATGGGAAATTAAAAGAACAGGTAAGAGAACAAATGGAATTAGTGATGGGTGAAAAAAATAACTTTAAAAAACTGATGATGATGCTGGAAATTTTAAGCCGCCTTTCGGTTTCAAAAGAATATGTGTTACTGAATAAAAAGAATTCCGTTTCTGTACAAACAGATGATAACCGCGAGCGCATCAATAAGGTGTTTGCCTACATCGTAGAAAATTTTCATGATGATATTTTTTTGAATAAAGCGGCAGCTATTATTGGAATGACACCGAATGCATTTTGTAAATTTTTCAAGAAAATGACCAGGAAAACTTTTATGGAAACGGTTATTAAATACCGCATTAATTTTGCAACCCAACTATTAATTGAAACCGATAAAAGTATCGGCGATATTTGTTTTGAAACCGGTTTCAGGGATATTTCTCACTTTTACAAAACTTTTTCAACGTACATGCAAATGAGCCCGCTCAATTACCGGAAACAGTTTTTGAATGAGACTTATATTATCGAATAATAGTTAATTATTAAGTTACGGTAAACAAAGAAATTCACCTGATTCCTGTTTCGCTTTTATTTTTCTTCAATAATTAATTTTGGTTCTGTATGAAGTTGCTTTTCTATTATTTCAGGAACATGCTTGTGTTTGAACAGGATGACAAATAAAATAGCCACCACAATTGCATACAATGAAAATGAGATCCAGATGCCATGCCAGTCTTTACTGTTATCAGGATTAGTAAAAAAGCTGTCAATCACAATACCGCTTATTGAACTTCCCAATACGGCGCCCACTCCGTTCGTCATCATCATAAAAAGCCCCTGCGCACTGGCTCTTATCGAAGGGTCGCTTTGAGATTCTACAAAAAGAGATCCTGAGATATTGAAGAAATCAAAAGCCATTCCATACACAATACATGAAAGAATGATCATCCAAAGCCCGTCGCCGGGGTTACCATAAGCAAACAATCCGAAGCGAAGAAACCAGGCAATCATGCTGATCAGCATCACTTTTTTAATGCCGAATCTTTTCAGAAAAAAAGGAATAGCAAGAATAAAAAGTGTCTCAGAAACCTGAGAGATACTCATAATGATCGCCGGGTATTTTACGGCAATCAGCCCCTGGTACTTTGGAATATTTTTAAAATCATGCAGGAAGGTATCCCCATAGGCATTCGTTAATTGCAAGGCGGCGCCCAGCAACATAGCGAACAGGAAAAAGATCGCCATCTTCCGGTTCTTAAACAAGGCAAATGAGTCCAACCCCAAAGAATCCACTAAAGATTTCTTAATGCGGTTTTGCAGTAATGGCGGGCATTTTGGCAAAGTAAAAGCATAAAAGCCAAGTAGGAGAGAAGCTGCGGAGGCAACATAAAATTGTTGTGAAGTAGTTTCTATCTGAAATAAACTTACCACCCAAAGTGCAACAATAAACCCCACAGTTCCCCAAACTCTAATAGGAGGATAATAGGTTACTATATCTTTATCGGCTCTTTTTAAAGCTGAATAGGCCACCGCAATTGATAAGGAAATGGTGGGCATGTAAAACATCATGTTCAGCAGCATTACCCAGAACATTGTAAATGGATCGTTGATCATTGGGATAGTGAAAAGCACGATAGCCCCGCAGATTTGAAAAATGCCATATAGTTTTTCAGCGTTCACCCATCTGTCGGCAATGATACCTGCAATAGAAGGCATAAATAATGAAGCAATACCCATTGTTGAAAAAATGGCGCCGAACTCAGTACCTGACCATTGTTTTGTCTGAAACCAATAAGCACCAATAGTGATGAGCCATGAACCCCAAATAAAGAATTGTAAAAAATTCATTACAATAAGCCGCAACTTAATATTCTTCATCTGTTTTTAGTTTAAAATTTTGTATTAAAATAGCAGTTCGGGAGCAAATAAAAATCAAATCTATCATTTTTTAAAATGGGTATTACCTAAAATATTTGAAAGATAAGTGAATTAATAAATCTAATGTGCCTGTTCTTGATTTCAACTTAAAATCCTACTTTGCATACTTGAAAATTTTCTGCTATTTTCACCTTTAATTAATCAAAATCTTCGCGTGTGTTGAAAAAAATTCTTTTAATAGCCTTGGGATTATTTGTATTTATTTTCAACGGCTTTTCACAAAAAAAGAAAAACACGCAGCAATTTTTAAATCCCGGAAAAAAAATCATAAGATGCGCTACTGATCAAAGAGTGCAAATGTTGTTTAAAGCATTTCCTGAAAAAAAATTATTAGCAGAGCGACTTTCTGGAATGGCTCCCAGTAATAATTTACGTTCTTCCAAACGATTGCAAAGCATCGTGTACCTTCCGGTTGTATTTCATATAGTGCTTGCCAATCCTTATTCAATTTCCGACGCTGTCGTACAATCGCAGATTGATGCTATGAACAGGGATTATTCAGGGCTGAACCCTGATACCACGGGCCTGCCTTCTGCATTTGAAGCGGTGAGAGGCCATTCTTCTATCCGGTTTGTTTTGGCAAAAAGAACCCCTTCAGGTAAACTTACCAATGGTATTGACAGGGTATTCAGTACCGCTACAGGTAATCCTAACAACATTGTCGATTCAATAAAAAGAACATCATTAGGTGGGGCTGATGTATGGGACCCCAATTCTTATGTTAATATTTGGGTAGGTAAGGTTTCCGGTGGAGGAGGTACGTTGGGGTATACGCAAATTCCGGGTAGCGGGACCCCGGCAGACGATGGAGTATTTTGTAATATTTTAGGATTTGGTATCAGCTCGTGCAATGTTACTGTATATAATAAAGGCCGCACTGTTGTTCATGAATTGGGGCATTATTTTGGCATCAATCATATTTGGGGAGATGATGAAACATCTGCAAATACTTGTAGCGGCGATGATTTTCGTGCTTTAACTTCAGATGGGTCTACTTATACTTTGCCGGCTAGTTTGTACAATCCTCCCGGCAAAGGAAATACGGCGCAGGATATTGGCGATACGCCCAACCAAAGTATTGCTACCACTAATTGTCCTTCAGGTATTACTTCTGATTCATGTACAGTTACTCCTCCGGGAAAAATGTATGAAGATTATATGGATTATACAGATGATGATTGCTACAGCATGTTTACCAAAAAACAAGTGGAAAGAATGGAATATGTGCTTAGTAATTTCAGGGGCAGCCTTATCACCTCATTGGGTGGTACATTACCTTCAAACCCTACAACAATCGATGCTTCACCTGTTGAATCAGTAAACCCCGGAGGTTTTGAAACATCCGGATGTAGTTCAATTTATTATCCAACTACATTAAGCTGCCCTGGAAATTTTGTTCCTAAAGTGTTGATAAAAAATAATGGCATTAATACTATCACATCAATAACTGTGGGATATGTGATTAACAACGGACCTGCAGTTACTGTGACACTCAATATCAACCTGGTAAGTGGTGCCACGCAAATGGTTACTTTTCCTGCTATAAATGTTGGCAATGGTAATAATGTTTTTAAATTTTTTACTAAAAATGTAAATGGAAATGCAACAGACCAGGTGCCGGCAAATGATACTTTAACGGCAACTCTTTCCGTTCCCAACCCGGTAGCTTTACCTCTTTCAGAAGGGTTTGAAAACAGTACCTTCCCGCCAACGGGATGGTCAATCATCAACCCCGGAAATGATGTAACCTGGCAAAGGATTACTCCGGGATACAATAGTGCCCATTCGATGTTTATTGATAATTATGACAATAATTCAGTGGGAGAAGTTGATGAAATAAAAACCCCAAAAATTATTTTATCAACCACAGATCCTGTAGTGATCAGTTTTGACCTGGCCCATAAAAATTACCCAGATGCCGGTTATAATGATAGTTTACAGGTTTTGGTATCAACCGATTGTGGTGCTACTTATAAAACTTATTTTAATAAAGCAGGTGCAGCGCTGGCTACTGCAGGTTCTTCAAGTAATGCCTATACTAATCCGGTGGCATCTGACTGGAAGAATCAAAAAGTAGTGGTGGATGGATCTTCACTTTCATCAGGCAGTATTATAGTAGTATTCAGAAATACAAGTGACTATGGGAATAATATTTTTATTGACAACATTAATATTAAGCAGCAAACTTCCAGGGATATTACGGTTGAGGCAGTAAATCCGCCATCGCCTACCGAATGTACGGATCCGGTTACTCCGATAGCTACGGTGAAAAATGTGGGTTTTTCCGCTATTACAGGTTTTACTATTTCTTATTCAATTGATAATGGAACAATTGCGCAGACGACGGTTTCCGGAATTTCGCTTTTGGCTGATTCTACAATTAAAGTGCCTTTGAATATCTTTACGCCTGCTATCGGTTCACACACGATTACGGTTTTTACTGCAGCGCCTGTTTCCTCTTCCGGAACAGGAGATGAATCGCCATTAAACGATACGCTTCAGAAATCTTTCTTTGTTCTGGGAAAAGTAAACCTGCCGGTTTCTGAAGGTTTTGAAAATCCAACTTTCCCGCCACCAGGCTGGTCTGTAGAAAATCCTGATGGAGGAATTACATGGCAAAGAACCACAGCGGCCGCCAAATCCGGAGCAGCGTCCATGGTGATCAATGATTACAATTCTAATTCTACCGGCACTACAGACAAATTTGTATCGTCTGTAATTACCGGCACTTCTGCGTTTGATTCTATGTATGTTTCGTTTGATTATGCGTATGTGGCCGGCAATTCTTCTTCTTTATCTGACACGCTGGAATTGCAGGTAACAACGGATTGTGGGCAAACGTTTACAACAGTGTGGGAAAAATCCGGAACTGATTTACAAACTATAACCGGTTATGTACCGGCATTTGTTCCATTAGCAAATGCCTGGAAAAATGTGAGCATTAATTTGTTCAGTTTTGTAGGTACAAGTGACTTCCAGGCTTATTTTGTTTTCAAAGGAAACAAACAGAATAATCTTTATATAGATAATGTAAATCTTTATGGAATCACGGTTCCTGCAAGGTTAAAGCAGCAGGGCTATTTAATTTATCCTAACCCATTCCATAAACAATTTATCATCAGGAATTACCAGGTTCCGGTTAATTTACAATCGGCACAAATTTACAATTCGGTCGGGCAGCTGGTTTGGTCAAAAGAGTATAACGGAAAGGCATACACGCTCATGAATGTTGATTTTGACGGACCGCCTCCGGGAGTTTATATTTTAAAACTGGAATACACTGATAAAACGGTAGTCCAAAAGATCGTTAAACAATAAATGCTTTTTGGTTACCGGAAAAGAAAAAATAAAAATCCAGGTTATTTGTTTGTTTACTGCCTGCAGTTGATTCTTATCATGATTGCTTATTCTAAATTCATTATTTGTAATTTTGCCAGATGGAAAACATAAATAGAGAAGAAGAATTATCAGGATTAATAAATGCTTTACCACAAGGAAGATCATTCAGTAAAATAGCTGAAAAAGTAGCTGCAGATGAAAGAATAACAGACGATGAAGGATTGTTTCTTTTTGAAAAAGCAAGCCTCGGCGTAAGTGCCACATTAGCCAATTACATAAGAGAAAAAAAATACGGTGATAAAACCTATTTCAATAGGAATTTTCATATAGAGCCAACCAATGTTTGTGTTTTTGCCTGCAAATTTTGCTCCTACTCACGCTTGTATGCACATCGTGACGAAGGATGGGTTTTGGGTAAAGAACAAATGATGGATATCGTAAAAAGCTACGACGGCAAGCCTGTAACCGAAGTACATATTGTGGGTGGTGTTCATCCAAAAATGGACCTTAATTTCTTTTGCGATTTTATTTCCCAAATCAAAGCGCACCGGCCTGATCTTCACATAAAAGGATTTACTGCAGTAGAGTTGGATTATATGTTCA
>JBBQWJ010000177.1:0-7070 GCA_038210685.1 Chitinophagales bacterium | reverse complement strand
TTAAAAGTTTCTGCAGGAATATCGTTAATATATTCTGCGGAAGGCGTTTTAAAATTATATGAACCGCCAAATGTTTCAGGTAGAGCCGATTCCCAAAGAGAATGAATTCCTTTCTGACCTGTTAGTTGCCCGTTGTAATTGTTCGACGTGTGCAATGGCATGTGCGCATCCGCAACATAGTGCGACAATTCTGCCGAAAGAAAAAGTATTTCTGATTTATCTTTTTTCTTGAAGGCGTTGGTGAGTTTCGCGGTAAGATCATCAATGTACCACGGTAACCATCCATTCCTGTTTAAGAAAGAACTGTCAAATTTTTCTACTGCCTCTTGGGTTGTTTTGGGCAAGGAAGAAACCGGCATTTTAAAATTTTCTACATCGATAAAATGTCTCGGTGGTTCATTTTTGTCATTGAGCAAAGCCCGGCGCAAATCCGGTACCACAGCGCTCTCTGTAATAAAGTCAATGTGATTGTAATAAAATTTTTGCATAGGAGAGGGCAAGGCAAAAACAGCCGCACGGCTGATGTGTTTATGCCCCCAACGGCCCCAGGCAAATGCCAGAGAAATAGATCCGGAGATCAATAAAAATAAAAAGGTGATTTTTAAAATCTTAGATTTCATGCAGGTGTTTTTTGACGGTATTGTGTTGAAATAAAATTGTTCACAATATAGTGGACAAACAAATAATCTGAATTTTTAATTTTGCTAAAAGATATTAATTATTCGTGCGCATAATCCATTTCAAAATTTCCCTTTATTCTTTCAATAGATGGGTTGAAATAGCCAAACTTTAAATTCGGAAATTCTTCTTTTAATAAATTCATAATTTGCCTTATGCCAAGGCTTTCGCCTGTTTCTGTTACACCGATTTTTCCTAAATACCAGTCAGGATCAATATTAAAATTGCGCCATTGAATCATTTTTAAGCCGGTTGTTTTTATCAGTTTTCTTAAGGCTTCATATTCTTCCACACTATCCGTCATTCCCGGGAAAACAAAATAATTAATGCTGGTCCAGCCGCCAAAGCTATTTACTACTTTCAGACTTTCAACAATGTCTTCAAACTGGTAATTGTTTGGGCGATAATAAGGTGTATAAATTTTTCCCCTTGCAGAATTGGTGCTTACTCTTATGCTGTTCAAACCTGCTTCACACAATACTTTTACCGCTTCAGGATCACTACCATTGGTGTTGATATTAATACTTCCTTTTTGAGTATGTTTTCTTATTTCTTTTATGGATTCTTCAATTGTTTTCCACATCAGCAAAGGCTCGCCTTCGCAGCCCTGGCCAAAACTTACAATTGGGAACGGAGCGTTTTCCAAATGAGGTACGGTATATTCTACAATTTCTTCCGCAGTTGGTTTAAATTGTAATCTGTCCTGAGTAGAAGTAATAGTTTCTTCCTGCGGCTGAAAGGAAATGCAGCCGATGCAATTGGCATTACACGCGGGCGAAGTCGGAACAGGGCATTCCCATCTTCCTATAAAAAAATTACGTGCCGCAGGGCAATGATAAGTGAGGCAACAATTGTTGGCAAGATGCTGAACCAAACGGTTATGCTTATACGCAGATAATAAATTTTTTACACCACTTTCAATTTTGTCTTCATCAAATCCTGCGCTTTCCTGGCGAATGTCTTTTTCTATTCTTACTGCTGTAACATAAAACTTTTCGTTATACCATCCTGCAGCCGTATAACAAAATAACGGAAGTGTTTCAGCATCAGGTAAGGTTTCATACGCAGCAAGATAAGTACCCGTAAATGCCGGTGGGATAAAAGCGGCTACCGCCCAACCTTTTTCGCACAGCCGCATTTCTCCTGTTTTTACATCTATTCCTATTCCACGTCGCTGGGGCAATTCGTACAATTGACCACCTTTCGGAAGTTCAATCCATTCTTCATTTTCAACAGGTAAAGCATCCCATCCGCTTCTGCCACAAACGTACAGGGATGTATCTTCATAGATATTTCCTTTGCCGTCAGAGTATAATAAAAATGGTGAATGGTTCATTGTGAAATTTGTTTTTTAGCGTGACTTAACCGCTTCGGATATTGGCGTGTTTTTTTTATTGAGTTGTGCCTGCGCAAATGAATTGAATTCTTTTTCATTCATGTTTTTGGGTTCTTCCACTTCCGCCTGAATCAGGTGATTATTTTTAAAATCGAGCGTAAGTATTTTATCTTTTATGATCACATTATTAAATCCATCCCACAAATATTCTTTTTCAGGAAAATTAAGCTTCATAACTTTTTGGGTTGTAAAAACTAACTGTAATTTTTGCAAGGCAAAATGATAAAGAATACCAACCACCACCAGTGCAATCACCATATAATAATTTTGCAAACCGAACCAGCAACCTGCAAGTACAAAGAGAAGTACCTGGTCAAGATAATTTCCCTGGTTGTACTTTTTTATAAAATACAAACGCATAAAAATATAAATCCCTACAAGCAAAATGGCTGAAGCGGCTTCATAGCGGTAAACATCGTAGAATAACATTAAAATAAAAAGTGAAAGGTTGAGCAAAAGCACGATAAGTACTATGGTACGATAAGATTTTATTTTTTCATTTTTTAAAATGATGTCAAACTGCATATTTATCATTTGAAGCAATCAACAGATTGCATAATTTGAAAAGGACTCTTGCGCCCACATTTTCATCCCATTCATTTGCGCTAACGCCCACTTCGTTTAAATCAAAACCGATCAGTTGTCTTCCGCTTGCCATTATTTTTCTGAGTAAATAATAAACCTGCTGAATGTCAAACCCGCCGGGAACGGGCGTTCCGGTATTGGGGCATAATTTAGGATCAAGCCCGTCAATATCAAAACTAATATAAACTTTTTGAGGAAGATGAATGATCATTTCTTCAACAATTAGCTTCCAGGTTTCTCCTTCGTAAAGCCGTTCTTTAATATTTTTATCAAAAAAACATACCACGCGACCATCGCTATTTTTAATAAATTCAAGTTCGCCTGGTGAATAATCGCGAACGCCTACCTGAACCAATTTTGTAAGTTGAGGAATTTCATTAAGCGCATTGTACATGACTGAAGCATGTGAGTAGATAAGATTTTCATAAGAGGGGCGCAGATCGGAATGTGCATCAATTTGTAATATTCCAAAGTCGCCAAATTTTTCTGCAATGGCTTTATAAAACCCAAATGGCGAACTGTGATCGCCTCCGAGGATACCAACTAATTTTCCCTGGTCTAATAAATCTTTTGTTTGTTCGTATACCCAATTATTGAGAAAATGGCTTCCTTCATTGATCTCACGCAAAACCTTTTGCATGAATTTATTTTCAGAAAGTTCTTCTTCTTCAGTAATGAAGTTGATGTATAATTCAGCTTCTTTTCGCAGATAATCACTTTTCATCAACACGTTTTTATCTGCATCTCTTAAAAAAATTCCTTGCCGCCATCCGTCCGGATTATCTACGTCAAACAGGTCAACTTGTAGGCTTGCATGGCATATTCGCTCTATAACCCTTGCTGTTCCTGCCTTGTAACTTACCGTTACTTCCCAGGGCACAGAAAGAATGATTAATTTTGAATCTTCTTCTGTAAAAGGAAGCCCAAAAATTCCGTTATTGGGATTAGAAACAGAATCCGTATCAAAATGGGTAAGGTCAACCATTGTTTGTTCTTAAAATTTTTTTGGAGGGCAAAGGTACATAGTATAAAATTAACGATTAAAAGTAGAGCGTTAAAATTGAAGCTGAACAATAGTTTGAAAGGTAGTTAACAGTAAACCAATAAATAAAGACTATTCTTATTTTTCCCTTAGCAGGGAATCGTAATTTTAAACTTACAGCCTTTGCCGGGTGTGGAAATAATATCCAATTTTCCTGAATAAAATTCTACGCGGCTGCTTATATTTTGCAGGCCAATTCCTTTGCTTCTTTCGGTGGTATCAAAGCCAACTCCATCATCACTGATGGTTAAAATAACATCTGATTCTTCCTTTTTTAAATCAATGATCGCATTTTTGGCTTCAGAATGCTTAAATATATTATTGATTTGTTCCTGGACAACACGGTAGATCATTAGTTCTTTTTTGCTATCAATCGTCTTTTCCTCTTCCATTTCATAATTTAGCATTATTTGCAATGTGGGGGTTTTATTTACTTCATCTACCAGGTCGGTCAATGCCTGCTTTAAGGTAATATTTCCGAGAGACGGAGAAACAAGGGATTTTGATAACTTCCTGATTTCTTCAATTGCCTCATTTACATATTCTGAAGCTTTCGCCAGTAATTCGCCCTCATCATTTTTATTTGATTTCATCATACTGTGATAAAGTTTGACAGTAGCTAAAATCTGGTTAATGTTGTCATGCAATTCTTTCCCTATTTCATTTCTTTCCGTTTCCTGCGCAAGAAGGGTGGTTTCTGTTATTAATTTTTGATGGTTTAATTGCTGATCCGCAAGTTCTTTCTCCAATTTCTTTCTTTCGGTAATATCTGTGGTAGAACCGAACATCCGGGAGGGTTTTCCTTTGTTGGTAAATAAAAAGTAACCGCGGCTAAAAACATCTTTATAAGAGCCATCGGCGGCCGTGAAGCGGTACTCATCCTGCCAGTTTTTAAGCTGATTTGTTAAATGGTAACCAAGGTTTTTCATCACCTGTTTAAGATCATCCGGGTGAATCAACTTTTTCCAGGTATCAAAATTAAAAAGAAGATTTTCTTCGGGATAACCGAAAGTGCGAATAATTCCTTCGCCCCATTGACCGATATCATCTTCAAAATTTAAATCCCAGGTAGTATCAAGCGTAGCTTTGTTGATGAGTTTAAAACGTTCATTGCTTAAATGTAAATTTTCAAGGGTCCTTTTTCTCTCAAAGCTGTGCTGTATAGTTTTAGCTAATAATTTTTCATCGAAATCGCCTTTTACCAAATAATCCTGCGCACCCAGTGAAATAGCTTCTACCGCAGTATCTTCTCCCGAAAGGCCCGATAAGCAAATGATAGCGGTTTTGGGCAAAAGCCTATCCATTGTAATAACAGAATCAACGCCAGTGCTATCGGGTAACGTAAGATCTAGCAAAACAACATCAAATTTAGTGTTGATAAGTGATGAGACTACTTGCATATTTAATGCATGCACAATCTTTTTTACGGGTAGCCGCATTCTTTGCAGGAGGTCTTTAAGAATCAGGTAATCACCTGCATTATCTTCAACTATTAAGATGGTTATTGGATTATTGGTGATCATTATCGCCTTTAATTTTATCTAATTCAGCAATGTTAATGCAGAATTCTTTGAATGAGCCCATTAAGTTAGGAAATTTTTCAAAATATTATAGGGTTGGTAGTATTACACTTTGCATGGTGGCGGTAACACTCAAAAACCTTTTTTTTTGTCCAGGAACAAGATAAAAGAATAACAGGAATTTCTTCAACTTAAGATCTTTTTTAATGTCTTTAAGCTATTTAATGCCTTTTATTTCAAGTGTATCAAGATCGCTCCAAAAAGGAAGAATGGATAAAAATTAAAAATTTGAACAGAAAGGTTTTGTGGCTTTTGGAATCCTTTTTGTGACTTTTTAAATTAGAAGAAAATTATGAAAGAAGAAAAATTTGAATTTACAGTGCAAGGAATACCTTATGAAGTTAAAATATCTCCATTTGATTTTAATAATGAAAAAAGATTTCATGTGAGTTACAATGGTGGCCCGGTAGATACATTCGTATGGGATTCAGATCTCACACGGCTCCGTGCTATTGATCTTGATGCGTCTACATTGCCCGATGGGCTTGAGTTAGCCATCTCCAGACGCATTGTGGAAATGGATTATTGATAACCATATCTCCTTTAAATTGTTTTATAGTAAACAAATAAATATTTTGAATAACTTGCTTAGTTGCCTAAAAATTGAGTGCCCCTGTAGAAACAGGGGCACTTTACCAAAACTAACTGCTTATGAGTTAAGGCCAAAATTACTCCTTATTTTTTAATGAATATAACTTATGGCAATATTTTTACTCATTTATTGCAATTTGAAATTTTTTGCCTTTATAAACCGGTTTTATTTAAAAATATCAAGTATTTTTAAATAAAATAAAATTCAATTTCTCATGAAAAAAAAATTATTGCTATTTAAAAAGGAAAATTTTTGGATTTTTCTCATTTCCTTTTTTTTATTGATTTCATTATCAGTAAGCGCCAAAAAGGTTCATGGGGAAGAATCAGACTCACTGGCAATCCAGGCCAGATGGGATATTACTATCAATGTTAACGGTAAAATGTATCCTTCATGGCTTGAAATCCATCATTCAGGATTAAGAATGCTTGTTGGAAGATTTGTAGGTATTGGAGGAAGCGCACGTCCCATTTCAAGAATTTATTTAGAAAATGGGAAAATGAGTTTTTCAATTCCCCCGCAATGGGAAAATGAGCCGAATGATCTTAAAGTGGAAGGGACACTCCAGGGGGATAGCCTTACAGGGACAATGACAATGCCAAATGGAAATACCTATAATTGGGTAGGAAAAAAAGCGCCGCGCCTTCATCGTGATAAAGCCCCTCAGTGGGGAACTCCTGTTCATCTTTTTGATGGAAAAAATATGAAAGAATGGCATGCTACCGGCGAAAATCAATGGATCGTTTCCAACGGTATGCTAAGAAGCCCGCATTCAGGTTCAAATCTTGTAACCAATCGCACTTTTAAAGATTTTAAATTGCACATTGAATTTCGTTATCCGAAAGAAAGCAACAGCGGCGTGTATTTGCGTGGTAGATATGAAGTACAGGTGATTGATAGTAAAGGAATGGAACCTTCAGATGTACTTCTTGGTGGCGTGTATGGATTTTTAACGCCAAGCGAAATGGTAGCGAAAGCCCCGGGTGAATGGCAATCTTTTGATATCACACTTGTAGGGAGATTGGTAACGGTTTATGCCAATGGAAAGCGCATTATTTGTAACCAGGAAATTCCGGGAATTACAGGCGGCGCTATCAATAGTGATGAAGGTTCTCCGGGCCCGATATTATTGCAAGGCGATCATGGGCCAATAGATTACAGGAATATAATTATTACGCCGGCTAAATAAAAAATTGA
>JBBQWJ010000176.1:0-7074 GCA_038210685.1 Chitinophagales bacterium | reverse complement strand
TGAACATTTAACTGCGTTCAATCTGATTAACATGAATGGCCGCATGTATGACCCGATGACGGGTATGATGATGTCACCTGATAATTATATCCCTATGCCCTGGAGTCCGGGTGGGTATAATAGGTATGGATATGCGAATGGAAATCCACTTAAATTTGTTGATCCGGACGGAGAATTTATACAATTTATTATAGGAGCAATAGTTGGAGCCATTTCAGGTTATCACATGGCTTCAGCACAGGGATTGAAAGGCTGGGACAGGTTTTGGTATACGATAGGTGGGGCTGCTATTGGCGCTGCTTCTGGCGGGGCAGCAGCTGGGGTAAGTGCCATGGGAGGAGGATCTATTCTTGCGGGTGCGGCGGCAGGAACCCTCGCAGGTGCTGGATTTTCAGGAATGGCAACTAATTGGAATGCATCTGCAATGATAAATGGTGCCATTACGGGTGGAGTTGCTGGTGCATTAGGAGGAGGCGTAGCCTCAGCCATTGGTGGAGGTTGGGGTGCATTAGCTGGCGGTGCGGCATCTGATATGGCAGGTCAGATGTTGTCGACGGGGAAAATTAATTTGTTAAATACAGCAGGAAGTGCATTATTGTCTTTTGGTATATATCATGCCAACCAGTTTGGTTCATACAAATTTGGAGGCGGAAACAAAATAACCTATAACGGCAAATCTATTAGTTATGAGCAATTTTCCAAAATGAATACTGCCTATCAAAGATCAAGATTTTGGCATAAAGAGATGGGGGTAATATTTAATATGAATAATGGTTCTGCTAAATTTACTAACAGGTCAGATAATCATAAATTTGACGTAACCCTAAGGTTTAATCCTTCGAGCCAAGGAACTATGCATTCACACTGGGCTAAGGAAGGAGTAGATTGGGTGGATGTTAATGGTAATAATACCGGATGGGAAAGATTTGATAATAATAAATTATATTCCCAAACAGCTTTAAATAATGTTGTTACCACGGTTGGTGGATATCACAGTCCTGCTGATATGTCTATACCAGGGTTTTCAATTGTTGTTGGCAGAACAACTTCAACGTATTATACCGGCAGTGGAAACTATTCTTACATAAATCCCGATCCCTTTGTTAGATGGTTCTTGTTTCCGTGGTTTTATAATAACGAAAATTAATAATAATGATACTGTTTTTTTTAATACTTTTTAATGCCCATACATTACCAGGTTATCCCTGTACTGATACTTGCAACATTACAATACGATATTTTAGAGCTTCAGGGGAATTGGGAGGTAATAACGAAGCATTCGATTTTGAACGAAGTACAAGTGGAACTTGGAAATGCAGGTATATTGTTTATAAAAAAAACACTTATGGATTAACAACCGACAGTGCAACAATTGAATTATTTTATAAAAGAAATCAGAATGATAATGAAATTGTAAAAGAGTTTAAGTTGACATCGAATCAGTATAATTATTTGAAGCATTTGGTAATATATTTTAAAAATGTAAAACTGCAGAAGAATCTTTATAGTAATGCTGGTGAACATTATTATATTACAATAAATGGTAAGAATTTATATATTAATGACAAGGGAGGACAACTTAAAAAATACGTTGAAATGAGAAAAATATTTCTCAGTAATAAAGATTAAAGTTAGGATTGTTGAAATCTGAACTTCTACAATAAACAATAAAAATTGAAAACCAGTATAGTTGAGTTGTAAATTTCTATTCTGATATGAGGTTAAGTCATTATATGGCGAAAAGAGAAAATGAAAATAATTGTTTGTTTACTGTACAATCACGCCATGAAGTTTTAATGAACAAAATAGTGCTGAGAACAATAACAAAGATAAATGGAAACGTAATAACTAGAACTTTAAACTATGCCATGGATCCATTGAGAAGTCAATATACACTCTTGAATAATAATTTTTTTAAACACATCAAATTTTTGGCAAGGACTTGGATATTTTGGTGTCGGTGCTGCTGGGGGGCGTTAAGTGCTGGTATTGGTGCTGGGTTTAACACAGCGATGGCGGGCGGTAGCTTTTCTGCAGGTTTTATGGGTACAGCGGCAGGGTGTCTTCGACAGGATTTATCGCGGGCGCTGCGACTGGTGCAAGTGCCGGATTTACTAATGGTTTTATTACTGGATTAGGCAATTCCCTTATACAAAGAAATAGTTTTGGAAATTCTCTATTAAATGGCTTAGATGGAGGAAGGAAACAAGGATTAGCAGGAGGAATTAGTGGAGGGATTGCAGGCGGAATTGACGCGATGGGTAAAGATGTAAACTTTTTTTCAGGGAAGGCACAGATGGATTTATCCAAGGGATATGGAGCACAAGGAGTAAGCACTGATCAAACAATTACAGGAAAATATGTTGGAAAATATGAAAAAGATGGTGTCAATACCGGAGTTTCTGTCTATGAGTCCAGCACTATGAAAGGCAACGCAGGTGTTACTTTACCTGGAAGGGGTATTATTGTAAGGAATGGAGCATATTCAAAAAACTTGTATCCTAATTTGATGCAGCATGAATTCGGGCATATCTTGGAAGCAAATAAAGTCGGCATGGTTGGATACTATGGTATGATTGCAAAAGAAAGTGTATTAAGTGCGGAAATGAACGGGCATCTTGGGTGGGAGCATAAAAATTTCTGGACAGAGACTTGGGCCAATTTCTTATCTAAAGAATATTGGGGAAGTTCTTATGTTTGGTCAAGTGATTTTCCTGTAAGAGACATAAGTTGGTTTAATTGGATCCGTTTAAAACAATTTTCATTCTTAATGCCATAAAAAAACTTAATGAAAAAACAAATTCTTTTTTGCTTAACAATTGTCGTAATTATGACGGGGTGTACATTGTATATGGATCCTCCAACTGGAGAATTGAATATTTTTAATAATTCTGATTCCGCAGTTTATGTCTATAACACTTATGCTGATTCATTATCTCTTGAGCATGGGTTAAAACTATTTATTGTAGCCGGAGGACAAGATGCTTGCGGTAATCCCATGCCCGACACAACTGCTCCACCCTACCGTGTCAACGCATATAGTTGGCAATCATTTTTTGGGTTTGGAACGCCTGATAATCCCCGTTTCGATAAAAATAGTGGTGGCAAACTAAGCTTATATTTCATCAAAGAAATAACGATGAAGACAAGAAGTTGGGTGGAAATTTGTGAAAATCAACTTTATGAAAAGAAAATGGTTTTTAACCAAAGGCAATTAGATAGTCTATGCTGGAGAGTTATGTATAATGGGAAATAATAAAATTAAAGATAAGTTTTATTTGCTGGGCATCTGCCATAGGAAACTGATTGGAAAAATCTCTTTATTCTTTGTCATGGTACTTTTTTCTTGCAATGCATCTGTCTTTAAGGAGGTAAAGAATAATTTGAAGATTAAGAATCTTGATACAAATGGACTTAATAGGGTCTCCATATAATTACGTAATACACACTGGGCTTATGTTTTGTGGATATTTAATGCAAGAAAAACCCCGAAATGGCATAAAAAATGCACAAAACGGGGCATATCAAAGAGAACCCAAATGTACCGCAATTTATTATTTGAGCAGCCTGCTGATATCCAATTGCAGGCATTTTACAATACGCCATTAGGCGAACTTTACCAGGCCATTCCTTTCGATTTATTCATTGGGCACATTCCAAAACCAAAACGGGCGATCAGTGGCAAAGGCTGCAAGCCATGGTTCGATGTGAAAGGTGGCATTGCTTTACAAATTCTTAAATCCTATTATCGTTGCAGTGATGCTTTACTGGTAGAGCAAATAAATGGCAACTGGCAGATGCAAATGTTTTGTGGCATTTTGTTATTGCACCATGAACAAATAAAAGATAAGGACATTGTAGGCCGCTGGCGCAGTTACCTTGGGCATCATCTTGATATTGATAAACTACAAATGGATTGTGTGCAACACTGGAGGCCTTACATGGAGCATACGCATACGGGCTTTACCGACGCCACTGTTTACGAGAGCTACATTGAATACCCTACGGATGCAAAGCTATTATGGAAGAGTTGCTGCCATGTAATTCAGATGATAAAAAAAGTAAGAAAAAAAGTAAAACTCCGCAACACCCGCATCAATCATGAGGAACGTAAAAAACAATACTTGTCATTTGCCAAACGAAGAAAGAAAAGCAAAAGGCACAGTAAAAAAATGTGTAAGCTGCTGCTTAAATATCTACAGCGCCTCATTGACCAATTGGAATATCTGGAAGAAAAATATGCCGTACCAATAAGTGCCTCAAACCATAACCGGCTTGCCACTATTAAGAAACTAAAAGAACAACAATGGCAACTGCATTTTGGCCATCAGGCAAGAGTACCCAACAGGATTGTATCGTTACACAAACCTTATGTACGCCCCATCATACGAGGCAAAGAAGTGAAGCCTGTAGAGTTTGGCGCCAAAGTAAATATGCTCTTAATTGACGGTATCAGTTTTATCGAACACCTCTGTTATGATAATTTTAATGAAGGCACACGCTTGCAAAGCACCATCCACCTGCAACGCCGTTACTTTGGTAACTGCCATCAAATAGGGCAGATGCCATTTACGCCACCAATGAGAACAGAAAGTATTGCACCAAAAATAATATTGCCACCAGCTTTGTGGCTAAAGGAAAAGAGGGCAAACTAAAAGAACAAAAAAGCCAGATGCGTTCTATCCTGGGTAAAGTGCGCAGTACGGTTTTAGAAGGAAGCTTTGGTAACGAAAAGAATCATTATCAGATGAACAAAATAAAAGCAAGAACACAAAGCAATGAAAAGGCCTGGATATTTTTTAGCCTTCTCACCTGCAATGCCATGCAAATAGCAAAGAAGATGCAGGCGGCAGCAAAACAAAAAATAAAGCAGGCGGCGTAAAAATCAACATTGAAAAAAAATTACCGGAGTAGTATGCCCCGGCTTGTACAAAACCCTAAAAAAGTTCTTTAAAATAATAAAAAGTACCTGAACTCAAAAAAAATGACAGCCAATTTTATTGCTGCCAACTTTTTGAAATATTTTATCTGGTAATTTCAGGGAAACCCTTAATAAAGTCAAAAAACCATCAGAATGGGATTTAAATGGCGATGGCTATATATCAACAAATGAATAGAATTCCTGTTGTTAAATATAGATTCCCTTATTAAAACTTTATTTATGAATCCCATAGAAAAAGACCCTAAGAACTTTATCTTGCCAAATTTCTGCTTTCTTAAAAAATACACTCACTATGTTTTTTTAGACTCTTCTATAATAAGTACTACTGAAAAAGCACAGGATTACTTTTTTGAAATTTTACAAAATTTTGAGAGTTGTTTTCAGAAAAAAACAAAACCTTTTTGGCGTTTATTGATTCCTTTTAACTACGAATCTGATTATAGAGATGAGAAAGGGAACTGGGGAAAATGGAGTATTAATAAGGAAACGAAAGAATATACTTTAAATAAGTTGCGAGATTACTTTTGGTCTTTCTTTAATGGCTATCTGCGCTCTCACTGTATCCCTCTGGCTAACCACATCCAAACTAATTCAAAATAAAATCCTATGCAAGTGGTTTCCAGTTCTGCGGCAGCAGTTCTGTAATTTTATTGATGGGATGATTACTGATTCGGCGCAAAACATCCTGCAGCCAGATGAAAGGATTAATACCGTTAAGTTTGCATGTACCGAGGAAAGAATAAAGCATGGCGCTGCGCTGTGCTGCTTCATGACTGCCGGCAAATAAATAATTTTTTCTGCCAAGGGCAACAGGACGGATGCTGTTTTCTACCGGATTATTATCAATGTTTAATTTTCCATCGCTTGCATAGATCATCAGTTCCGTCCACCTTTCAATGCTATAGGCAAGCGCTTTGCCAATGGTGCTTTTGGGCAATGATACCAGGTAAGTTTCTTTCATCCACTTTCCTAAGGATTCCAGTACCGGCACTGCTTCGGCCTGACGCAATTCAAAAACTTCATTTACAGTTAGTTTCTGTTCTTTTGCTTTGTGCTCTATTCCATAGAGCAATCCGATCTGCTCCAGCGCATATTCAGCAACAGCGGGATTATTATCCTGTGCTTCAAAAAATTTGCGCCGTGCATGAGCCATGCAATGAAGTACCGTGATATCTTTGTTTTCTTTAAAAATATCATACACACTATAACCGTCGCTTTGAAGATAACCTTTAAAATCTTTGAGTATTTCATTTGGACCTTCTCTTCCTCTTCCTTGCCGGTAATCAAACCATACAAGGTTATCTATGCTGTTGTGATACACCCAGTAAAACCCGCGATGGGTGGTTCCTTTTTTATTTTTATCCAGAACTTTTAGCGGTGTTTCATCAGCATGTAAATAATCGCTGTTAACAACTATTTTTTTTAATGCCTCACCCAAAGGATCCAAAAGTGCGCAGCCATTTTTTATCCAGTCACTAATGGTGCTATAAGAGATGTCAACTCCATCTCTTTTAAAACGTTGTTCCTGGCGGTAAAGCGGAAGGTGATCCACATATTTATCAATAATGATCTGTGCCAGCAAGCCTGCTCCTACAATGGCTTTGGGCAAAGGGCGATCAATCATTGGAGCGATGATTATTGCACTATTATCAGCCATCACATATTTAGGGCGTACGTACCGGTTTACAAATAATTTACCCGGCTCATACTCTAATTCTTCGGTTACTTCATCGCCTATTTTTTTGCAGCCTTCAGTTTTTTCCAAAGGTTCTATAATAAATTCCCGGCGTTCCAGATGTTCGGGAAGCTTGGTGCGGCCCGGATGATTCTTTTTGATTTCAAGCTGGCGGCGGGTATATTCAATCTTCTGTGCTTTTATCACAGAGCAGGTGACAATAGCTTCAGCCTGTATATCCAGACTCAGTTGTGTAGAGGGAATATTTTGAGGAGTAAAACTTTCGCTTTTACTTCCAAAGATCATGCGTTTAAGGTTGGCAAGTTCGTGTTCAAAAGCAGCAATTTTTAATTCAAATTCTCGCACAACTTTTTCATGAACCTGTACAAATTCTTCGTATAAAGTTTTATAGTCAATGGCTGTTTCTATCACAAAGCAAATATACTACAACTCAATA
>JBBQWJ010000175.1:0-7128 GCA_038210685.1 Chitinophagales bacterium | reverse complement strand
TCTTAAAAATAAAGTGAAAGACATAAGTCTTGCTGGTTGGGGCCGTAAAGAAATCAATTTAGCAGAAGCAGAAATGCCAGGTTTAATGGCACTTCGCCAGGAATTTGGAAAAGAAAAACCATTGAAAGGAGCACGCATTGCAGGCTGTCTTCACATGACCATTCAAACCGCTGTTCTTATTGAAACTTTGGTAGAGCTTGGAGCGGAAGTAAAATGGAGTTCATGCAATATTTTCTCTACGCAAGACCAGGCCGCTGCTGCGATTGCTGCTGCCGGAATTGGCGTTTTTGCATGGAAAGGGCAAACACAGGAAGAGAGCGATTGGTGTATTGAGCAGACATTATTTTTCGGGAGTGAAGATCGTCCTCTGAATATGATTTTGGATGATGGCGGCGATTTGACCAATATGGTTTTTGATAAATATCCTGAATTGATTCAGCATGTAAAAGGTTTATCAGAAGAAACTACAACAGGCGTTCACAGGTTATATGAAAGAATGGAAAAAGGCACTTTGCCAATTCCTGCAATCAATATAAATGATTCTGTTACCAAATCTAAATTTGATAACAAGTACGGTTGTAAAGAAAGTTTAGTTGATGCAATCAGGAGAGCAACCGATATCATGATGGCCGGAAAAGTAGCAGTAGTAGGTGGTTACGGTGATGTAGGAAAAGGATCTGCAGCAAGTTTGCGTGGGGCTGGAGCAAGAGTGATCGTAACAGAAATTGATCCTATTTGTGCTTTGCAGGCAGCAATGGATGGCTTTGAAGTGAAGAAAATGATTGACGCAGTAAAAGAAGCAGACATCATTGTTACCGCTTCAGGTTGCCGTGACCTGATCACAGGCGAGCATTTTAAAGAAATGAAAGATAAAGCGATTGTTTGTAACATTGGTCATTTCGATATCGAAATAGATATTGCCTGGATTAATAAAAACTATGGCGATACAAAAGATACCATTAAACCGCAGGTAGATAAATATACCATCGATGGAAAAGATGTTATTATTTTAGCAGAAGGACGTTTGGTGAATTTAGGTTGTGCTACAGGTCATCCAAGTTTTGTGATGAGTAATTCATTTACCAACCAGGTGCTGGCGCAATTAGAACTTTGGCAACATTCTGATCAATATGAAAACAAAGTGTATGTGCTTCCAAAACATTTGGATGAAAAAGTAGCGCGTTTACATTTGAAAAAAATTGGAGTGGTACTGGATGAACTTTCTGATAAACAAAGTGCGTATTTGAATATTCCTAAGGAAGGCCCTTATAAGCCTGAAATGTATAGGTATTAATTCTCAAAATGGAAGTTTAAAAAGCCCACTTTGCAAAAGGTGGGTTTTTCGTTTTTATAATACTTCCTCTCTTTCTTTACTTTTGTCTAAATACGATGTATGCAACAAAACAAACCAAAACTCGATATTATCAATATGCTGCTGGAAGATTGCATCATGGCATTTCCGGTTTCCTCTTTTGTAATAAGTATTTACCAGCAATACCAGCGAAGAGGATGGTTGAGCAAAAAACAATTACAGGGTTTGTATGATAAGGCTTCTAAAATAAACGGAGTACTTCCGGGCCGGCTTGCTGCGTTAGAATCTATTATAAAAAAAATGCCGACAAGAGAAAAGTCTGAGCTTCCTGAGAATGCGCCTCTTTTTGAAAAAGATGAAGTAGCGGGAAAGTTAATTGAAGAAATCTTATCCAAATACCCGCAACACAAAAGGGTATTGTTTTTAAAAGCCAAATATGATAATAACGAAGTGCTCTCTCCTGCGGATGTTTCAGAATTAAAAAAGTTCAGGCAGCATCTGAAATAAATTACCTCAAATTTTCGTTTTCCTTTTAACATAAAATTTTATTTCCAGATTAATTTCAGGAAACAATTTTTAGTCTTACTTATAGAAATAAAAATTGTCAATTATGGAAAAAATTATACAACAGGAGATATTTCTAATGACCGGCACTCGTTTTTCTTCAAGGCAGTGTTGGCAAAAACTAAATGAAAACGAGCGTATTGGTTCGGAAGCTGATCAATTGCAAGATGCGTGCTGGAATGGGCTTTTAAAAAATATGCTTCCGGAAGTTGTTGGAGAAAGCAAAGAAATTTACTTGTGGCAGATAAGAGAAAATAAATCAGGGATAGAAATAGAACTTGGCGAACTTCCATCAGAAGTGGATCCGTATTTTTCAATAGACCCTTACCATTTTATGGGTGGCCAGTTTATGAATTAGAGCAAAATTAAAATCGTGGTTATTTGTTTGTTCACTGGCAGATAGTTCCTTTAATCATTTCCGCGGTTATCATTATTTTGCCTGAATAATGAGAAATCAGAACTTCCGAATTTATAACTAAATGTAAGCCTGAAACTCCTTACCCGGTGACGGTTATAAGTTTCCTGGTAAAAAGTTGGCGTATCATAAATCACTCCATATCTGTGGGTATTGAAAATGTCATTCACACTAAAAGTAAGAGAGCCGCGGTTGTTTTTAAACAGGTCTTTTTGCATGGCAAAGTCCGAACTAAATCTTTCCAATCTTTTACCCTGTGGTATTACCCTGGGTGAATGATAATCTGCCGTTACCTGGAAGCTGAGGTTATTAAATACATTAGATTCTTTCTCAATTTTTATTTTATAATTTGCTGTTAGCTTAGAACTGAAATCAAATCCTTCATTACTTAAATTCAATGCATTTTGCGCAGCATTTACTTTACGATATCCAATGTTTACATTGGGCGTGACGTCGAAATTATCTCCAAATTTTTCCTGCAAAGTAAGTTCTAAACCTGCGCGATTGGTACTTTTTGAATTGATGAAAGTATTTAAAATCGCATTAGGATCTACACCTGCATTTTGAAGTTTATCATATTGGTCGGCTGTTAAGGTATCGCTGTATCTCGTAATATCGCCGGTAGTGTTTCTGTAATAAATAGAAGCAAGAAAATTACTGTTATTCTTAAAAGATTTGCTGTAATTAAATTCAAATGAATTACTGTATTCAGGTTTTAACTGCGGGTTTCCCTGTTGAATATTCAATGGATCATTAATGTCGATGAAAGGATTCAATTGCCAGAAATTCGGGCGCCGGATTCTTCTTGAATAATTCAATTGCAATTCAACAGTTTCATTTATTTTTTTTGACAAATAGAGACTTGGAAAAAGAGCGTTCCAGATATTTTTTATTTCTGAAGGATATTCATAACCAAATTTTTTCGCACTGTCAAGGAGTGTCCCTGTAAACTTTGAATATTCTCCGCGTAAGCCTGCCTGGTAACCTATACTTTTTATTTTACCGGTATAAGTTATATAAGCTGCCTGAACGCTCTCAATGTATTTATAATTATTGCTTAACGGAAGTTTGATTACTTCTCCGTTATTCATCGAATAAGAATTAAAATAACTCGTGTAATTATTGATATAGCTACGAAGGCCCGCTTCTAATTTTTTATCGTCTCCCAAAGGGTTTACGTAATCAATTTTAGCGGTAAGCTGGTTATTACTATTGGAGCCATCATCCTGCACTACGCTTGGATCTCCATTGACAGAACCGTTTGGATCATAGAAAGTATTTATAATTTTATTATGATCAGTAACGCCTCCATAATTTATTTTCGCACTTGCATCTATCGTTTTTCCTTCTTTAGGAAATTTATGAGTATAAAATAAAGATGAACTGTTTCTTTTAAATTGAAAACGTCCATCAGAATTTCGAAGTCCCGATTTAGTTAATTGATTATTGTTATCATAATATTCCTGGTCCTGTGTTTGAATATTGGAAAAACGACCGTTTACATATCCTTGCGAAAAAGTAATTGTATTCCTGTTATCCAAAAAGAAATCAACGCCACCTCTTATGCCGACGAATTGTCGTGTGTGATTATTTAACGAATGCTGATTAAAATAACTTTCAACAATTCCATTGCTTTTATTTTGGCGGAAACTTTTACCTTGTGCTTCATTGTTAGAGTAATTATAATGGCCGGAAACAAAAAAATTGAACTTCCCCTGTCGCAAATTCAGATTTGCATTTCCTGAATATCTTTTGGGAGTACCTGCAGATACAGATACAAGCCCGTTTAAGCCATATCTTTTATTTTTCTTGAGAATTATATTAATAATGCCGCCAGTGGTTGATGCATCATATTTTGCTGAAGGATTGGTAATAATTTCGATCCTGTCAATATCATCAGAAGAAATCTGATCAAGTGTAAGAATGGTGGGCCGGCCATCAATAAAGATAGTTGGATTCGAGTTTCTTAATTGAACATTTCCATCAACATCAACAGAAACTGAAGGAATATTTTTCATGACATCTATTGCAGTTCCGCCTTTTGAAGTGATGCTTTTGCCTACATCAAAAATCTTTTTATCAATACCCATTCGAAGTGCCGGCCGTTCTGCAATTACAGTAACTGTTTGTAATTTTTCATTTGCATGCGCCATTACGATATTGCCTAAATCTTTCGCCGGCTTACTTTCTGTTCTATTAAAAGAAAACGTGTGATTGTATAGAGTATAACCGACTGCTGATATTTCAAGTCTTACATGGGGCAAGAAAGGAATATTTGTGAATCGAAAATCACCATTTGATTCACTTAGCATTACAGCTACAAGTGAATCTTTTTTTTGACCGTGTGGATCACTTTTAGGAGCGAATAATTGAACTGACGCTGCCACAATAGCTTTATTACTTTGAAGGTCAACCACTTTACCAAATAAACTATTTGAACTGTTCACTTGTATTACTGAAGCATCTGACTCAGGAAGAGGTTCCTTATCAATTTGTGCCGATAAATTTTTTGTAATTAAAGCAAATGAAAAAATTAAAATAAAATACTTCATTAGAAATAAAAGTTCAATAGTAAAAAAATGGCCGGTGATTTAAAAACTTTACTCCTTGTTTTTACTGTAGAAAACATTAGAATTAGCTTAATGTATTACAATATTGCCACTACAATTATACCGTTCATACTTTTAAACCTTTTGTCCATTGGAACTTTAACATTTATCTCTCTCTTCTTTAAAAACAATAACCAGGAATTTAAGAAGATTAAAATTTAGCCATAAAAAAACCGGCGCTTGCCGGTTTTAAAAAATAAAAAAAATCTAAAATTTATTTGCCTACTATTTTATATTGAACAACTCCATTGTTGTTTTCTTCGCGCAGGTAAATATTGTCAGGTGTTTCATAAAGCTGTTCCCCATTTACAGTAACAATTTTTGAATCCTGGGGTAGTTGGGTTATGATATCACCCATTTGCAAAGATTGCGGGGAATTCATAATATTGCTTTGATCATTTGTTGTATTATTGATTACACCATTTTTACCCACTACGATAAATACATTATTACCATTCTCATCTATCTCAGACTTATAGTAAGTTCCATTCAATTCATATAAATTTTCTCCATTAATTACAACAGAACGCGCTCCATTTGGTAAGGATGAAACCATTGCTCCCATAGGTGCATCTACTACTTCGTACGAATTATTATATTGTCTGTAATAAATTCCGTTATAATAATAGTATGGGTATCCGCCTATAAATAATCTTGAATAACCAAAAGGAAGAACACTTATGTTCAAACCGAATGGAGGAAAAATCGGTTGATAAAAACCGTTATAATAACCATAATAAGAACCGCCATAATAATAATAAGGATATCCGCCAAAATGGATCGAAATAAAATTATGAGGAATTACGCTATAGCGTTGGCCATACATAAACCAAGTTCTCCGGCCATATACATTTCCATAGTAACGATCATCCCGGTCATAACCGCGTCCGTAACGATTGTCGCGATCATTACGATAGTTATTTTGATAACTGTTTCGCGAAATGCTCCTGTTTCTATCAATAGTGTTAACCCTGTCGTACCGGTTATTATCATTCCTGGAAGAGTTTACCCTTTGGGTAGAGGCTACCTGGTTATCACGTTGAGAAAATACTCTTTGGTTACTTGAAGGATTTTGGAAATTTCTTGTTTCAGCCACTCTTGATTGATTAAAATTCCTATCAGGCGCCTGACGATCAGTCATTTGCCTTGTTGGCTGAACGGTTTGAACCCGTGATGCGGAACCTCGATTGTTATCAAAAGATCTTGTGGGTGCAGATCTTGTTTCCATTTGCCTTGGAGCAGAAGGTGCGCGTGAAACGCTTTCGGATGACCTTGTGTTTCCTCCTCCCCCGAATTGCCTCGATCTTTGCGCATATCCAGTGCTAACAAGACCTGCAAAAAGACCTGCAAGAGATAATATTTTAAAAATGTTTTTCATTTATTTGATAGTTAATGTGTTAAGAGATGTGTTACCAAATTTAATTATTTTGAATGGTAATTTTTGTTAAATATTTTCCAGGTATTTACCTAAAATTCACCCTAGTTATAGATTGATTATTTTCCGAAAAGTTTAAAGCCACCTAAATTTTTTTTATTGATCACTAACCTAAAATAATAATATTAAGTGTCATTTCAAATCTTCACGGGATAAATTCTTATTTTTCAAAAAAAATTAAATGAAAAGGCTATTTTATCCTGCTATCTTATTTTTATTAATGATGATACCTTTAACTGCTTTTTGCCAGTACAAAACCGATAAAATACTTGAAACCCAATTAAAAGAATTACTCGATTCTTTCCATGGCATGGCGGGAGTTTATGTTCTAAATTTGAAAACCGGTAAAGAAGCCGCAATAAATGCAGATACCGTTTTCCCTACAGCGAGTATTGTAAAAGTGCCTGTTCTGGTTGGTATTTTTAAAAAAATTGAGGAGGGTGTTTATACTTATCACCAACCATTGATATATCGTGATAGCATTGCCCGTGGCGGCTCTGGTTTAATGCAGTTTTTTAAAGACTCAACGCCAACAGAATTACGGACACTCATTTCTTTAATGCTTTCTCACAGTGATAACACGGCTGCAGTTTGGTGTGAGAAGTTGGCCGGAGGTGGAACTGAAATTAATTCCTGGTTAAATGAAAATGGTTTTCAATTCACACGTGTAAATGCGCGCACTACCGGAAGAGAAAAAATGAATAAAGAATACGGTTGGGGGCAAACCACACCTCGGGAAATGGCCAACTTGATGGTAATGATCCGCGAAGGAAAAACAATAAGCAAGGCTGCC
>JBBQWJ010000174.1:0-7162 GCA_038210685.1 Chitinophagales bacterium | reverse complement strand
GTTACTCACGCACACCTTGCCATTCTTGATACGGCAAATATGGGCTATGAGCTTAGAAAAAGTAAAGATGAGATCAGGAAACATTTAGGAGAGAAATATACTTTTTCTGCTGAAGTACCTTTTGGTATTGAAGATCCAAGAGTAATGAAATATGGTTTCCCGATCTATTCTGCACTGCGCAATTCGATGCCTGAGCTTTGGATGAAAGAAATCAATCGCGGTTATAATGATCAACCCGGAAGTTCTAATAAAGAATATGTGCAATGGCAACGTGGCCCGCTTTCAAAAACACCCATGGCTCTAATGAAATCGTGGGTTGATACTTCTCTGGCACATGATAATATCTGGCTGGTATTGGTTTTTCATGGTATTGATGATATTGGCTGGGAACCTACGCCGCATGAAAAATTGCATGAATATTTTTCGTATATAAAAGACCGCGAAAGCAATATTTGGGTAGCACCTTTTGGTGATGTGGCAAGATATGTAAGAGAAAGGATGAACGCGAATGTTGACAGTAAAAAAGAGAATAATAAAATCATTGTAAAGCTTACCCAATCGTTAGGCAATAAAATGTACAATGAACCTTTAACGCTTAAAACGTATGTTCCTTCCGGATGGAAAAAGGTTGAAGTAAAAACACAAAAAGGGAAGCAGGAGTTGCAAACGCAAAAAGATCAAAAAGGAATTTTTGTTCTTTACCACGCTGTGCCGGATGAAGGGACGATAGAAATTTCAGGAGATTGATCAGAAAATAAAAAACTGTTTAATTTGTTTGTTTACTGTCGTTTTTCTAAAAGCTTTTGAATTTGACACCACAAAAAGGATTTTTCTTTTTAACTTTAAAATTCTGAAAACTAACACGAAAGTTTGTTTCTTTTGTTGTTTGTTTCAAACGTATTGCTAATAAGAATTAATTTCTTCTTTTTTAAAATCAAATATCTTTCGAATGAAAAAAATCGACGGTAAGTTTTTGGGATTTATGTTGCTGCTGCTGCCATGGTCAGTGTTTTCTCAAAGTAATTCATGGAGTGTGAAAAACAACGAACTGCAGGATCACTGGCAAATTCAATCCTCCGATAAAGTGTCTGCAAATGGAGAAAATATTTCTGCATTAAATTTTAAACCTTCCAACTGGTACGCTGCCAAAGTTCCTAACAGTACTTTAGGCACTTTGGTTGATGATGGAGTTTTTAAGAATATTTATTTTAACCGAAACCTTGAAAAAATTCCTGACAGCTTATTTACAGCGCCATGGTGGTATCGCCGCACTTTTGTGATAAACAATTCAGGAGCAGGGCAGGTTTACCGCCTGCGTTTTAATGGAATCAGCTACAGCGCCGATGTTTGGCTCAATGGAAAAAAGATCGCTTCTGCCGATACGGTGAAAGGAAGTTTCCGCCAGTTTATATTTGATATAACTCCTTACATTAAAAAAGGTGAGAACGTTTTAGCTTTAAAAGTAACGCAAGCCGGGCCGGGTGATTTAAACATTGGTTTTGTTGATTGGAATCCTGAGCCAGCCGATAACCACATGGGTATTTGGCGCGGTGTCCATTTGTTGGAAACCGGCCCTGTTTCTTTGGATCAGCCTTTTATCATTACTGATGTGGATACAGCCACTCTTGATCATGCGAATATTACCCTGAAAGTGAAACTTGAAAATCATTCTGATAAAAATATAAGCGGCGTTTTGAAAACAACGATTGGCAATGACATTCATATTTCAAAAGATGTTTCTTTAAATGCAAATGAATCAAAAGAAATTGAGCTTACTCCCGATGAATACAAAGCGTTAAGCGTGGATCATCCAAAGTTGTGGTGGACACACGATCTGGGTAAACCAAATTTATATTCTCTCGAAATGACTTTTGAATCGGGCAGTAAAATTTCTGATTCAAGAAAAATAAAATTTGGTATTCGCTCTGTGTCGGGTTATATGACTAAAAGAGGATTTCGCGCTTACCGCTTGAATGGTAAAAAAATATTGATAAAAGGCGGCGGCTGGACGGATCCAATGTTGCTGAAAGCTTCACCAGCTTATGAAGAAGCAGGAATTGATTATGCCGTTCACATGAATTTTAATACGTTGAGAATGGAAGGTTTCTGGGGAGAAAATGAACACCTTTATGATTTATGCGATGAAAAAGGAATTTTATTAATGGTGGGCTTTAGTTGCCAATGGGAATGGAAAGGCCTTATGCAGACTGCGACAGACGATAAATACGGAGTTATTTCTACGCCCGATCAGATTGATGTGGCTACCCAATCATGGCACGATCAAATTGTCTGGTTAAGAAACCATCCGAGTATTTTCCTTTGGTTATATGGAAGTGATAAATGGCCAAGACCTGAGCTGGAAAAGAATTACCTGAATGTTTTAGCTACATGCGATAATACACGCCCTTCCGTTCAATCAGCCCACGAATGGACCAGCGAAATTACAGGCCCCACCGGAATGAAAATGCGAGGCCCTTACGATTATGTGCCACCGGATTACTGGTATATTGATACCACCTATGGAGGCGCTTTTGGGTTCAATACAGAAACAGGCCCTGGCCCACAAATTCCCGTTTTGGAAAGCTTGAAAAAAATGATCCCTAAAGATTCATTGTGGCCGATCGGCAGTTCGTGGTTGTATCACGCTGCAAGAGGGAATTTCCACAATCTTACCCGATATAATAATGCAATGGATGAAAGATTAGGGAAAGCAACTTCATTAGACGATTATGAAAGAAAAGCGCAATATCTAAATTATGAAGGAATGCGAGCCATGTTTGAAGCATTTGAATCAAACCGTTTTGAAGCAACAGGAATTATTCAATGGATGTATAACGCTTCATGGCCAAAGCTTTGGTGGCAACTTTACGATTATTACTTAATGCCTACAGGCGCTTTTTATGGCGCAAGAAAAGCCAATGAACCTTTGCATGTTTCTTATAATTATGGAGATAATAGCGTTGAAGCTATGAACAACACAGGTGAAACAGTTGATGGACTTACAGCGGAAATAAACCTGTTGGATTTTGGTTCAAAATCAGTTTTGAAAAAAACAGTTCCAGTTTCTGATCTCGCTTCAAAAGAAACGAAACAGGTTTTTAGTTTGCCTTCTGACCTTGATCTTACTAAAACTTATTTCCTTGATCTAAAATTATTCGACAAAGAACACAAAAATGTAAGCAACAATTTTTATGTTCTTTCTACAGAAAAAGATTCGCTTGATATAAAGAAAAGCAACTGGTATGTTACGCCTCAATCTCATTATGCGGATCTTACCATGCTTGAGCAGTTACCAAAAGTGAAATTGCAGACAAGCGAGACGACGAATACCAACGATGGAAAAACAATGGTTCATGTAAGAGTGAAAAATCCAACTTCGCATCTTGCTTTTATGGTTTATCTCGATTTAAAGAAAGGCAACAGTGATGAATCAGTGGTTCCTGTTTTTTGGGATAGTAATTATTTTACACTTTTGCCGGGAGAAGAGAGAACAGTTTCTGTTTGGATTCATACATCTGATCTGGACGGAGAAAAACCAGTAGTGAAAGTTAGCGGTTGGAATATTGAATAGTTCACGGTTTAGAAAGTTTAGATGGGTTTAGAAAAGTTTAGATGAATTTAGAAAGGTTATTATTTCATTCACCATTCACCATTGACCATTCACGATTCACCATTCACCATTCACAAAATGCGCACATTAAAAATTTCAGTTGCTCAGTTTGCTCCGAAAGACGGAGATAAAGACTACAATCTTTCTGTGATTGAAAAGTTAACAGCAAAGGCTAAAAGCGCAGGCGCCGAAGTGATAAGTTTTCATGAGATGTCCATTACTGCCTATACTTTTTTTAAAGACCTTAACAGGGAGCAGGTAAAAAGTTATGCCGAAAAAGTACCGGATGGAGAAAGCACGCAAAAATTAATTCAAATCGCTGAAAAGTACGACATCACAGTGTTAGCCGGCTTAGTAGAAATTGAAAATGACAAGCTTTACAATACCTATATCTGTGTTGATAAAACCGGGCTTAAAGCCAAATTTCGAAAAATACATCCCTTCATCAGCAAATATCTTTCACCCGGAAATGAATATGTGATTTTCGATATTAAAGGTTGGAAATGCGGCATATTAATTTGCTATGATAATAACGTGGTTGAAAATGTGAGAGCCACCTCGCTGCTTGGCGCGGAAATAATTTTCGCGCCTCACGTTACCATGTGTACGCCTTCATCCATGCCGGGAAGAGGTTTTGTAGATGATGCGCTTTGGCAAAATAGAGAAACAGATCCCGTTCCTTTACGGATGGAATTTGATGGACCGAAAGGCCGCCAATGGCTGATGAGATGGCTTCCCGCGCGCGCTTACGACAACGGTGTGTATTATGTTTTTACCAACCCGATCGGTTACGATGGCGAACATCTTAAGAATGGCAATTCAATGATTCTTGATCCCTATGGAGAAGTACTGGTGGAAATAAAAAGTTTTGAAGATGAGATTGCAATGACCATTATTACCGAAGATAAATTGAAACTTGCAGGAGGATGGCGATATAAAAATGCCCGTAAACCGGAATTGTATAAAGAGATCATTGGTGCGGCACATCAGTCAGAGACCAAACCTGTGTGGTTGAATAAAGAAGAAGACTAGTTTTTATTTTTTTATCTTGTGTAACGCCTAAGAATAAACGAAAATAAAAATCAAAAGAATTAGTTTGTTTACTGGCTGTTCAAATAAAGAATAAAGAACAAGGAATATAGAAGTTATGAAAGCGTATCTGTTTATTAATATTTTTTCAAATAAAACACACATTATTCTTCATCTTTCACAAAAAATCCATGACTACAACTACCACTACTAAAAAGAGAAATTATTACATCGTGTTTTTAATAATGCTCACATTTTTTGTGATCTCGTTTTTGACAAACATTATCGGAGCCTTGATCCCTGATATCAAAACCGGTTTTCATCTGAGCTTAACCAAGGTCGCTATTTTGCCTTTTGCTTTCTTTATTGCTTACGGTGTGATGTCTATCCCCGCAGGAATTTTGAATGAGAAATACAAGGAAAAGAAAATAATGGTTGCAGCGTTTGTGGTTTCATTTATCGGATCGTTGATGTTAGTTTTATTTCCCAATTATTCGAGTTACATAGTCTCCTTATTTTTGATTGGATGTGGAATGGCCATGTTGCAGGTAGTTATCAATCCATTACTTCGCACTTCCGGCGGCGAAGAAAATTATGCTTTTAATTCAGTATTGGCTCAATTGATTTTTGGAGCAGCATCCTTCATCAGCCCGCTGGTATATTCCTACCTGGTGGTTAGGCTTGCCAACAAGGGCGATATTGATCCGGTACAAAGAATTTTTGCTTCTATTGTTCCCGAAAGCCTTCCCTGGATTTCATTGTATTGGGTATTCGCAGTGGTAAGTTTGATAATGTTCGTGGTTATTTTGATATCACATTTTCCGAAAGTAATTCTTAGTAAAGATGAAAAAGCAGGCGCTTTAAAAGTCCATTTAGATCTTTTAAAAAAACCAATCGTTATTCTTTTTTTCATCGGTATGTTCTGTTATGTAGGCACTGAACAAGGTATTGCCAACTGGATTTCTCAATTCCTTTTTGAATATCATAAATACAATCCTCAAACGTCAGGAGCCAGTGATGTAGCCTATTTCTGGGGAATGATGACTGCTGGTGGAGTGCTCGGATTGTTTTTATTAAAGGTAATGGATAGTAGCAAAGTGCTGATCAGCTTTACGATCCTTGCGATTATTTCTTTAACTATTGGCTTGTTTACAGGTAACGACAGGGTAGCGTTGTATGCATTTCCTTGTGTAGGATTTTTTGCCTCTGTAATGTATCCGATCATTTTTTCACTGGCTTTAAATTCTTTGAAAGAACATCATGGTGCTTTCTCTGGAATTTTGTTGACGGGCATTATTGGTGGTGCAGTTATTCCTTTAATAATAGGAGCTATTGGCGATCATTTTGGTTTGCGTACAGGGATGTTTTTCTTATACATCACACTCGGTTATATTTTAAGTATTGGTTTTTGGGCCAATCCTATCATTAAAAATAAAACGATACAGGATTCAAGAAAGGAAATTATAGCGGAAGTATAGAGAGTTGAGAGTTTAGATGGTTTAGTGTCTAAACTTTCTAAACCTTCTAAGCTTTTATTTAAACCAATAAAACAATGAATCAAATAAATATTATCGGCATTGATCTCGGAGGAACGCATGTTCGCGCAGGAGTAGTATCAGGCGGCCGGTTGGCAGAGACTGTTTCTGAAAGAATTCCTTCTTCAGGAACTGTGGAAGAGGTGCTGAAAGTGATGTACGAACTGATTGATCCTTTGGTAAATAAAGAAATAAGAGCCATTGGTATTGGCGTGCCAAGCGTTGTGGATATTGAAAATGGAATTGTGTACGATGTTCAAAATATTCCTTCATGGAAAAAAGTAGAACTCAAAAAAATAATGGAAGAACGTTATCATCTTCCTGTATTGGTAAATAACGATGCCAATTGTTTTGCTCTCGGCGAAAAATATTTTGGCAAAGGCAAAGGTTTTCATTCTATGATCGGGCTCACGATAGGAACAGGCCTTGGCGCAGGAATTATCATCAATGATAAATTGTATGCTGGAGTTAATTGTGGTGCCGGCGAATTTGGAAACGTAGAATACCTGGATCAGTATGTTGAATATTATGCCAGCGGCCAGTTTTTTGAAAATTGTTATCAGACGAATGGCGAATTAGTTTATAAAAAAGCGCTGGATGGTGATCCGCTTTCCATTATGATCTTTGAAGAACTGGGAACGCACCTGGGAAATGCGATCAGGATGATCTTATACACTTATTGCCCCGAATTGATTGTACTTGGTGGTTCTATCAGTAAAGCGTATGCGCTTTTTGAAGACAAAATGTGGGAAAGGATTCGTACTTACGTTTATTCAAATACGCTGGAGCAATTTCATTTGGAAGTTTCTGACCTGGAAAACCCAGGAATCCTTGGCGCTGCTTCACTTTATTATGATGAGAAGGCTTCTTAAAATAAAAATCGAAGGAAAAAGTTTGTTTACTGCAAATGTGGGTTACCAATACTTAAATGCCAAAGCAATTACTGCATAGATCATCGTCATAATGAAAATTCCTTTAGCGGTTTTAT
>JBBQWJ010000173.1:0-7193 GCA_038210685.1 Chitinophagales bacterium | reverse complement strand
CTGAAACAAAAAGCAGATAAAGGGAAGAAAAAGAAAAATCCTAAAAAGAGAAAACAAAATTAAGTTGTAAAAGAACCAGGAAAAGCAACGCCTTTTTACTGGAAATAATGAACCGATGAGTATTTCACCTTCTACAGATGGAAAACAAAAGAAAGATGGGCTTCAATCCTTTAGCCAGTTGTCTGCGATTTTTGAAGAAAGATTTAAAAAAAGGCATTTTCCCTTGGAGCCGAAGCAATTGTATGATGCGTCACAATATTTACTAACGGTAGGGGGTAAACGCATCCGCCCTGTGATGTGCCTGATGGCAAATGAAATGTTTGATGAAATAAAAGAAGATGCCTATGAAGTTGCCGCCGCGATTGAACTCTTTCACAACTTTACGCTGATCCACGATGATATAATGGACAGGGCTCCGCTGAGGCGTGGGATGCCAACTGTTCATACAAAATATGGCGAACCAACAGCTTTGTTAGCCGGTGATGTAATGCTGATTTCAGCGTATGAGAAGCTGAACCACATTGGTAATGAATATCTTCACAGGATTCTGAATTTATTTAATTCAACTGCAAAAAAAGTTTGTGAAGGCCAGCAGATTGATATGGAATTTGAAAAAATGGGTCATGTAAATTTTGATGAGTATGTAAAAATGATCGGGTTGAAAACTTCTGTATTGCTAGCAGCTAGCCTACAAATGGGGGCGATTTTGGGTGGGGCGGGAGCTGGCAATCAAAATCATTTGTATGAATTTGGAAAAAATCTTGGTATTGCTTTCCAGGTACAGGACGATTACCTGGATGCATTTGGTAATCCTGAAAAATTCGGAAAGAAACAGGGCGGAGATATAATGGCCAACAAGAAAACTTTTTTATGGTTGCAGGCTATGGAAACTGCTTCGCTACAGCAAAAGAACAAATTAACAGAATTATTATCCCGTGAAGATGAAAGTAAGATTGAAGAGGTTTTAAATATCTATAAATCGTGCAATATAGATGCGTGGGCAAAGGAATTAAAACAAAAATATTATTCCATAGCTATGGATCATCTTGAAGAGGTAGCCGTATTATCGGTTAGGAAAAAATCATTGCATCAGCTTGCAGTCTATTTAATGGAACGGGACGTATAAGTTATTATAGCCCCGCTCCAAATAATTTTATTCCGAACTATTGATTAGGATCTGGCAAGGGCCTTACCCAAATATTTCTAAAACTGATAGGAATACTTTTATCACCGTGGGCCTGTAATTTTATGGGTGAGGGGCCATGTGGTTTGTAAGATGGATTTCCAATATATAAGGTTGGCCCTTTTAATTTCACATTGTTCTGAATTAATACTCCATTAAAAAATGCTGTCAATTTCGCAGGAGATTTTAATGAACCATCTGCATTAAAACGGGGTGCAGTCCATATTACATCATAAGTTTGCCAAACACCTGGAGGAAAATTCGCATTTACCAATGGTGGATATTGCTTATAAACTGCCCCCGCCTGGCCGTCAACATAAGTAGAATTATTGTAATTATCCAATATCTGTAATTCATACCCATCATCACCTTTTCCGGTTGAAGCAAGGAACAAACCACTGTTGCCGCGTGCCTGTCCTGTACCGGCAATATTCTTGGGTTCTTTCCATTCAAGATGTAACTGGTAATCCATAAAAGTTTGCTTTGTCTGTATATTCCCGGACTTTTTATTTACGGTAACTATTCCATCATGTACATTCCAGCCAGCCGCTTTCGTCGGATCTTCCGTATCTACCCATTTTGAAAGATCTTTTCCATCAAATAATATGATGGCATCAGAAGGCACGGAGCCGCATGTTTTACCGGGAGTAACTACCGGTGGTACGGGTGTATAATACTCGGTGTCTTCAGGTTTCATTTTTTCCTGTGCATTTGCCGTGGCAAAACCTGTGGCAATAAAAGCAATACTGATAAAGAGTTTTTTGTGCATGTTTATGTGTTTTTTAGTTTAGAATCTGGCGAGTAATTTAAAATTTATAAGCCGGGGCGTAAGCCTGTTAGGAATGCTAAAAGTATCGTTAGCAAAATCTTTTATTAATTGGTATGAGATCGTATTGGCACGGTCAATGAGGTTAAATACTTCAAGGCTTGCCCAAATATTTTTAAAGCTTCGGAACGGGGAATGGCTTCTGCGACGTGATTTATCACTAAGTAACAATGCGCTGAAACCTATATCTGCCCTGATATACGGCTCGATGATGAGCGCGTTGCGGTATTTCATACTGTTAGGAATATTATAACTCATGTTACTTCCGTAAATAAGGTTTAAATGTACTTTAAAATTTTTATTCGTGCTTAAATAATCTTGTAAAAATAATCCCATGGTTATCAACCGGTCACTCGGCCTTCTTATCCAGCCGATATTTGTTCTCAAACTATCTGTAACCACCTGGTCTTTTGTTTGTGAGCCGATTACTTCGCCTTCTTTATTTTTATAGGTGTAGTAATAATCGTTGTTTATGTTTTCTTTGGTTTGGCTGATGCCAATGCTGAACCAGCTTTCAGCATCTTTCACCAGCTCAGTGAAAACCCTTGTTTCAATTCCGGTAGCATAAGCACGCGCATTGTTTTCACCAAAATAAGTGATCTGCAAATTGTTGATATCATAAGGATCTACATCCCAAAGTGATTTAAAATACGCTTCAGTAGTAATGCGCATCGGCCTGTTTACATTCGATAAATTATAATCAAAACCGGCAACATATTGAATGCTCTTCTGGCTTTTTAAGTTGGTATTTATGGTGCCATCAGGCCTTCTCATCTCCCTGTAGAAAGGAGGCTGGTCGTATATTCCCGCGGAGGCTTTAAAAATAATATCTCGTTTCCAGAATGGTTTATAACTTATTTGTGCGCGTGGGCTTATTAAAAATTCTTTGTTTAACGCATCATAATTAAATCTTGTTCCCGCTTCTAATGTTACTTGATTCGCTCCTTGTGACAAGTGAATGTTATCCTGAACGTAGCCGCTGTATTTATCAATATTAAGGTTGGCCTGAGATTTCAAAACACTGCTCAGGTTGAGCTGGTTTGGATTGTAGGGTAATGAATATCCTGCGCTATCCTGCATTTCCCATTCACTTAAATGATCATTAATCACCGAATGATCAAACGATAACCCCCATTGCAAAAAATGCTTTCCAAGATTGTAACTTCCTTTATGGCTAAAATTATAAACCGCAATGTTCAAACTGTTGCGTGCATAATTTTGAAAAACACCTGCTCCGAGCGGGTTCGTGATCTGTCCAAAATCTGGTTGGGTTTTATCAAAACTTCTTTCACCAAAAAGATAAGCCCCGGTAATATCAATATTTTCATTTTCGATATCGCCATAGCGGCTGAACATCCATTTTAACTTTACTCTTTTATTTAAATTTTGCACCAGGCTTACCCCAATCAGATTACTATTGTAATTGTCTTTTTCCTGTCCGTCAAAATAGATATCGAGGCCAATGTTTGCGGTAAATAATGGAGAAAAAACGGCAGTAGATTTTTGTGCTGATTCAGGAATTAGCGTAAACTTCGAACCTGAAATAATACCTAAAACTTCCAACTGCAATTTTTCAGAAATTTTATAAGTAAGATAAGCTTGTAAATCAGCAGCAGAAGGAATGTAATTTCCTTTTGTTTCCTGGCTGCTTAATAAGTTCCTGTTGGTTTTACTCCTTGCACCAAAAAGCCATGAAAGCTTGTTGTTTTTTGAAAGCCCTTCCAGGTGCAATCCTTGTTCCAAAAGGCTTACATAAACCGAGCCGCCCAAAGAAACTGGTTTTTTATATTGGATGTCTAAAACACTGCTGATTTTGTCACCATACTTTGCCTGAAAACCGCCGGTATAAAAATCAATATTTTTTACCAGTTCAGGATTTATAAAACTCAATCCTTCCTGCTCGCCGTTTCTTACAAGGTAAGGTCGGTAAATTTCAAAATCGTTGATATAAATGAGATTCTCATCATAATTTCCACCACGGACAGAATATTGCGACGTAAGTTCATTTTTGCTTCCTACAAGCGTTTTTATCAAACCTTCCACACCACCTGTTGCGCTGGGAAGAGTAACCGAACTTTTAGGATTGATTTTTATCAGGCCCGTTTCTTTTCTTTCGTTTTCATTTTGAATTACAACTGTTTTAAGTGTTTTACTGCTGCGCATAAGCTTAACCGTTAGGTGCTCTTCTTCACCCGGACTGAGATAAAAATTCTTTTGTTCATCATGAAAGCCTGTATGAGAAAAAATAAGAGCAAATGCTTTTTCCGCAGGGACTTCTATTTTGAAGTTTCCTGAGTCTGATGAAAGAATACCATTTTGTTTACCAAGAATGGTGATAGTTACTCCGGGAGCAGGATCTTCGTTTTCATCTATTACTTTCCCTGAAACATATGCGGTTTTCTTTTGCGAAAAAGACGCCAGAGTTGAAAAAAGGAGAAAGATTAAAACCGTTAGTCTCATAAAGTGAAGATAATATTTTAAGGAATATGGCTCATTAATTAAACTGATAATGTGTGATTTATTTTAGACTTTTGTTTCTGTTTTATTATTTTTGAAAAATGCGAAAACTAACTTTATTCTCACTGCTTTTGTCAATATTTTTTTCAAACTGTGTTACACCTTCTCAAAAAAGGAATGAAAAGCTGATTGATGATACTTCAGAAGTGACAGATACTTTTCATTTGTTGACACAATATTGGCAATTGACCGACGCTGATCATCCAGCTTCGAAAGATGTTTCTTTTACTTCTGATGATGGTGTTTTGTATCAGCCGGGGATTGTTTTTATGACAGATTCTTCAGTACTTGAAAACCCGACCGGCGAAATGACTTATGGTACATTCAACTTAAATGGCAATACCATTAATGTAAAATTTGATGATGGAACAAAGGCTACTTATGTAATTGATCGTGTAAATAAGGAAGAACTTTTGCTTTCAAGAACTGAAAAGAAACATGTCTCAAAATTGACCTATAAAGCTACCAGTACAAGTTGGCCTGATGCCAATAAAAATCCTTTTGCTAAACAAAATTACCAATGGGTTCAAAAGCCCAAAAAACCTGAAAGCGATGAAGAAATAAAGAACAGGGTAAAACAAAGTGTGCAGTTCTATGTTTATTATTTTGCCGGGTTTTTAAATGGCAAAGCGCAACAAATTGATTTTAGCGGCTTACCCAATTGTCTCAACTGGTATTCGGGCGGGATTTCAATAGACAATGAAGACAAGCTTGATAAAAAATGGATCAGTTGTTTTTATTCAAAAGAACAGGCATTTAAAGGAAGGCAGATGCTGGAAGATGCCCTCGTAAAAAAACATAATTGGGATGAAAAAGAAACCAATTGGATAAAGCAAACCATGCCGGTGCTTCAGCAGATCCATGATGGAATGTGATCTGTTATAAAATAGAAATCCAAAGAAATTGTTCGTTTACTGTAAAGCTGTTTAAGAAGAGAAATTCTTACAATTCTTTCATCTTTTTAATTGTTTCGGTTGGATTCTCCGACTTGAAAATAGAACTGCCTGCCACCAGGATATCAGCGCCGGCGTTAATAATATCAGCAGCGTTTTCTAAAGAAATTCCTCCATCTACTTCAATTTTTGCGGAAGAGCCGGTGTCGTTGATAAGCGTTTTTAATTCTTTTATTTTTTGAATAGAATGTTCAATAAATGATTGGCCGCCAAAGCCGGGATTTACGCTCATTACCAAAACCAAATCCACATCACGGATGATATCCTGCAACAAGAAAACTGGAGTAGCGGGATTGATGCCTACACCTGCCTTCATATTTAAAGATTTTATTTGCTGAATATTCCTATTCAGGTGCGGACATGCTTCCTGGTGAACTGTAAGACTATTAGCACCTGCATCTTTAAACGCTTCTGCATATTTTTCAGGTTCCACAATCATTAAATGGACATCAAAAAATTTGGAAGTAGTTTTTCTTATTTGTTGGATGATTGACATTCCGTAACTGATGTTTGGTACAAAACGTCCGTCCATTACATCCAGATGAAACCAATCAGCCTGGCTTTCGTTAAGCATTTTGCAATCACGTTCAAGATGTAAAAAATCCGATGCTAAGAGTGAAGGAGCGATGATTGGCATTTTGTTTATTTAATGATTGAAATAATTTACGTTAGCGTGTACCCTGGAGCCTGTTAAGAGCCTGGCGCGCCTCAATATAATCTTTATCGTAAAGCAAAGCGCTCTGATAACTTTGTATGGCTTCATCCTTTTTGTTCAATTTTTCATAACATTTCCCCATCCAATAATAGCCTTCGTCAAAGTTATTCTGAATGGTAACTGCCCGATTCAATACTTTTATAGCATCCCCATATTTTTTCTCAGTATACAATGCTATGGCTTTTTCGCGATAGGCATACATGTACGTAAAATCAAGATTGAGGCAGCTGTCTAAATTAGAGATCGCTTTTTGTGGTTCATTTATATAATTATAATAAAGCCCTTTAATAAAATAAGCATCCTTGCCCGATTTAGTTTTGTTAACACGTAAAAGTTCATTTGCAATGTTTAGTGATTTTGGATTCTTTGTTTCAGCATACACAGTTCCAAGCGCTACAAGGTAATCAGGTAGAGGATAAATATCGATAGCTCGTTTCAGCGAACCAATAGCGTTCATTGTATCGCCATTTTCAAAATACAACGAAGCTTTGATGTTCCACAAATAGGCGCTGCCGCTATCTTTTTTGATTTCCTGGTTGGCTATTGAAATGGCAGAATCGTAATAACCCTGGTTTCTGTAAGCTTCAATTAAATTTGATTTCAACATTAAAGAATCAGGGTGTTCTTTGATCTGATTTTTGATAGATTGAATTGCATTTTGCTCAGAAGCCGCGGGAGGATTTACTGTCTTATCACCAGAGTTACAAGCAACAAAAAGAAAGGTCATCATCACAGAAACATAAAATAATTTTGAACGGATCATCTTGCAAATTTAATATTCCACATTGGAAATTAGTAAATCATACGCACAACAAATGGTTTAACCGCGTGCGCCTAATTCAATTACTTCGCAATCTTGAATGTTTTTACCGTCAATAGTGAAACGGATTAACGTTCTCATTTTGTGCCATCCGTGTTTTCCGGCTGCACCCGGATTTATGTAAAGGCAATTTAATTTATCATCATACATGATTTTTAAAATATGTGAGTGTCCGTCGA
>JBBQWJ010000172.1:0-7235 GCA_038210685.1 Chitinophagales bacterium | reverse complement strand
TGCTTTTTCATCAAAGTTACCCTTATATATGATAATCGGGTTTTCAATTGTTTCTAAAATATCATAATAATAATCTGCCATTTCGGGATGCCCCGTTGTAATGTGATACCAGCGTTCTTCATTTAATCTTATTGGGACTCTCTCTTTTGAGAAAGCAATATCTGTCATAATTCCTTCTTGTTATTTTATACGGCCTGGACGATTACCAAAAAACCTATAAGGTTTAGCCCCTTTTCTGTGGCTAAGCAAAACCTTATAGTGTTTTGATGACTTGGATTTGTTTATCCCTCAAATAAGCATAAGCGGTAATATTTTGATTTAATTATATGCGCAACGTTAATCTCTCTCCCATTCTTTTCGGAGTGTGTTTAGTTTTTTATCAATAACTTCATTTGACATCATGGTCCATTACCTTTATCAACTTATAGCCTTTCCGATTGGTAAGTTCTATAATCAGCGTTTCCATAAACAACTACTTTAATTGATACAAAAGGACATTACTACTTTTAAATCATTTGAAGAAAACAAAGTAAAACCAGTAAAGCAACAAATACTGCAGATTCCTATTTTGTTTACCGTACCCAACAATTTTGTCTAATTTTGTACAATATAATAAACAAAAATGGAAGAGTTATTTGAAAAATATCTGCAAAAGCTAAATTTTATTTCAACCGGTTTTGTCAGAGGTATTATGAATGAAATAAAGTGGGATGCAAGATTAATAGGTATAAAAGGCGCCAGGGGTGTAGGAAAAACGACTCTTTTATTGCAATATATAAAACTGAAATTAAATGCCGAGCCGAAGAGTTCGATACTTTACGCAAGCCTGGACAATATCTGGTTTAGCAATAATAGTTTATTTAATCTTGCAGATACTTTTGTAAAAAGCGGCGGCAAATATCTTTTCCTCGATGAAGTGCATAAATATAGGAACTGGGCACAAGAGCTTAAAAATATTTACGATGATTTTCCACAACTAAAAGTCGTATTCACTGGTTCATCTTTATTAGAAATCCTGAATGGGAGAGCTGATTTAAGCCGGAGAGCAATAATCTATCACATGCAGGGATTGTCTTACCGTGAATATCTTGCGTTGAATTATAATATATATTTCGATCCGCTTTCATTAACTGATATTTTAGAAAACCACATTTCAATCTCAGAAAAAATCACTGAAAAAATAAAACCACTTCAATATTTCAGCAGTTATTTAAAACACGGTTATTATCCATTTTATAAAGAAATCCCGGAATTATATTTTATTCGTCTTCAGGAAGTAATCAACATGATGCTGGAAATTGAATTACCACTTCTGAGAGGAGTAGATTTGGCTTATGTAATAAAAATAAAACAATTATTACTTATCATTTCAGAATCAGCACCGTTTATTCCTAATGTAAGTAAACTAAGCGATAAAATTGTGATTAACCGTTCTACATTACTTTTATACCTTCATTATCTCGAGGAGATCGGATTAACCAACAACTTATTTAAAACAGCAGGCGGAATCAGTAAATTACAAAAACCTTCTAAAATATTTTTAGAGAATACGAATTTAATGTATGCGATGGCACCGAAACATACAAATATGGGAAATGTAAGAGAGACTTTTTTTGCTAATCAACTTGCCTGTCTGCACGAAATAAATTATTCAGAGAAAGGAGATTTTTTGGTAAATGAAAAATATGTTTTTGAAATCGGAGGAAAAGATAAAAAGGAAGCACAAATAAAAGATCTGAAAAACGCTTTTATCGTAGCTGATAATATTGAATTTGGTTTTAAAAATAAAATCCCCTTATGGATGTTTGGTTTTATGTATTAATAATAGTTGCTATTACGCTCGTTGCCTCAGACCGGGCTGCATATGAACATTACTTTTCCAGGAAGCCGCCTAAAATAATTCAAAATATCTTATATAGCGCCTTGCGGCACTCACCTTTTCATCAAGGTTACCCTTTGGTTGTCCCTAAAACCTATAAGGTTTAGCCCGGTTTTCTGTGGCCAGGCAAAACTGGCGTAAGCGCCTGCCTTTAGTATTTTAGCAAGCTAATGTTTTGTTGTTTAGCTCTACATTGAAATTTACTGTTGCTCCTAAAGCGTTAAATACTTTTAGGATTGTTTCAAACCTGGCATTTTTTACGCTATTCTCAATTTTTGAAATTTGAGCTTTTTGCACTCCTACAAGTTCGCCCAATTGTTCTTGAGTAAGGTTACGTTCTTGTCGGGCTTGTTTTATAGCTTGCCCTAATAAATCAATTCTCAACTCGTTCTCAAAAGCCTCACGTTTGGTTGTTCCTCGTTTGCCAATGTGCTTGTCAATCATAGTATCAAGCTTTACTGTTTTAAATTTATTTTCCATTTTTACTTCTTTTTATTTTTGTTCGCCAAATAACCTTTTCTAATCTCTTCTGCTTTTCTAATTTCTTTTGGTGGTGTTTTTTGAGACTTTTTCAGGATACCATGTGTTGCAATTACCAGAGTTTCATCCTTCTTCGATTTGTCCCAAAAGGAAAAGAGCCGATACGCTTTGCCATTATACAAAGTTCTAAACTCCCAAATAAATCCACTCAATTATTTGAAGAGTTCTTCATCGTTTACAATTTGAGCCTTTCTGATATTGTAGTAAATTTTTTCTCGTGTTTTATTGTCAAGGTTATCTAAAAAATGGGTTGCTTCGGGCAATAATTCAATATCAAAATTTGGCTTCATTCCTAATTTTTAATAAAGTTAATAATTTCCCGTTTAGGAAACAACACTTTTATAAGAAGCTGTCTTAAATAATTCAAAATATTTTGTATAGTGCCTTATGTCACTGCCCACCAAGGTTACCCTTATATATGATAATCGGGTTTTCAATTGTTTCTAAAATATCATAATAACAATCTGCCATCTCCGGATGCCCCGTTGTAATGTGGTACCAACGTTCATCATTTAATCTTATTGGAACGTTATTTTTTGATAAAGCAATATCTGTCATAATTCCTCCCCTGTTGTAAGCTTTATAACTTTTCCCGGATTCCCGACAACTGTTGCATAATCCGGTACCTCTTTTATGATTACAGCCCCGGCGCCTACTTTCGCCCACTTACCAATTTTAATACCTGGAAGTATAATGGATCCGGCTCCCAAATGGCTACCCTCGCCAACATGTACACCTCCGCACAAAATAGCGCCGGGTGAAACATGAACATAATCACCGAGTACACAATCATGATCAACCGATGAATTGGTGTTTATAATCGAATGCTTACCAATCCTTGTTGACGAATTAATAGTTGCCCCCGGCATGATCACTGTTCCTTTTCCAATTTCAATTCTGCCTGAAATTATTGCTTTACTATCAATAGCTATACCGTATGATAAAGAATGACTTTCAGCAACCTTCTTTCTTATTTCATTATTTCCAATTCCAATGATCCAATCTACATCCTCCAGATCAAAAATTGAGTTCTCATTAGATACTTTGTAACCTAAGAGCTCCTTTTTTAAAGGATCATCATCAAACAATGCTTTAACATAATTGCCTGCTTTTTCAATTATTTCAACAATCACTTTAGAATGTCCGCTTGCACCATATATACCATACAATTTTTCCATTCGATTTAATTTCCCGTAAACCGTTCCATTGTGGCAGCGGTTGCTGAACTGATGCCTTCTGATTTAAAAACTTTTTTGATAGTCACCAAAATTATTTTTAACATCCAAAAAAAATGATAAATGATCCACAAAAGCATCTTAATAAAACTTTACAAATCAATCATTTAAAGCATCTTCAAGTAGTTGCAGTTGCAGCATGAATTTCTTTCCATTCGCTTGTTTAAGCTTATTAATATTTACCAACTTCCATTTTATTCCCGGATAAATACTCCAATCTTTGTCATTCCATTGAGGATTCCCCTCTGCAAAACTTTTCAACAATAGTTTATCATCAGATCGTAGCCGCCTGTGTATTGTTTCTACCAATTGAGTCCTGGCCAATTCAAACATTTCGTAAGTAAATTCTTCATCAGCCATACCACTAAAATTACTTTCAAGAACTGCTTTTTGATTTATAAAATTTGGTTGAAAAATTTCATGTATAGGACGCTTACTACTTAATAAACAAAATAAGAATCCATTGTGAATTTCTTCTGTGTATCCCGTGTTTTCAAACATCTTTTTTACATCAAATAAATCACGCGGATGCTGCCTGTCGAGTGCGGCTACTATTTTCCCTCCAAAAAGCTGCCCGGCAGGAACTACCCGAATCTCGCAATAACTATCAAAAGTATCCTGTGCTTTTTTACAAAGAGTTTTAATTACCGGAGCTCCCACCACTCCCCTGTTTATCGTATTTACTTCCACTTTTACCTCCGCGCCACCGAGAGAACAATACAGTTTAAGATCATCGCCTATTTCTACAGGTTCCCTGATATTTATTGATTGAATCGCTTTTACCAGTCGAATCCTTAATGCACGAAGTTTTCTTTCAATCTGATCCAGATCATTTTCCCTACTTCCGAAAGGTATATAGGTAAGGTCAATGTCCACTGAAAGGCGTGGCATATTGTGATAAAATAAATTGAGAGCAGTACCTCCATGCAATGCAAAATCATTCTCTCTGGCTATTTCCGGCAAAATATGCAATAGCAGTGACACCTGATTTCTAAATTTTCCCTCCATTAAGCTAAATGTTTGGGAAGTGTTATCTCATAGTCAGGTATCCAAACACCCTTTGGCACTATGCTTCTTTTTCCCACTCCTAAATCTATTTTATCTAATTGCAATTGGTCAAACCACGCATGGCCAGATTTTTTGGCAAAATGAAGAAACAAACGTTTCACTTTAACCGAACGGCATTGCTCAAGCAAATCTTGTACTATACCTGGCTTCAGCAGGTTCAAACCTTCCATTAGTTGCATGGCTTCCTCCAAACCAAAATGGCCTGGCGTAAGATACAGGCATTCCATCATGGCCCTTGCTGCGCCGGAAATCAGCAGGTTAAATTCTTTCTCTTTAAAATTTACCAACCCGGTGTCTTCCGGCAGGAAGGAAGTAGTTATTAATACCGGTTTGGTATCCCAATTATTGTTTCTTACCCATGCGGGCAATTTCACACCCTGCGCTGCAAACAAAAGCGTTTCTTTTCTCTCTAATTCTACGTAATGTGCATAACCCTGCATGCCCAATGCGGTACGCCCGCCTATATGAATTTTTGTCCCTGTGTGTTGCTGAAGTGCATAAATAGCGCCCGCAAGCGATAGTTTTGCCCCAGTGCGAATCATAGCGCCCCCTCCTATTGAAGTGAGCCATTCACTTTTTCTATACCGCTGCTGTAACTCATAAGAATAACCTTGCTCCTTAAGCCATGAGGCCAACAAAATGGATCCATTAGGCAATATTTGAAGCATTTGGTTTATTTTAGAGCCATTATTCATACTATTAGTATAGTTTAAGGCACAAATATAAAGTAATTAATGTGGATGACGGATTTTCAAGGGTGCATTTCAAATTGTCGCTTATTTTTTATTGCCTCACCCCCTTAAATCCCCCTCTCCTTTTGAGTAGAGGGGAAAAGCGGTGCGACAATTTGAAATGCACCCATTTTCAATTATTCCTTGCCCATGCTCAATGGTTTTTGCCCGTTCTCTAATTGATATATCAAAAAAGGGCTGCCTGAAGAAACAAGAACTATTCACCCATAAACTTTTCCATTGTGGCAGCGGTTGCAGAATTGATACCTTCCGATTTAAAAACTTTCTTTATTGTCAAAAAAAGTATTTTCATATCCAAAGAAAATGATAAATGATCCACATACCAAACATCATATTCAAATTTTTTTTTCCAGCTAATAGCGTTCCTTCCATTTACCTGAGCCCATCCTGTAATGCCGGGCTTTACCTCATGCCTTCTTTTTTGTTCTTCATCATACAATGGAAGATATTCTACCAATAAAGGCCTTGGGCCTATTAAACTCATGTCTCCCTTGATTACATTCATTAACTGAGGAATTTCATCCAACGATGTTTTACGGATAAATTTTCCAAAAGAGGTTAAGCGTTTTTCATCCGGTAACATAATTCCATTTTTATCTTTTTTATCATTCATTGTTTTGAACTTAATCACCTTAAACAATTTTTTATTTTTACCTGGGCGTAATTGTATAAAAAAAGCTTTGCCATTATTCGCAATCAGCAGGATAAGCCAAACAAGCAGAAAGAGGGGTAATAAAATAATAAATCCGGTAAAGGCTATGAGGAAATCGAGTAGTGGTTTAAAAAAAGAACGATACATGAATTTTTATATTAACCATTTTATTCTTGTTACAAAAGCATTTCAATACATCAACCCAAAATGCCACAAGGGAATGGTATTCAGGTAACCATGCTCAATATCATCTTTTACCACAAAAGCATTCTCAACAGTACGGAGTTGTTTATTTTTCTTCTTTCTGCCCCCTACCTCAAAAGTTTTACCGTCTATTGAAAAATCTGCCACCGGCGACGCTGTAACAGTATGTTTTACCCGCAACTGGTTAAGGAAAAAAGTCTCTCTTATATTTCCCTTCTCTGATGTATCTCTTGCCATGTTATATACCAGGTTCGTGTTATCCAGGTAGATTTTATTGACTTTTCCCAACCCCCGGATTCCTCCTGTATCGTCTCTTAACTGGGAGATAAGTCCGGCTTCTTCAATAAAAAGGCAATAATCTGCTATGTTATTGCGACTCGCCCCAAGCATTTCTGCGATTTTACTCATATTGGGTTTGAAAGGTACACTTTGAGCTATGATCGCCAACAATTGTTTCAGTTTCCTTCCGGTAGATACATTCATATCTGCATAAAGCGGTATGTCAGTTTCCAACGTTTGATTAATGATTTGCTGTAACCGAAGATCAAAATCTTCTTCCTTTGCAAATGGATAATAGCCGGTTTTTAAATAATCAGCAAAGAAGGGAAGCGGATGAGGTAATTCCGGTATTTCTACCAGGTGCTGACTAATTTCACCGAGGTCGTATGTTTTTATTTCGATATGATGAAATAAGCTTAAATACTCTCTGAATGACAACCCCTGCAAATTATAAATCACTGCTCTCCGGCTCAGGTCGGACGTTCCTTTTTTAATATCCAATACCGATGATCCGGTAAATATTACATGCAATTCCTTGTGATAATCATAAATCAACTTTAATTCCTTTGACCACTCTTTGTATTTATGGATTTCGTCTATAAACAGGTATTTTCCTCCTAATTTCA
>JBBQWJ010000171.1:0-7252 GCA_038210685.1 Chitinophagales bacterium | reverse complement strand
TACAACGCGGTGCGAACGCCGCCCAGGTGCAAACCGCCTGTTGGGCTTGGTGCAAATCTTACTCTTACTTTACTCATTTTGCAAAGATAATTGATTGCTTTTATCCTTCTCTTGTGCAGTAAACGAACCAATTTAAAAGATTTTTATTTTTAGAGAATACTTTTATTTTTATAATTCTCTTGGGTATTTTCTTACTTATATTTGTTGTAATAATTTTTTATAAATACTATGAAAATATTTACATTTCTTCTTTTCTTCTTTTCTTCTTCGCTTTTTGCACAGCAAAATTTAAAAGATTCTTTACCGGTTGATCCTAATGTAAAAATCGGCAAACTCAGTAATGGACTTACTTATTATATCCGGCAAAATAAAAAGCCCGATCAAAAAGTAGAATTGAGGCTAGTTGTAAATGCAGGTTCTATTCTCGAAAATGAAAACCAGCAAGGCCTGGCGCATTTGAGCGAACACATGGCTTTTAACGGAACAACACATTTTAAAAAGAATGAGATTATTTCTTTTCTGCAATCTATCGGCGTAGGTTTTGGGAATGACTTGAATGCTTACACAGGTTTCGATGAAACGGTTTATATACTTCCTATTCCAACGGATAAACCTTCGAACATTGATAAAGGCTTCCAGATATTAGAAGATTGGGCACACAATGTTACCGATAATGATGAAGATATTGATGGTGAAAGGCCAATCATATTGGAAGAAAGCCGTTTGGGAAAAGGGGCTCAGGACAGGATTAACAGGAAAATGTATCCTTTACTTTATGCAGGTTCATTGTATGCAAACCGCCTGCCGATAGGCATTGATAGCATTGTGAAAAATGCGCCTTATGAAGCGCTAAAAAGTTTTTATAAAGATTGGTATCGTCCCGATCTGATGGCGGTAATTGTTGTGGGAGATATTGATCCTTCAAAAGCAGAAGCGCTTGTAAAAAAGTATTTTGGTCCCAATAAAAATCCAGTAAATGAAAGGCCAAGAATTCACCCTGACTTTCCACCTTATAAAAAGAGTATTGCAGAAGTAATAACAGATAAAGAAGCAACAAGTTATGTTTATCATGTTTATTATTCACCGCAAAGAGTAAAGCCTGTACTTACACTCGGAGATTTCAAAAATGATTTGACAAAAGATATTTTTTCTGATCTCTTAAATCAGCGGCTGCGTGAATTAACTCAACAAGAAAATCCTCCATTTGTCTATGCCGCTTCAGGCTTTGGTTCGGAGGCAAGAGGCTATGAATCTTTTGAAGCATATATCGGCACCGGCAACAGCGATAGCCTTACCGGTTTAAAAGCCTTTGAAGCAGAACTGGAAAGAGTGAAAAAATTTGGTTTCACAGAAGCGGAAATGAAAAGATCGAAAGCAGATATGTTGAATTATATTGAAAGGGCATACAATGAAAAGAATAAAACCGAATCTGCCAGTTACGTAGAAGAGTATATCCGCAATTTTCTTACACAAGAGCCCATCCCGGGAATTGCTAATGAAGAAAAATATTATAAGGAATTATTGCCACAGATAACTGTTGAAGATGTGAACGCTGTGGCCAATAAATTGAGTGAAAATTCAAATCAGTTTATCGCACTTTCCGGCCCTGAAATAAAAGACAGCACCAGCTTGCCAACAGATGCACAAATTCTTGCGGTGAATGCGGAAGTGAAAAAAATGGATCTTAAACCTTATGAAGAAAAGGCGGTGCAATCTTCATTATTAATTGAGATTCCAAAGGCTGGAAAAATTATAAGCAGTAAAAAGAATTCAGTTTTAGGAACTACTGATTTCACATTAAGCAATGGTGTAACGGTTACTTTTAAACATACTGATTTTAAAAATGACCAGCTTTTAATGAGCGCCATCAGGCCCGGAGGAAAAAATAATTATGGTCTTGCTGATAAATACGATGCCGAATATATGGTTTCAGTTATCAGCAGCATGGGCGTTGGTAATTTCTCACCTGTTGATTTGAAAAAAGCTTTGAGCGGAAAAACAGTAAGTGTTCATCCTACTTTTTCGCAGGTATCAACAGGTTTTAGCGGAAGCAGTTCGGTAAAAGATGCTACATCGATGATGCAACTGATCTATTTGTATGCTACTTCGCCAAGAGTTGATACAAGTTTGTTCATATCTTATATTCAAAAAAATAAAGCTCAACTTGCTTTTATCAATGCAAATCCGCAGGTGGTTTTTATTGATACATTATTTAAAACAATGTATCATGATAATCCTCTTGCACCAATTGCTGTTCCAAAAGTTGAATATTTTGATGCATTGAATCTTGACAGGATAATACAGATGTACAAAGAAAATTTTGGCAACGAAAACCAAATGCATTTCACTTTTACCGGAAGTATTTCAGAAGATTCAATAAAGCCTCTATTGGAGAAATATATTGCAAGCCTTCCTGTTGCTTCAAAGAAATTTAATTATGTTGACAATAAAGTAAGACTCGCCAAAGGAAAAGTTGATGTGAACGTTTATAAAGGAAAAGAGCCAAAGGCAATGATATTGCGCATTTACAGTGGTGATCTTCCTTATTCTCCCGAATTGAATTTAAAAGCAGAAGCCATAAGCGAAATTTTAAATATTCGTATTGATGAAGAATTGCGCGAAAAAATTAAGGCAATTTATGGCGGAGGAACAGAAGTGCAGTTTGAAAAAATTCCGTATTCGCATTATGTATTTTTCCTTACGTTACCAACCGGTCCTGAGAAAGTTGATACACTTTTAAAAGCCGCCAATGCTGAAATTGAAAGCATTATTAAGAACGGACCGTCGAAAGAAAATCTTGATAAAGTGAAGAAGCAATGGACAGAACAGCACAAAGTAAATATAAAAGAAAACGGAACCTGGCTTTCAGAACTGCAGGATTTTTATTTCCCGGGCGATAATCCTGATTATTTTATCAACTACGATAAGTATGTAAACGCATTAACACCAAAAGATATCCAGGATGCGGCGAAATTATTGTTAACAACAAACAATGTGATCACGGGAATTTTGCGGCCGCAAAATGCTGATTAAAAAGGTTTTTTTAATGAACATTGAAGAAGTAAGAGATTATGCTTTATCATTGAATGAAGTGGAAGAAAGTTTTCCATTTGGGGAAGATACACTTGTGTTTAAAACCATTAATAAAATATTTCTGTTGGTTTCACTATCGGCTTTTCCATTACAATTTAATGTGAAATGCGATCCGGAAAAGGCTGTTGAATTGCGGGAAAATTATTCAACCATTATTCCAGGTTATCACATGAATAAAAAGCACTGGAACACGGTAATTATCGATGGCTCTTTATCCCGAAACCAATTGAAAGATTTTATAAAAGACTCATACAACCTGGTGGCCGTTAAAGCACGAAAAAATAATTAAGGAGGGTTTTAATTCTGATTAAACATAAAATAAGAATCTTCAAAATAACTTCGTTTACTGGTTTTTAAAAATATCACAAATCCTGCTATAGCTTAAGCAGAAGAAAGTTCCTCTGTTATTTTGCTTTACTTTTGGCAACAATTTTATTTACTCTTTTAGCGCAGCATGAAAATTTTAGACTGGTATATTATAAAGAAATTTTTTATTACTTTTTTCTTTTCCCTGATTGCGCTCACTGTTATTATTATAATTGTAGATCTTAGTGAAAAGACAGATGATTTTGCAAAAACCGGCCTTAGTGCTAAACAGATCATTACTCAATATTATTTTGGATTTCTGCCGCACATAGATGCGATGCTTTTCCCGCTTTTTATTTTTATTTCGGTAATCTTCGTTACCTCTGGCATGGCCAATCGCTCAGAAATCATTGCCACCCTGAGCACCGGTGTCAGCTTTGCCCGGTTCCTTCGTCCTTACATAGTTGGGGGATTTTTATTTACGGCCTTTCTTTGGTGGTGTAATCAATATGTGATTCCTCCCGCCAATGAGAAATGGGCAAACTTCAATGCAAAATATATTGATTATAATTATGGTGGTTATGTAAATACATCCACACTCAGCAATAAATATTTTAAACTCGATTCATTTTCCTATGCGGGTATCCGTTATTATGATACCACAAGTAAAACCGGGAGCAATTTTTTTATACAACGATTTAATAAAACCAATCTTGTTTATAATTTAAGGGCGCTCACTATTAAATGGGATACCGCTACCAAAAAATGGATGCTGAACAATGTAGTGGTAAGAACGATAGATGGTTTGCATCAAAAAGTAAAAGATACCACAGTGATGCACATGAATTTTAATTTTAAACCGCGCGATCTTCAGCGTGATGAATACATGAAAGATAAAATGACCACACCGGAGTTGAACCAGTTCATAAAGCTGGAAAAAGTTCGTGGTTCAGGAGATGTAAATTCATTATTGCTTGAAAAAAATAACCGTAATGCGGTGCCTGTTTCTGTATTTATATTAACAATAATCGGTGCCTGCATTGCCTCACGAAAGATACGTGGCGGAAGTGGTTTTCACCTGGCAATAGGTTTTTTAATTTGTGTACTTTATATCCTGGTCGGCCGGTTTTCCTCAGTTTTTGCATTAAAAGGAAATTTCAACCCGATAATGGCGGCCTGGTTGCCAAATGTTGTTTTTGGTGTTCTTGCGTGGTACATGTATAGGCGTGCCTCAAGATAAAATGATGAAAATCATATCCTCACCACTAATATTTCTTTTGTTAAAAACCTCTTCGAGAGTTAACTTTATCGCTGTTGTATTTTTTATTAAAAGATGAATCACAATATCAATTATTTTTAAGTTATGGGAGTTATTCAAGACAAATTCAAAGCAAAGGCGGATATTGTTTCTGCAGAAGTAAAAGACATTGTAAAAAATTATGGTGACCGGGTTATTGGTGAGGTGAAATTATCACAGATCTACCAGGGAATGCGCGGAATGACAGGCCTCGTCACAGAGACTTCTCTTCTCGATTCTCATGATGGAATTCGTTTTCGTGGTTTTTCAATCCCTGAATTAAGGGAAAAGCTTCCGAAGGCAGAAGGAGGAAGTGAGCCGCTGCCCGAAGGAATATTTTATTTAATGTTAGTAGGAGAATTGCCGACGGAAGCAGAAGTGCAGAACATGAGCAACGTGTGGCAACGCAGGAGCCATGTTCCTAATTTTGTTTTAGACACGATTGAATCTTTGCCTGAAACGGCTCATCCTATGACACAATTTGTGGTAGGAATTATGGCGCTTCAAACTGAAAGCCATTTTGCAAAAAAATATGCCCAGGGAATGAACAAACATGATTACTGGGCATCAGTATTTGATGATGCTATGGATTTAATTGCACGCCTTCCAAGGATTGCAGCTTATATTTATCGCCGCAAATATAAGAACGGTAAACACATACAGCCGAATGGTTTATTGGATTGGGCTGGAAATTTTGCGCACATGCTCGGGTATGAAGATGAAGGCTTTCATGAACTGATGCGTCTTTATATGACCATTCATTCTGATCATGAAGGTGGTAATGTTTCGGCTCATACAACTCACCTTGTAGGCTCAGCTTTAAGCGATCCATATTTAGCTTTTGCTGCTGGAATGAATGGTTTAGCCGGCCCTTTACACGGCCTTGCCAACCAGGAAGTAATAAAATGGATCTTTGAAATGCAGAAAGAAATAGGGAGCGATCTTCCTTCAAAAGAACAGATAGAAAACTATGTAAGAAAAACACTTTCTGAAGGAAAAGTGGTTCCGGGGTATGGCCATGCCGTTTTAAGAAGAACTGATCCACGCTTTGAAGCACAAATGGAATTTGGTAAAAAGCATATGCCTGATGATAAGTTGGTCCAAACCGTTTGGAATATATATGAAGCCGTTCCGCCGATTTTACAATCTTTAGGTAAAGTAAAAAATCCATGGCCCAATGTAGATGCACATAGTGGAGCTTTATTGGTGCATTACGGTATGGTAGAATATGAGTTTTATACAGTGATGTTTGGTGTGGCCAGGTCATTAGGAGTTTTAGCAAGCCTTTGCTGGGACCGAGCTTTGGGGTATCCGCTCGAAAGGCCAAAATCAGTTTCCAATCGTTTGGTTAAACTTTGGCTGGAAGGCAAAGAAGAAATCTGGGGAGATTGATAAAAGAATTTTATTTTAAATTTTAGGTTTTATATTTGCCGCCGCAGAAGGTTTTTGCGGCGGTATTTTTAAAAAAATTAAAGGGGGATTAGCTCATCTGGTAGAGCGCAAGCATGGCATGTTTGAGGTGATCGGTTCGAGTCCGATATCCTCCACTTTTTCAAACTAATATATCATCTTCTTTTCCTTATTTACAAAAGAAGAATTTTCAAAATTTGTCTGTTTAAGCTCTTGCTTTTTTTTAATTTAGAAAATTTACTTCTTTGATTAAACTTTCCTGGCAAACTTTTATCTAAAAGTTAAATGCTGAAAGATGAAAAAGATTGTTTTTGTAGCTCCTTTAATTTTGATGTTCATTTTTATTACCGGATGCAGGCCAGCAAAGGTGGTAATTAAAGAAAGGCCCATGGAACCTCATTATGCACAACCGCTGGCGCCGGGGCCCAATTATATATGGCACAATGGAGAATGGATAAGATATGGGAACACTTATGTTTATCATAAAGGTTTTTGGATGAAAGCCCTTTCTAATCACCGGCATTATATTGCAGGCAATTGGCAAAGGCGAAGGGGAGGATGGGTATGGATGCAGGAACCTTGGCGTTAGTTTTAATTACACTTAATTTACATTTAAGCTTTTTTTTATCTTTATTTAAATTCAAACCCCTGAAATCATGCTAAAAAATTCTCTCTTAGCCGCGTGTATGTTTCTTTCATTGAATGGCTTTTCACAAAAAAAATTTAACCCCAATTCAGATCACGAGAACTTCTTTCGTATTGGCGCAAAGGCCGGGGTTAATATTAATAAGATTAACGGTCAATCTTACAAAGACGGATTTAACTATAATTATTTGTTAGGCGGCTTTATGCAATTTAATTTTTCAAAAACATTTGGCTTTCAGCCTGAAGTGAACTTTGTACAATCTTCTTCTGAATTTTCTACGAGTGCAAGTAATGTATATGACGATATTTTTCGTGTTGGAAGCCAGCGGAAAGCAAAACTTGATTACTTAAAAATTCCTTTGTTACTGAATATAAATGTCGGACCAAGTAAAAGAGTAAAGCTTCAATTAGGGCCACAATTTGGTAGTTTATTAAACCAAACTGTAGATAGCCTTAACACCAGCAGGAACATTTTTAAGAAAGGTGATTTGGCTGCGGTTG
>JBBQWJ010000170.1:0-7356 GCA_038210685.1 Chitinophagales bacterium | reverse complement strand
AAAAGTTGTAAGTAATAAGTTCTCAGGTATTTACCAATTGACCAATTAACTAATTAACCTTCTAATGTCCATCTGGTTTCATAAAAATATTTCTCTTCACGATTTGAAAGAAATTGGTGCTAATACAATGGCAGAATTTCTTGATCTGAAATGGGAAGAAATTGGCGATGACTTTTTAAAATTATCAATGCCGGTAAATACCAAAACGCAGCAGCCGTATGGTTTTTTGCATGGTGGCGCTTCATGCGTCCTTGCTGAAACAGTTGGCAGTGTTGCTTCTGCCCTGGTAATTGACCAGGATAAATTCTATTGCGTGGGCCTTGAAATCAATGCCAATCATTTAAAAAGTGTGAGCGAAGGAACAGTTGCTGCAATTGCAAAACCCCTTCATTTGGGAAAATCAACTCATGTGTGGGATATTAAAATTTACGATGATAAAGAAAAACTTTTTTGCGTAAGCAGGTTGACGGTAGCCATTCTTCCTTTGAAGAAATAAAATATCACAGTAAACAAACAAATAAAACAGATTTTAATTTTTGTTTTTCCGGAAAGTCTTGAAATAAAAAAACCATCTTCAAAAAAATGAAGATGGTTTTTTAGTTTTAATTTTTTTGAAATTATATTTCAGTGATGATCTTGCTGGCTGGTTTTCCTTCCATCATTTCAACACTCCTGGTTATGAAAGAAGTCAATTCATTTCCTTTCAATAACCCTTGTGAAAGCAATGCGAGGTCTGTAAGACTTTTTACCATATTTTCCTGCTGGTCTTTGTTATTATCCTCCAGTATTTTTTGAAAAACAGGATGATTCCCGTTTACCGTTAGGGTTACTTCTTCAGGCATATTTCCATAAAAACTTCCCATTCCACCGCCACCATTCATCGCCATATCTTTCATTCTTCTCATAAATTCAGGACGCGTTGCAATTACGGGAGCCGATTCTTTTGACAATCCTTTTACTTCAACGGTTGTATGTAGTTCCGGAATTTCTACTTTAAATAATTCTTTCAGTTTTTCTTCTTCTTCTTTACCTAAAACACTCTCAATATTTTCATTTTTGTCGATCAGATTTTCAGCGATATCAGCATCTACTCTCACAAACTGAACATCGGTCCACTTCATTTCCATATTGTTGATAAAGGCTGCATCAACAAGGGTTTCAAGCTTTACAACTATATAATCTTTTTGTTGTGCAGCTTTTATAAAACTATTTTGCTGAACGGGATCTGTGGTGTATAAAATTACCAGTTTACCGTCTTTGTTTTTCTGTAAATTTTCAGTCGCAGTTCTGTATTCTTCAAGCGTATAAAACTTGTGTTCTCCTCCCTTGGAGAAGTTAGAGGAGCCTGCATCTTCAAATAAATTGAACTTGTTGGCTTTGTCCAAAAATTTATCATCCGTGATCATTCCGTATTTCACAAAAAGGCCAAGGCTTTCCCATTTTTCTTCAAAAGATTTTCTGTCTTCTTTAAAAAGCTCATCTAATTTATCTGCTACTTTTCTTGTAATGTAAGAACCAATTTTTTTCACGTTCGGATCGCCCTGCAAATAACTTCTGCTTACATTTAAAGGAATATCCGGGCTATCAATTATACCGTGAAGCAGCATTAAAAATTCCGGAACAATATCTTTTACTTCGTCTGTAACATAAACCTGGTTGCTGTATAATTGAATTCTATCTTTTTGAACTTCAAAACTGTTTTTTACTTTAGGGAAATAAAGAATTCCAGTAAGATTAAAAGGATAATCAACATTTAAATGAATCCAAAATAACGGTGGTTCACCAAAGGGATATAATTCTTTATAAAAATCTTTGTAATCCTGATCAGTAAGATCAGCAGGCTTTTTTGTCCAGGCAGGATTGGGATTGTTGATTTGTTTGTCTTCAAAGAAAATAGGAACCGGTAAAAAACGGCAGAATTTTTCAAGCATATGGCGAATTCTGTCAGCATCTAAAAACTCTTTGCTTTCTTCATTGATGAAAAGAACGACATCGGTACCGCGCTCTTCTTTTTTAGTTTCTTCAAAAAAATATTCTGGGCTTCCATCACATTCCCATTTTACAGGAGTTGAATTTTCCTGGTAGCTTTTTGTAATAATTTCTACTTTATCACTTACCATGAAGGAAGAGTAAAATCCCAAACCAAAATGGCCGATTATGCTCGCTTCATTCTTTCCTTTATATTTTTCCAAAAACTCTTCCGCGCCACTAAATGCCACCTGGTTGATATATTTATCAACTTCTTCCTTTGTCATTCCAACACCTTTATCTGAAATGATTAAGGTCTTTTTGTCTTTATCGATCTTCACATGGATATCGGTATTCCCGATATCGCCTTTTACTTCACCGAGAGAGGAGAGGGCTTTCAATTTCTGTGTAGCATCTACTGCATTGCTCACCAACTCGCGGATAAAAATTTCATGATCACTGTAAAGGAATTTTTTAATGATCGGAAAAATGTTTTCTGTCTGAACTCTTATGTTTCCTTTTTGCATAATTAATTTTTTACCTATTTTTTTGCAAAACAAGTGCCATTCATTATTTTATGACATGATGACATCAAAAAATCAAAGTACAAAAACCAAAGTTTCATCAATCGTATAACCAGCAATTTTCAATATTAAAGTGTAAAATAAAAATCGTCATTATTTCTTTGTTTACTGTAAAATTTTGCGCATTAAAAAGCCCTGCAATTGTGCAAGGCTTTTTGTAAAATAGGTTTATCAAATAATTAATAATTTCTCAATTTCATTTCTACTCTTCGGTTTTTTGCGCGGCCAGCTGCAGTTTTATTATCAGCGATAGGATCGTTTTCGCCGAAGCCTGTTGCTGTAATTTTGCTGGTATCTACTCCGTTTCCTATTAAATATTGTTTTACAGCATTGGCGCGGCTTTCAGAAAGTTTCTGATTGTAGTCTTCAGTGCCGGTGCTGCTGGTATATCCATTAATATCTATCTTATATGTAGGATTATCTTTTAGAATTTGAGCCACTTCTTTTAAAGATTTATACGATTTTGCCAGCAATTTTGAACTGCTTACCTGGAAGAAGATATTGTGGGCTGCTTTATCAACTTTTTTCACAACTACCACATTAATTACAGGGCACCCAAAGTTGGATGCAGGTCCCGCTTCGCTTGGGCATTTATCTTCCTCATCGTTCACGCCGTCTTTGTCTGTATCCGGAATAGGACATCCCTGGTAACGCGCAACTCCTGCAACGTTCGGGCATTTATCTTCTTCATCATTAATGCCATCGCCATCAGTATCAGGAATTGGGCAACCGCTGTATTTAGCCAAACCTGCCACATCAGGGCATTTATCATCAATATCAGCAATGCCATCGCCATCTTTGTCCGGACAACCTTGTAAACTTGCCAGTCCTGGAGTATCAGGGCATTTGTCAAGGCTATCAACCACGCCATCATTGTCACGATCTGCAACAACAGGAACCGGAGCGGGCAATTCAGTAACCGGCGCAACATAAGGCTTGCCAACGTTCGCAATTACTCCAAGGGAGTGGTAAAGATTGTTTGGGATGATATTTGAACTCAACGTTATCCTATATTGCGATTGCAACATAATATATACCTGGCTTTGAATATTAAATTGAAAGCCAATTCCCAGTGGGACATATCCACCCAAATCTTTATAATATCCGGCACCTATTCCGGCAGTAAGAAATGGTGAGAAAAAGTGATTATCTGAAACCGGGCGTGCATTGATAGCTACTTCACCTTCTGCAGCTATGCCATTATCAGTATTGGGGGTTTTAGGAAGATATTCATAAAACACGCCACCCAATCTTGCAGAAAAATCAAAATATTTATTGAGGCCTTTCCAGTAAGAAACAGAAATTGCCGGGCTCATCTGTGCAAAGTGAGTAATATCGGTATTCTTGAAGGCAGAGCTTAGTGAAGCCGTATCCAGATAGGCTGGGGAAGTAAAATCTACGAAACCAAAATTAAAACCAAATCCATCCTGCTTTACCGGTGAATATGGAGTTTGAGCAATAGCAATAGAAGTTACCATTAGCATACAAATTGAAACTAATAATTTTTTCATGTTTTAAATATTTAAGAATAAAATGTGGAGGTTTTGGTTGAGTTTTGAATAATTTATTTTCAAAAGTAGTATCAAATACTATTCCGATTATAGAATAAGGAAATTGCAACTCAAATAAATATTATTGTAGGTTGTTTTTTGCAGCGACAAAATGATTCAGTTATATTTGCAAAACTTTTTTTAAGGCTATAAGAAAAGGCAATATCAATTAAAACGGCCCCGTAGCTCAGTGGATAGAGCAACAGCCTTCTAAGCTGTGGGTCGAACGTTCGAGTCGTTCCGGGGTCACTGTTTTATTCTCTCAAAATTATTATCCGTTAGCTTATTAAAAGCACCAAGTTTAAAAATACAATGGATATCCAAATTGAAGAAAGCTGGAAAAATGTATTAAAAGAAGAATTCGAAAAAACTTATTTTCAGCACATTATTACTTTTTTGAAAGCTGAAAAGGCTTTGGGAAAAATTATCTACCCACCAGGCCCGTTAATTTTTAATGCATTTAAACAAACAGCTTTTGATAGAGTAAAAGTGGTGTTACTAGGGCAGGATCCTTATCATAATAAAGGGCAGGCGCATGGTTTAAGTTTTTCAGTACCTGACGGTGTTCCCAAACCTCCATCTCTTGGAAATATTTTTAAAGAATTGAAAAGTGATTTAGGAATTGAAATTTCTGAAAATGGAAACCTGGAAAAATGGGCGCAGCAGGGAATTCTTCTTTTAAATGCTTCTTTAACGGTTCGGCAAAATGAACCTGGAAGCCATGCAGGCATTGGCTGGCTGCAGTTTACAGATCATGTTATTAAAAAAATATCTGATGAAAAGGAAGGAATTGTTTTTTTGCTTTGGGGCAAATTTGCACAACAAAAACAATCACTTATAGATGAGACTAAACACTTTGTTTTAAAGGCCGCGCATCCTTCTCCTTTTAGTGCAAACAATGGTTTTTTTGGATGCAAACATTTTTCTAAAACAAACGAATTATTGATGAAGCAGTATAAAGCACCGATTGACTGGAAAATTTAAATGCAGTAAACCAACAAATTTTGAAGAATTTCATTTTTAAAGTTGTAGCGGCCTGGGCGCTTCTTGTTTTTGTAATCACCTTACTGCCTGTTACCTTGCTGATGTGGATCATTGCGGTATATGATGAACCAAAAAGGACTAAATTTTTCAGATTGATATCTAAGGCATGGATGCGTGTTTTCTTCTTCCTCACTGGCTGCAGTTTAAAGATAAAAGGAAAAGAAAATTTTAAAGCCGGAGAAAAATATATTGTAACATGCAACCATAATTCATTGATGGATGTTCCGGTAGCTACGCCATTTATTCCTGGCGCCAATAAGACGATAGCAAAACATGAAATGGCCAAAATTCCGCTGTTTGGTTTAATCTACAAAAGAGGATCTGTGTTGGTTGACCGAAAAGACAAAAAAAGCAGGCAGGATAGTTTTAGAAAAATGAAAAAGGTGTTGGATTTGGGAATGCATATGTGCATTTATCCCGAAGGCACAAGAAATAAAACGGATTTGCCGTTAAAAGAATTTCATGACGGTGCGTTTAAATTGGCGATAGAAACATCAACTTCAATCATTCCTGCGCTTCTTTTTAATACTAAAAAAGTCCTTCCGCCCGACAAATTTTTTTATTTCCATCCTGCTAAAATGGAAATGCATTTTTTGACGCCGGTAAATATAGAAGAGGGGGATAATTCTGAAATATTGAAAGAAAAAGTGCACCGTATAATGAGTGATTATTATTCACAACACGCAAAAGCTAAGAATGGCTTAGAGAAGTATTGAATTTTATTCAATCATTTTATTCCTCATTCCATACATTATCAAACCACCTATGGTTTTAGCACCTACCTTGTTTTTCATGTTTTGACGGATGGTCTCTATAGTTCGTGGGCTTAAAAAAACAATTTTTGAAATTTCGTCAGTTGTTTTGTCTTCTCCCAGCAGTTGAAGAATTTTTAATTCCTTCTCATTAAAAGTTACGGGTACCTGGTGACCGTAATGCTGGCGCACGTTCTTTTTCTGCATTAACTTACCCATTACCGCTTTATTTACCAGTTGATTGAAGTAAAACTCCTCGTTCATACAGGTGAGAATAGCTTCATATATTTCATCTGGATCTGTTGTTTTCGTGAGATAAGCATTAGCGCCCATTTCCATCATTTTGCTGATCATTTGCTGATCATCATACATAGAAAGCACTACAATCTTGAGCTCTTCATATTCTTTACGAAGCATTTCAATTGCATTAATTCCATCAATTTCGGGCATCCTGATGTCCATCAAAAGTAAATCGGGTTTCTTAATGGTCATTTTGTGCATCAGATCTTTTCCATCTTCTGCTTCCCAAATCATCTGAAGGTCTTTCTTGGGATTAAGAGCCATTTTTATTCCGTCTCTGAATATCTTATGGTCATCTGCAATTGCAATTTTAATAATGGTAGATAGTGACATTGGATATAAATCTTAGGGATATAGTGTAAATATAGTTACAATAACGATTAATTTGAATGTATATTACTTATTTTACGATTAAAAATATAATTTTCTGCTGAATCTACTATCGTAAATTTACTAATGCCTTGGTAAGTAGATTCCCTTTCGCAGTTTGCGTTTTTTGCATTGAATCCGTATAAATGCCAACCCTAAGAATACGAAAAAATGCTATAGACAGAAGCCTGTTAACTTATTTTTGAATTGTTGGCTGGCATTGGTCCTCCTATTAATATCCATTAAATACCTGCTTTAGCTGGCAGATAAAATATCCAAAAACAAAAAAACAATATCTTTAAAACCTTATTCTTTAACGATCCATAGCCTGTTAGAAACTTCATCTTTTTCGCTCTAAAATCCTAAAAACAGGAATTATCTAATCTCCGGTTTTTTATTAAATTTCCAAAACGTAGTACAAATACGTTCGTAAAAAAACTATTTTCAGCATAGTAATTTTACTATATTTCCATCGTACTATTACCCAATTTTGCATCGTTAAATTACGTTAATTTTTAGCTGAAATGCTTATCTGTAGAACGTTTCAGCGAAAATACGTCAATTAGATCGGAAAATAGCCGGTTGTTCATGAAATTTATTTGAGTGAAGTTAGATGAACGATTACTCAAATAAACCGCATTAAAAACGCACAAAAACTTACAATTATGACAAAAAATGCAATTGAAACCCGGAACCTGGCTAAAGTTGGCGAGGACATCGGATTAGAAGAAGGAAAAAGATTAGTTGAAAATTTCAGATCCGCTAATCCGGATGCAACCCCAGGTTATT
>JBBQWJ010000169.1:0-7356 GCA_038210685.1 Chitinophagales bacterium | reverse complement strand
AGTTCGATGACAAAACCCTTCAAGCCTTTTCAGATCATTATCAGTATGATGTAAACAAAAATCATAAGGCGCATTGTCCATTAACTTAAAAAGCTGAGTGCCTTTATTAATAATGGTTTTGCGAATTCCCCAGGCAAACATGGCAGCAAAAAAAGCTGCAATTTCTATATCTTGTTTTTTAGTAAAAAGATGTGGCAGACAAATTGGGTCGTCTTTTATGAAGGAAAGATTGTTGAATTCTTTTTCTTTTTTATCGAGGAATTTTTTCAGCTCAGATTCAATCTTTTTTTCCATGTAATATCTGCATTTAAGGCATTAGACGCAATCTTTTCCTTATAAATGAATTGCTTCTTTTTACGTGCGATATACCAAGAATAAATATTGTATTTTCAGAAATAGTATAAAAAACTTTGTAAGGGAATTTTTTAAGAAGAATTCTTTTTACATCAGGAGTAACATCGAAAAAAGCCTGAGGATTTCTTTTGATTCTCTCGATGGCATTTTCAAAGGATTTATAAAATCTCTGGGCAAGTCCGCTTTGTTCACTTTCATACCACAACAACGCTTCATCAAGATCAAGAAATACAATTGGCTTAATAACTATTTTAAAAGCCATATTTCTCTTTTATCTTCTGTTTAAATTCAGACCAACTAAAACCTTCTGTCGGATTTTGCTTATGTAAATTAAGACGCTCCTTGGCAAATCTTATTTCTTCTTCTGTAACAGGCATTAGTTCATCATCAATTTTATCCCACAACGCCTCGACTAATTCCAGTTTTTCTTCAACCGGTAGATTAAAAAGTTCTTCTTTATTGTAAGGCATAATTTTTCTTTTCTACAAATTACAAAAAATAAATAAAGATAGTGATAATCGCCTTTCTTAACCAATCGCATTATTGAGATCTTCAATTAAATCGTCAGCATCTTCTATACCTACGCTCAACCTCATTAATGAATCTACCAGGCCGTTTTTAATTCTTTCTTCGCGAGGAATGCTTGCGTGTGTCATTGAAGAAGGATGACCAATAAGGCTTTCAACGCCTCCAAGACTTTCGGCCAATGCAAAAAGTTTGGTAGAAGAAAGTACTTTTTTAGCGGCTTCCGCGCTGTCATCTTTCAAAGTAAAACTCATCATTCCGCCATAACCACGCATTTGTTTTGCAGCAATCTCGTGATTCGGATGATCTTCAAAACCTGCCCAATATACTTTATCAACTTTTGGGTTATTTCTTAACCAATGAGCAATTTTTTCGCCGTTGGTACAATGGCGTTGCATGCGCACATGTAATGTTTTTAATCCACGCAACATTAAAAAACAATCCTGCGGGCCGGGAATAGCGCCGCAACTATTTTGAATAAACGCTAATTTATTTTTGAGTTCTTCATCATTTACTATCAAAGCGCCGAGAACGGAATCGCTGTGGCCGCCAATATATTTTGTTGCCGAATGCAAAACAATATCAGCTCCAAGATCCAAAGGATTTTGTAAATAAGGCGAAGCAAAAGTGTTGTCTACGCAAAGCAGAAGATTATTCTTTTTTGCAATTGCTGCCACCGCAGCGATATCCGTGATATTCATCATCGGGTTGGTGGGCGTTTCTGTCCAGATGAGTTTTGTATTTTCATTGATATATTTTGAAACTTCATTGGCATCCTGCATGCTTATAAAATGAAATTTTATTCCATATTTTTCAAAGATTTTGGTAAACAAGCGGAATGTTCCACCATACATATCATTGGCTGCTATTACTTCATCGCCGGGGTTTAATAATTTTATCACTGCATCGGAAGCTGCGGAACCACTGGCAAAACACAAACCATATTTTCCGTTTTCAACTGTCGCCAATGCTGTCTCTAACGCAGTGCGGGTTGGGTTTTTTGTTCTTGCATATTCATATCCTTTATGCACACCCGGGCTCTCCTGAACAAAAGTAGAAGTTTGATAAATTGGTGTCATGATTGCTCCGGTAGCAGGATCTGGTTCAGCGCCTGCATGAATGAATTGAGTGTCCTGTTTCAAAATATTTTATTTTAGAAATTTACAATACCGGGTAATGGTTGTACAGTAAACCAACAAATAATTACAATTGTTATTTTCCCTGTTTACTCTTCAAAGATTTAAAAAATTACCCCGGCTGCAAATATAAATGGATTTATTTAGCCTGAAGTTCCTGCAACTTTGTAAAAGTAAATTCCTTTAGTTCGGGAAAAAATTTCGAATAATAATCGGACAACTGTTGATAATTTTCATTGAAGATTTTAAAAGCAATTTCTGATTCGTATAAATAGGACGCACGATGTACAAGACCTCCAAAGCTTTTTCGGATTCCTTCTTTAAAACTATATCCAAACAACCAATTTTGCGATTGCATATATGGAAACATTTTTTGAAACGGTGAAGGAAAATAGGAAGCGTTTTTATCAAGTTGCTGATAAGTTGTTTTTGTGAAATTTTTGAGACCATTATTTCTTAAAAATTGATTGTCATCAAGCGCAAGGAAATGATCATAAACGATATCTACAAAAGGGCCGGAATATAGACGGTATTGTGGGCGGAAGAGTTCCTTTGCTTTTGTTGTAACAGGATGAAAATCCGTGAATTGATCTATAGCGCGATGCAAATCAATTCCTTTTTGAATGGAAGGTGGGTAATCAAATTTCTTTTTCCCTTTCACAAAGTCACTGATCATATTTCCCGTAAGGATCTGTTCATCATCAAACGATAAATATGCATGGGCCAAAAGATTCATCTGTAAAATAACATAATATCCCGTAAAGGAGGACCTAAAAAATTATGGGTTCATTTTGGCATATATTTTTCAGTATTGTTTTTATTAATCAAATTTTAAATGTTATGCCTGAAAAAGAAAGAATAACCAACCCGACAATGGGAAGTAATGAAGTGGGAACCGAAACACGTGAGCCAGCATCTACAGGTGTTTCCGCCGGCACTAATACTCAGCTTGAAAAAACAGCCTTAGGTGGTAAAAAGCACAAAAAGCACAAAGGTGTTGATAATGTAGAAACTGAAAAAGGTGTGGTTGAGAAAATAAACAGAGAAGATCCAGCCGGATCAGGTAAATAAAATTATTTCCCTTATTAAAAAGGTGGGCATAGCCTGCCTTTTTTTAGGGTTTTTGTAGAAATTAATACTCAATCTTTTAAAGAGAAATTATGGGGACAACTACTTCCAAAAAAGAAGAAAAAGCCACAAAAGCAAAAATAAAAAGCAGTTTATCAAAAAAAATGTCCAGTGTTCCTGAAACTACTCCTAAAGGAGTTTCCTCCGGAAAGATGGAAGATAAAGTTCTTTTTATAACCGGTGCCGATAGCGGTATAGGAAAAGCGTGCGCACTTTTATTCGCAAAAGAAGGAGCAGATGTAGCCATAGTTTACCTGGATGAACATGATGACGCTATCGATACAAAGAAAAAAATTGAAGAATACGGAAGAAAATGTTTACTGATCCCCGGCGATTTAAGAAGGGAAACATTTTGTAAAAAAGCAATCGACAAGACTGTGAAAGAATTTAGAAGAATTGATGTCTTGATAAACAATGCAGGTACGCAGGTAGAGAGTGATGCTCTGGAAAATATTACAACTGAAAACATGATCAAAACATTTGAAACGAATATTTTCTCCATGTTCTGGATCACCAAAGCCGCATTGCCGCATATGAAAAAAGGAAGTGCTATCATAAATACCACTTCTGTAACGGCGTACCATGGACATCCTACTTTGATTGATTATTCTGCTACCAAAGGTGCTATCGTTACTTTTACTAGAAGCCTTAGCGATAACCTTATTTCAAGAGGGATACGCGTAAATGCCGTTGCTCCGGGACCAATATGGACACCTTTGATCACATCATCTTCTCCGAATAAAAAATTGGCTGAACATGGTGCAGGAACCCCAATGCAACGGGGCGGACAACCGGCAGAAGTAGCGCCATCATATTTGTTTTTGGCATGCAATGCAGATTCAAGCTATATCTCAGGACAAGTGTTGCATCCTAACGGAGGAGAGGTAGTGAATGGATAAAAAATTTAAAAAACACTTTCATGACTGAAGTTCCAGAGCAATTTTTCAAAATCTCTAAACGAAAATTACGGAGCATTGTAAAAGATGAAGAAAAAACAGCAAAAGCCGCCAATCTTATTTACGTAACTGATAAAAAGCCAGGAATTGAAAGAAAAAGGAAAGGAAAAAACTTCGAATATTATTATAAGAACGCAAAAGTGAAAGAGGATGAAGAACTGCTTCGTATCAAACATTTGGTGATTCCTCCCGCATGGGAAAAGGTCTGGATTTGCAAAAAAGAAAACGGCCATTTGCAGGCTACCGGATACGATGCAAAAAACCGAAAGCAATATAAATATCATCCTCACTGGAATGCATTAAGAAATCACACAAAATTTTACCGTCTTCACGATTTTGGGAAAGCTTTACCAGGAATAAGATTACAGCTTGAAAAAGATTTAAGCCTGCCGGTATTAACAGAAAGAAAAGTGCTGGCAGCTGTGGTGAGTTTAATGGAACGAACTAACATCAGGATCGGAAACTCTTATTATGAGAAAGCGTACGGATCATTTGGTTTAACTACCTTAAAAGACCGGCATGTAACCTTTAATGGTAGCGCGGTTACTTTTTCGTTTAAGGGCAAAAAGGGCGTATCACACAACATACAACTGAAAAGTAAACGGCTGGCAAAAGTGGTAAAAAAATGCCGCGATGTTCCGGGGAAGGAACTTTTTCAATATTATGATGATGAGAGAATACATCATTCTCTTGATTCAGGAATGGTGAATGATTATATCCGTGAAATAAGCTGCGCAGATTTTACCGCCAAAGATTTCAGGACGTGGGCAGGAACTGTGCAAGCTTTCCTCGCTTTAAAATCCATTGGCTGTTGTGAAACAAAAACAGAAGCAAAAAGAAATATGGTTGAGGCGCTCGATATCGTTTCAGAACACCTGGGGAACACAAGAACCGTTTGCAAAAATTATTATGTGCATCCTTTGATTCTTTCTCTTTATGAAAGTAATAAACTGGAAAAATACATTCAGCAATTGGATAAGATTGAAGAGGATGATGGGAGGGCCAGCCTTTCAGGTGAAGAAAAAATGGTTATGAAGATTTTGGAAACCAATTAAGAATTCTTTTGCGTAAATTCGGGCATGTTTTCAATTCATAAAAAAAAGGAATCAGGCTTTGATAAGATCATTTTAAAAAATGACGTTACCAATAATTACGCCGCTGTTCTTCCCGCCTGTGGAGCAATACTTCATGAATTTGTAGTAGAAGAAAATGAAAGTAAAATAAATGTCATTGACTCTTATTCATCTTTGGATGAATTTAAAAATGATGTAGAAAAAGCGTTTAAAGGTTGTAAACTTTCTCCATTTGTTTGCCGGCTTGATCATGGTAAATACACTTTTGGTGAGAATGAATATACAATACAAAAGTATTTCATGGGGAACCACGCGATCCATGGTTTATTGTATGATAAAAACTTTTCTGTTATTTCGGAAACGGCCAATAATGCTGAAGCTTCTGTAACCATAAAATATGAATACAGAGCGGAAGACCCGGGCTATCCGTTTAATTACGATTGCATAGTAACATGGCAACTTGAGGCGGAAAATAAATTAACTGTAATTACTGAATGCATCAACCAGGATAAAGGTTTAATACCGGTGCAGGATGGGTGGCATCCTTATTTTACATTGGGTGATACAATCAATGACCTTGATCTGGAATTCCAGGGAAAGCAGATGGTTGAATTCAATACCGAATTACTTCCTACAAAAAAATTAGTTGATTACACACGCTTTTCAAGTATTGAAAAACTCGGTGATCGTTTTTTAGATAATTGCTTCACGTTGGATACTCAGGAGTGCCAGCCACTTTGTGTTTTAAGAAACAGTGAAAAAAAGATCGAGGTGCAGCTTTTCCCTGATGAATCGTATCCTTATTTACAGATTTATACACCGCCGCATCGAAAGAGTATTGCGATTGAAAATTTAAGCGGAGCACCTGATGGCTTCAATAATGCAATGGGGGTTATCATACTTGAACCGGGCCAATCTGCCTTATTTAAAACATCCTATAAAATTCTTCTCCTAAATAAATTGTAATGATTGAATCTGCAGCGAAAGTGAAATCCGTTTTCAAAGAAAAGTTTGAAGAAGAACCACATCTTTATTACTCCCCCGGAAGAATAAACCTGATTGGCGAACATGTGGATTACAACGATGGTTATGTAATGCCCGGCGCTATTGATAAAGGGATTTTTTTTGCAATCGCTTTAAATAATTCTGGAAAAATAAATTGTTATTCGATAGATTTTGACGAGAGCATTTCCGTCCCTTTTTCTGAAGTAAAAAAGATGGACGGCTGGAAAAATTATGTGCTCGGGATTGTAAATGAATTTCAAAAGCTAAACCTGCCTTTAAAGGGATTTAATTGTGTTTTTGGAGGAAATATCCCGATTGGTGGTGGCATGTCTTCTTCTGCTGCGCTTGAAGGAGGAATTTCTTACAGCCTGAATGAACTTTGCAATTTTAAAATGAGCCGGAAAGAACTGGCATTGCTTGGACAACGCGCGGAACATAATTTTCCCGGCGTGATGTGCGGCATTATGGATCAATATGCCAGTATGATGGGAAAGGAAAATACCGTGCTTCTATTGGATTGTAAGAACGTAACTCACGAAGATATTCCATTGCATATTGAAGGTTATGAGATCATCCTTATCAATACAAAAGTCCATCATTCTCTTGCCGGTTCTGAATACAATCAACGCAGAAAAGAATGTGAAAAAGGATTGTATATTTTGCAACGGGAATTGAACATTCAATCTTTTAGAGACATTAATAATCCTGCGGAATTACTACCGTTTAAAAATGAAATGGGCGAAGAAGTTTACAGGCGTTGTTTGTTTGTGGTTGAAGAAATTCTTCGGACTAAAAAAGCGGCTACTCTTTTAAAGGAAAATGATATCTCCGGTTTTGGAAAACTGATGTTTCAAACGCATGAAGGTTTGAAAGAACTTTATGAAGTAAGTTGTAAAGAACTTGATTTTTTAGTAGATGCTGCCAGGGAAAATAAAGATGTGATCGGTGCAAGGCTTATGGGTGGCGGGTTTGGCGGTTGCACAATCAATATAGTAAAGCACGAAGGCGTAGAATCTTTTTTAGTAAAAATTTTATCGGCTTATAAAAAAGAGTTCGATATTCATGCGGAGAGTTATAAGGTAAAATTAGTAGAGGGAACGCATTCTATGTAAATAAAATAATTAAACCGATACCGCTTATGACATTTAAAAATAAAACTGCGTTTATAACAGGCGCGTC
>JBBQWJ010000168.1:0-7382 GCA_038210685.1 Chitinophagales bacterium | reverse complement strand
CCATCACAAATAATATATTGATCATCGGCTTTTTGCAGCAATGGTAAAACATCTCCATAGCGTGTATAGTTGCCCGTTAGGTCTCTCCATTTCTGTCCTTTTGTTGTATTGTAATAATCAAACCATTGTGGTCCGAAAGGCCCGCCTTTATGATAAGAAGCTGAGTAACCGCGGAAATCCAAATTAGCATTTACCATTTTCAAATCATAGGTTTTTAACGGCGCTTTTACCTTCCCGGTTGAGAAGAAAATATTGTCCCAATAAATCTGCATCGTGGTTCGAATCCTTACACGCCTGTCGTGAGGTGTAAGAAATTTATTAGTAAGGTTAACGATAACCATTTTATCTCTTCCCATGGGATATCCGATATTTTCGATAACCGTCTGCCATTTTCCTTTTTTATTAATTACCTGCAATGATGGTGACTGAAGTTTGTATTTGTTAGTTTGTGTAAGCTCTGTATTGATGCTGGCATCAGGCGGAAAAATCCATCCTCTCATATATAATAATAAACTGTCAGCTTCCGAATTTTTCCCTAAGTCTAAAATTAAATCATGTTCTTTTGCAACACCCTGAAATTTGCCTAATGAAAAATTGGATACATATTGAAAGTCATATTTTTCCAATTTGGGAAGTACATTATTTCCTTTACCATCGGTAGCAGAAACAGGCAATTGCGGATGAGAAACGAGGTAGATTTTTTTTCCCGGATATGGCGGCGCTACAAATCTTTCATCGACGTAAGCATCTACCGAATCAGGATGATCAACTGCTACCAAAGCAGCCTTGTCAAAGAATACTGCTTCCCAAAGCTCTTCGCTGATCTTTACTGTATAAAGGCCATTGCGTGGTTGTAATTTATCACCGGGAATCATAAGATATTCTTTGGATGGTTCGCTATAAGCAAAAGTGGTATCCTTGCCGTGGATGGCCACCGGCATTCCCATTGCACTTCTCCATAGCATATCCTTGAGGAATACAAATTCTTTACCGTTCCAGGTGAATAAGAAAGGACAAGAGCCTTTCAATTCTGCCTGCTCCAGCGCTCTTTGCTTGCGAGTAGGATCAACAATAGTTTGTGGTACACCGTTTGGCCAAATAATGCGTAGCGCGTCAATTTGTGTTCTTGAACCTACTCCAAACTCGATCAGTGGGCCTTTGATTGTTTTGAGCTGATATAGATCACCGGCTTTTAATTCTACCTGTGCTCCAATTCCCAACCTATTATTTTTACTGCTCCCAAATGAAAGACCGGTTAGCTGAACCTGGACAAAATTGTTGTTATTTCCTCCGTCGTTCCTCACTAATTGAACACCGGTTGGGCCGGCGAGAAAGATATCTCTGTCACCATCAAAATTAAAGTCTGCAATGGCATTACGGTAAGCTTGCATCACATTTACAGGAAGGAGAGAACTCGCATCAGAAAATCCTTTTGAGCCCTCATTGTGAAATAATTTTACACCTTTTTGCGCGCTATTATCATTAACACCTGCGATAACGATATCCTGGTGGCCATCATTATCATAATCCAAAAAAGCTACATCATAAACTTTAATTCCTTTCAGGGAATTGGTTAATTGTTCTGACGCTTTCTCATCAGCAACAAAATGGCCTCCCTCGTTTTTAAGCAAAAAACAATTTCCTCCGGGCCCTCCCGCAATTAGGATATCGAGTGTTCCATCATTATTGTAATCGCCCATAGTTATTGCAGTGCCTGTGTAATTGGGATTGTCTAATCCTACAGCTTTACTGATGTTGCTGAAATTGGAATGCCTGTTGTTGTTAAATAATTCGATACCACCATTAGCACCCAAGGCAACAATATCGAGATCTCCATCATCATCCCAATCCCCGAAATCCACGCCCAATGTACCTTTCTTATTTCCTGTTAGATTCATAGCTGCTGCGTTTTCAGTAAAGGTTCCATCTCCATTATTACGAAAAAGCATATTTCCGGCTTTCCCGGCTACAAACATATCAAGATCACCATCCTGGTCAAAATCTGCAAAAGTTATCTTGTTGGCATTCGAAGAATTATTCAATCCTATATTTCCGGTTATCTTGTCAAAGGATCCATCGCCCCTGTTTTTGTAAACAATAATTCCATTTGTGGTAGCTACAAAAAGATCCTGGTAACCGTCATTGTCATAATCAGCAAAGGTGGCATCCAAATCTTCGCCGTTATGTGCAATTCCTCCATTTACGGTACAATCTTTAAAGGTGCCGCCCTGGTTTACTGATAAATAAGATTTAGAAGTGGTTGCACCTGTTGCCACGTAACTTGAATAGATGTACATATTTCCTTGGACATCATAATCTGCAACAGCCAGCACTCCATTTTCAGCTTTCAATCCATTTTCAATAGAAGAACCTGGCAAACCCGGAACCACATTAAAGGTTAAAGTGCCCTTGAGCGAATTACTTTCATTTTTATGAAGATTGGCCGTACTATCAAATGCAGAAACCTTTATGTTGGTATCGAAATCAAAATATCCGGCAACCATTTTTGGAATTTCTATCTCATCAATTCCTGAAGCATATTCAGAAGAAATTTTCATCAGATCCTGAAACTGCTGCAGGTAGGGTATAGCTTCGGCTGGTTGATTGGCTTCCAATAAAGAAGCTGCTTTTTCATAAGTTTTTTCTGCAGCATCTGTAAAACCCGCTGCAATTTTTTTTATGCTTTGCAGGTAGAAGAGCGAAGAATCAGTTTTGCCTTCCCTTGCAAAAAGCTCTGTTAACAGCATGCGGGGAACTATATTGGCCGGTACCAAACTTTGAACTTTCAGCAAATAGTTTATTCTTAATTCTCTGTTTGGAGAAGTAGTATCAAGTTCAGCCAATGTATAATAAGCGGTTGCGTTCTTCGGATCTTTTGCAATTATTTCATTTAATTCACTTATTGCGTTTTCTTTATCATTTTTTAAACTATAGGTTTCAGCCAATAGTAACTTTAAGTCTAAATTATCCGGCTTTATTTTTAATCCTTCTTTGGCGAGATCTTCAGCGGCATTATAATTTTTTTGGAGGAGATAGAGCCTTGTTAGTCCTAAATAACTTGATATATCATCAGGGTTCATTTTTATCGCCTGTTGAAAAGCGGCTACTGCTTCATCCAGGTGATTCTGGGATAGATATTGCAGGGCAAGGTCTTTAGGATTGGTACTAGTACTCTTATCATTATCCTTTGTTTTTGTTACACAACCTGCAAAAGCATTTAGCAGAAGAATAAGAAGAGAATAGATGAAAAAGTTTTTTAAAGAACTTTTTGGAGAATTAAATAAAGCAAACATCTTAGCTATTAAATGAAAAAATTGGGAAATATTAAAAGTAAAATTAAGGATTATGTTCCTGTACTTGATTAAAGCCCGATTTATTTTTTAACTTGCTAAAGTTTTTAATATCTTTTTTAACTGAAGAACTTAAAAATTAAGTCTGATAAAATAAACTGCTTGCCCTTGATATGGTTTGGAGAAAAAAAATACCGAAAATTATAACGATAATAATATTTGTGGGATTACTTGTCGGCACTGCACTTTCATCTATGAAACGATCATTTCATTTTAATGATGCCAGGCAAAAAGAACTGGCTTTAAAGAAGTTTGGGTTTTACCTGGAGCCTGTTAATAGTGCAACGGGCATAAATTTCCGTCATGAATGCCCTCAGCTTGATCCTAAAATAAAGCACATTGAACCCCAAATAGCCTCTATGGGCGCTTCAGTTTCTATTGTTGATTATGATAAAGATGGATGGGAAGATATTTATTTCACCAACAGCCGCGATGGAAGTCAGAATGCTCTTTATCATAATATGCGAAATGGAAAATTTGAAAACGTAGCTTCTCAATTGGGAATAGCAGAGGTAAATAAAGAAGGAACCGGTGTTTCAATGGGAGCAATATGGGGCGATTATGATAATGATGGCTATGATGATTTGTTTTTGTACAAATGGGGCAAACCGGAGTTGTTTCATAATAATGGCGGTAAGGGATTTGTAAATGTAACAGCAGGCAGTGGTTTGCCTGCATGGGTAAACGCCAATAGTGCTATATGGTTCGATTTTAATAATGATGGTTTACTTGATCTTTTTTTGGGAGGGTATTATAACGAAAAGTTTGATCTGAGCCATCTCACTACAACTAAAATAATGCCTGAAAGTTTTAGGTATGCCAATAATGGTGGCAGAAACTATCTTTTAGAAAACATGGGGAATGGAAAGTTTAAAGATGTAGCCAATGAGTATGGTTTAAATTCTACCAAGTGGACGCTGGCGGCTGCTTCTGCCGATTTTAACGGCGACGGTTACCCTGATCTTTTTGTGGCTAATGATTATAATGTAAATGAGTTGTACATAAATGAGAAGGGCAAAAAGTTTATAGAAACCGGCAGCCAGTCAGGGATTGGTAATATCCCTAAAAGTGGTATGAGTGTATCCTTTGGCGATATTAATAATAAAGGCATTCTTGGAATTTACAATACAACTATTACAGAAAAAGGAATTTTGATACAGGATAATAATTATTGGGAACCTGAGAGCCAGCAAACGGGTGCTTATCCGCGATTTGTGAATTTAGCGCAACTATCAGGAATTAATAATGCGGGATGGAGTTATGGTGCTCAATTTGGAGATTTAAATAACGATGGCAATATGGATCTGTATGTGGCTAACGGATTTATTTCAGCCAAAAAGAACACTTCGTATTGGTATGATTATTCAAAAGTTACCGGCGGCAATAGTGCAATAATTGAGGATGCTTTAAACTGGCCGGATATGAAAGGTAAAAGCCAATCTGGTTACGAGCAAAATAAAATATGGTTGAACCAGGGAAATGGTTTATTCGAAGATGTATCGGAGGAAGTATGTCCTTATGCTACATATGATAGCAGGTCAGTTGCTATGGCCGATCTTTTTAATAATGGAAAATTAGATATTATTGTAGCCAATCAAAATAACATTCCCCTGGTTTATAAAAATGACCTTGAAAATGGTAATCATTGGATAGAATTAGAACTGCAGGGAACTTTGAGCAATGCAGATGCAGTAGGAGCCAGGGTGGTAGTAGAATGGAATGGTAAAAAGCAGGTGCAGACTGTTACCGGCGGAATGGGGTTTTCGTCGCAAAATCAGCACCGTCTTCATTTTGGTATTGGAAACACTAATAAGATTGACCGTGTAACTATCCAATGGCCTTCAGGGCTGGAAACTGTTATAAATGAACCGCAAATTGATAAATTGCAGACAATAAAAGAAGTTAAAGAAAAGGAACAGAACCTGCCTGCTACAATACCAACTAAAAAATAATCACTTTAAATCTTCCAAAATATGCCCTGGTTAGTTGATCGCCCAAAAGGTTATTTTCAATATGTGCCGCCTGCCTTTATTACATTGTTGTTGTTGATTGGGCAATTGAGTTTTGGTGTGCTGGACAGCTATGTATATGTAGTGGTCTCTATTTGTGCAGCCTTATTTACAGAGATGATATTAGCAAGGGTGTTGCTTGGAAAATGGAAAAGCCTTTCCAGCGCGTATATCAGTGGAATAAGTGTCGGAATTTTAATTCGCTCCACTATGATTTGGCCTTACATTATTACCGCTGTGCTTTCAATCATGTCGAAATACGTGTTACGATATAAAGGTAAACACCTTTGGAACCCTTCTAACTTTGGCGTTTCGTGGATGTTATTTATGGCTCCGCTGGATGTGGCCGGGTTAAGCATTCAATGGGGAAGTAATTTTCTGGGATTGGCAGTTATTTGGGTTTTAGGCCTTGTAATTGTTTACAGGGCAAAAAGGCTCCATGTTACACTTACCTATGTAATCAGTTTTGTGATACTCGCGTATGTACGTAGTATTATTGTAGGAGATACTTTTCTGGCAGAGGTTTCGCCTTTAACCGGCCCCATGTACCAGCTATTTATATTTTTTATGATTACAGATCCTCCAACTTCAGTATCTACAAGAAAAGGACGAAAAATGGTCGTTATTCTTATTGCATTTATTGAATTTGTTTTAAGGCTAAACAGCTTTATTTATGCACCTTTTTATGCACTTTTCCTGGTAGGCCCCCTGGCCAAGTTTATTGACATGAAAAGAAATGCAAAAAAAGTAAACGCTGTGGCATTTGACAGTAAACCAACTTTTTCGCTCCAAACTTAATTTGATTGAAATAAAAAATGGTTAATTCAAAATCAGACAGGATATTAATATTCGTATTACCGGTATTAACTACCTATGTAGCCTGGGCTGGTTATATGTTTGCCACTAATAGCTGGAAACTTTTCTATCACTACTTTTACATGAGCATTACCATGGTATTCGGCTCTTTTGTGGCAGGTGGTAGCTCGGAAGGCGGTGGTGCTATTGCGTTTCCTGTAATGACACTTATTTTTAAAATTCATCCTGTCGAAGCCAGGAATTTTAGCCTTGCCATTCAAAGTGTTGGCATGACTGCGGCAACGCTATGGATTGTAGCACGCAAAATCAGCATTGAGAAAACCTACCTGGTACTTGCTGGCATTGGAGGCACAGCGGGTATTATAATTGGAAGTTATTTTATAGCTCCCTACACGCCACCTGCTTATGCTAAAATGTTGTTTGTTTCTTTTTGGCTAAGTTTTGGAATTACTTTATTTGCGGTTACCTATTACCGAAAGCGAAATGTGTATGACCACCTTCCCGGGTTGACTACTATTCAAACGTTCGAGCTGATTATAATTGGTGTAGTAGGAGGTATTCTAAGTTCCATATTAGGCAGTGGAATTGATATCTGCACATTTGCATTTGTTACCATGAAGTATAAGTTATCCGAAAAGATAGCTACTCCTACTTCCGTAGTACTGATGGCCTCTAATGCAGTTGTCGGCTTTTTATTGCACCAGTTTATTATGGGAGATATAACGCCGGTGGTTTATAATTATTGGTTGGTTTGTATTCCTGTTGTAATGTTGGGAGCGCCAATGGGAGCTTATGTTGTGAGCAAAGCGAGACGCCTGCACATTATAAATTTTCTTTGTTTTATTATCCTTGTTCAGTTTGTAGGAGCCATCTTAATTCTTAAACCTGCGGGAGAGTTGTTAGTTTTTTCCATAGCTGCTTTTTTTGCCGGTATATTGATCTTCTTTTTGCTTACCAGGCGCAGTAAAAGAGAAGCGTAGACCTAAGTAGCTGTGGAATGGCCTTATTAAGCCAGGTTTCAAATTTGAAATGGTTCGCTTAAAACAAAAATATTATTTTTTAAAATTTACTTTTACTCATTTGTACAAAATCCGATTTTTAATTTTCGTAATTCCGATTCATCTCCTATATTTGCACTCCCAAAAATAAGGGAGCATAGCTCAGTTGGTTTAGAGCATCTGCCTTACAAGCAGAGGGTCCGCGGTTC
>JBBQWJ010000167.1:0-7426 GCA_038210685.1 Chitinophagales bacterium | reverse complement strand
TGTCAGCGCATATATTCCACAAGGGTGGTCAACATCGCCGGAATGTCATTAAAAAAGCAAACTTCCGGGGGTGGTCAACATCACCGGAATGGTGGTCAACATCATCAGAATGACTGGTCACGATGGATCAGAATATACAATTGTCCGGGAAAAATGAAAACCTTTTACAAGACCTGACGAAAATTCAGACCGATTTTGTTATTCTCAATTCTCTTTCTTTTTTTGAGAAGACGAAAAAAGAAATAGGGGAATATACCCGCGTCAATCTTTTTTTAGATAGGGATGACTCAGGAATAAAAGCAACAAGGAAAGCAATTCCCTCTGATTTCAAATTTAAAGATCAGAGCATTTTGTATAAAGACTTCAAAGATTTGAATGATAAACTGACCGGTAAGGAAATAATGATAAAAGAGTCACAAGGATTGAGGCAACACTTTTAAGTTTCTGTAGTCCGCTATGTTTCTCCTTCGTCGAAACTGCTGGCTCTATTCATCCTCCTATCGTCGGATTCATAGAGAATTGAAACAGATTTGATAATTATTGTGAAGAGTGATTAATGATGAATAATGTAATAAAAATTGCAAGGAAAAAGGGCGGAAGGCCCAAAAAGGAAATTTGCCGCGACCAGCAACTGGCTGTAATGTGCACGGTTGCCGAAAGAAAAATAATAGAAGAAAAAGCAAAAGCTGCAAGTATTTCTAAGTCAGAATTCCTCAGGAGCATCGGGTTAAATGGACATGTTGACAGGAGAATAAAAGCCCTTCCAAAGGAAATTTTACTCTTTACAGCAACTTTAAATCATCTCGCCGCAAACATGAACCAGGTTGCTAAAAAACGTAACAGTTTTGATGAATTAAATGCAATTGAAAGAGCAGAATTAAACCAATTGTCAGAGCAGGTAAAACAGTTGGCTAAGGATATAAAAAATTACCTGCAATGATTGGTAAAATCACCATAGGAAAATCTTTCCGCGGATGTATTTTATATTGCCTGAACGATAAAATTCAAGAGCACAACCAGGAACAAGTGATGAAGAACAGAGCTGAACTTTTGCTGTTCAATAAATGCTATGGAAACCAAAAAGAATTGATCCGGCAATTCAATGAAGTAAGACGGCTAAATACAAAACTTTCAAAGCCGGTCTTACATATCACGCTGAGTCTTGCACCCGGAGAAAAATTAGCAAAAAATAAGATGGCAGAGATAAGTGAAGCGTGTGCAAAAGATTTTGGTTTTGAAAATAACCAGTTTATAGCAATCAATCATACTGATACAAGACACCAGCATTTTCATATTATAGCTAACAGGATTGGCTTCGATACAAAGACAGTCAGTGACAGTAATAACTATAAAAAAATTGCGAATTTTTGCCGTAAAATGGAGCTTGAATATCACCTGCAAGAGGTGTTGAATCCAAGAAAATTTCTGTCCAAAGAAATGCAACAAAAACCAAGATTGGACAAACGCAAACAACTCTTAAAAGAATGCATAAAAAGCGCTTTGAACCAATCAAAAGATTATACGGCATTCGAACAAAAAATGAAAGCAAAGGGCTACCAGATTATCAAGGGCAGAGGGATTTCGTTTATCGATAATAAGAAAGTAAAAGTTAAAGGAAGTGAGGTAAATTTTTCTCTTCAGACTATTGAAAAAATATTGGAAAAGCAGGAAAAGATACCAATTAAAAAAGAAAATATTCATCAGTCAATAGATGGAAATATTTCTCATGATCAACCTGGACTTTCGTTGAAAAAGGAAAAAGGTTTATCTATCTCCGAATCACTTAAAAAAGATATATCTAAGGGTTTGGAACAGTTAATGAAGCCGGAACAAAATCACGATTTATACCAACCCCAACTATTAAAGAAAAAAAGAAAAAGAAAGCAACATCGTCATTTATAGCTCTCTTATTAAATCTGAATTATGGAACCTGAAATTATTGAAACAGTGCTCAAGGAAATACTCGAGGAAATAAAAATTATTCGCCAGGAGAATGCTGAAAAAGAAAAATTTACACGAGATATTACAGACAAAATTCAGTCTTTGGAAAAGATGTTATCCGCGCAAATCAAACCTCCTGAAATAAATTTATTACCTGTGCAAGTACAATTAGATTCTGGCATAAAAAATATAGAGAAAACCATACAGGAACAGCCTAAAAATATTATCCGTAAAACACAAATATTACTTTTTCCTGAAACGGGAGCCCGGGAATATTACCGGCTTGTTTTTGGAAGGTTATTTTTTTGGATGATGATGTTTTTACTGGCCACTTATATGTTTTCTTTAAGCAAGCAGTTTATTGATAATTGGAAAGAAGTGACTGAAAGAAAAAATGAATTAATTCAACGTCATAGCGGATTGCCTGATCAAAAAAAGTCGAGTCACAACAAAAATGATAAGAAATAGTTTTCGGTTTGGGATAAAGTGGATTTCGATTTATTCAAAAATCTTTAGTTTGAAATTTTTGAAAAACTTTTTCGCATACATTAATAATGGTTATAAGTGCCGCCAAACAACAATTTGTAAATTATAGCTCAATCACTAATCTATTCGAAAATGAAAATCCAATTCGATATGATACCCTCGACTCAGAACTTAATCATGCAAGAATCAACTCAACAAATATTACAAGCTTCCCTGAACTTTATTCCTTCGCAATCCTTCCAAATCTGCGATTAATCGTAATGACTACTTCTGCCCATTAACGATACGAGACTGTGCGAATATTTGAATTCAAAGAGTGATATTTTTTTACTTAACACTCCTTCTATAAAAAAATAATTGAACGAAACAATCAAACAAAATGAGTGCAGCAGGCAAACAAACCTAAGCAGCGATGAAGAGCTTTGTGTGAGAAAATAATGAGGTTTTAATAACAAACCTTTTAATAAAAATTAAACTCATGCAAAGCGAACAAAAAAATATCTCCAGAGCAAAATTTCTTCGTTCCACCGGATTTCTGACTGTAGGATTTTTGCTTGCGCCACGCGGAGTTTTTGCACAACAAAGTCCTGTTATCACTATCATTAATGAAGCGGCGAAAACTCCCATCACGGTGCTTACGTTAAGAGGAAACCTTCATGTACTTGAAGGCTCTGGTGGCAATATCACTGTGTTCAATGGTGCGGATGGATTGCTGATGGTTGATGCCGGTATCTCTGTATCACAGCAAAAAATTAAAGATGCATTGGCTGGTATCAGCGACAAACCACTGAGATATTTAATCAATTCCCATTGGCACTTTGATCATGCGGATGGAAACGAATGGGTTCATAATTATGGCGCTACCATTATAGCCCATGAGAGAACTAAGGAAAATCTTAGTAAAACAATTCGTGTGAAAGATTGGGATTACACTTTTAAGCCACACACAAAAGCAGGCTTGCCGACGGTAGTCTTTTCCAAAGAACATACGCTAAAGTTTAATGGCTCGTCCATTCAAATGAAGAAGTATGTGCCGGCTCATACCGACTGTGATATTTCTATTTATTTCCCTGAAGCTGATGTGTTGCATGTAGCTGATACCTGGTGGAACGCATACTACCCTTTTATTGACCATGACAGTGGTGGTTCCCTCGATGGAATGATTACAGCTTCCAACCACAATCTTTCCATTACAACTGATAAAACGATTATTGTTCCGGGCCATGGTGCTGTGGGTAATCGCAGTGAATTGCGGGAGTTCCGTGACATGCTGGTAACAGTAAAAGAAAAAGTATCAAGGCTTAAAAAAAGCGGCAGGTCATTAAAGGAAACCATCGCCGCAAAGCCTACCGCGGCCTATGATGCAAAGTTTGGAAAATACGTTTTGGATGGAGCCTTTTTTACCAAGCTGGTATATGCAGATGTATAAGTACTAAGTAAATAAGCCGATTTGTTAGTTGATGAAATTGTAATTGTATGAAAGGAATTATTCTATACGGTGTTCTTTTATCCCTTGGGGTTCTGTGGATTCAGAAGGTCAATGCGCAGTTGACAATTAGTGGGCAAATAAGGCCAAGAACGGAATACAGGAATGGTACCGGTACGTTACGATTGAAAGACAATACCCCTTCTTTCTTTGTTTCGCAAAGGAGCCGGCTCACGTTAAAATATAAAATGAACCATGTTTTTGTTCAAACTTCTCTGCAGGATGTGAGAGTTTGGGGACAAGATGCTTCAACTTTTAGTACCACTGATGGAAGTAAGCTTGAACTGCATGAAGGTTGGGCTGAAATTGCACTCGCCGATAAGACCGACAGTACTTTCAAACATTCAGCTGTTGATTATTTTGCCATAAAAATTGGAAGGCAGGAACTCGTGTATGATGACCAGCGTTTGTTGGGAAATCTCGATTGGCTGCAGCAGGCACGCCGGCACGATGCGATTATTTTTAAACTAAAACAAAAAGATTGGGCGGCCGATTTGGGATTTGCTTTTAATCAAAACACAGATGCGTTTAATTACAATGGCACTTTTTATACACCGGCTAACGTAGTGCCCTATGTAAAGGATAGTAAGGGACAACTAACACAAACCCCGCCAAAATTTATACCCTTAATCAATGCAGTGGGCTGGAGTTCAAAAACAGGTTCACCTGCTGTGCTAGCCGTTGCTTCTTCCAATGGACTATACCAGGATTATAAAGCACTTCAATACCTGCACGTTTCCAAAACAACATCCAAAGCAAAGTTGAGCGGGTTGATTGTTGCCGATTATTTTGGCAATTATCGGATCGACTCCGTTCAGAATATAAGTGGTGGAGATGTTGGTTACTTATATGGCAAGAGCTTCGATAGAAAAGGAGTCAGTGCCAGGGTAACATCGGGCGTGTATTTAAATAGTGCTATAGGGAAACAAAACCACTTTGTAATTACGGCTGAATATTATTATCAAACCGGCAGGGACAGAGATGCCCATAAAATAGGTGCTTATTTAGGTTCTGTATCGCTGGCTTATGTACCTAACCGTTTCTCTTATTCAGCGGGTTGGGATTATACCTCCGGGAATGATGCTTTTTCCACTTCGGCTACCGATCATCGCTTCGATCCATTGTACGGAACGCCACACAAGTTTTGGGGCTTGATGGATTACTTCTATGTAAGCACCGGTGCACCGGCAGGCGGGCTAAGTAATCCGTATGCAAAAATAAAATACAACAGCACAAACAAAAGATTTGCCGTCGGTGTGGACTACCAATACTTCGCCCTGGCCAATGATCAAAAAGATGTAAATGGTAATTCGATAAAAAAATACCTCGGCAGTGAGATTGACCTGGTGGCTGATTATTCGCTTAATAAAATCACTTCTATTCAGTGTGGGTTCAGTATGATGAATGCTACTCACAGCATGGAGTATGCGAAGAATATTGCACCAGGGTCAGCAAAGCTTACCGGCTATTGGAGTTTCCTGATGATTACCATAAAACCGGAATTTATATTCAAATAGAAATTGTTTTGAGCAGCGGACAATATCCTCACTAAAAAGAAAATCATCATCTCAAAATATATAAACAATAACATCATCTCAAAAAAAAACAACAATGAAAAATGTAGCACAACTATCCGTAAAATGGTTTCCTGGAAAAATGAAATTGATTCAACTGGGTATTCTTCTCACCGTCCTCTTATTCGCGGGTAATACTTTTTCGCAGATTAAGGATTATGCCACCGACCCTAATCTTTCCATGGGTGTAAAGGCGTTTTTGAAAGTACTCAACTCTGGTGGTAAACAACTGGAAGACATGTCACCAGATGATGCAAGAAAAGTATTGGAGGGTGCACAAACATCTGTCACCGTTGACTTGTCCGGTATTGAAATTTCGGAAAAGATGATCAACAGCGAAGGTTATAAAGTAAAGCTCTACATCGTTCGTCCTGCCGGTGTAAAAGAAAAACTTCCTGTCTTCATGTTTATACATGGCGGTGGCTGGGTGTTAGGCGACTTTCCTACCCATAAAAGAATGGTTCGTGACCTTGTTGTAGGTTCCGGTGCTGTAGCGGTTTTTCCTGAATATACAAGAACGCCGCAGGCTGCCTATCCGCAAGCCATCAATGAAATTTATGCTGCTACAAAATGGGTTGCCGAGCATGGCTCAGAAATAAATGTAGATGGAAAAAGACTGGCCATTGTAGGCAATAGTGTGGGAGCAAACATGACTACTGTAACCACTTTGATGGCAAAGGCGAAAGGCGGGCCGGAAATTAAATTACAAATAATGCTATGGCCTATTGTAGATGCTGACTACAATACAGAGTCGTACAAAGAGTTTGGGAAAGACCGTTATTTAACGACGTCAACTATGCAATGGATGTATGACATGTACATTCCGGATCCGGAAAAGCGCAAAGAGATATATGCTTCTCCATTAAGAGCGACCGTTGAACAGTTAAGAGGCTTGCCGCCTGCGTTGATTGTAGTAGCAGAAAACGATGTGTTACGCGATGAAGGAGAAGCCTACGGCCGTAAACTGGATGCCGCCGGAGTGCCCGAGACAACCGAACGCTATGGTGGCATGATCCATGATTTCGGCTTATTAAATCCAATCGCAAATCTTCCCCAAACGAAAACACTTTTTATACAGGCATCAGCCGAGTTAAAGAAATACCTGAAATAAAATTTAGCTTTTTAACCGGTCTTTTCGATTTCAAAAAATAGCACGGCAGAAGCGATAAGTATATTTTAAAACATTTATAAAAACAATAAATTATGAGTACTACAACAATGTCAAAACCATCAACGATTGTCCCGTTTGCAACAGACCCGCACCTGGCAAAAGGTGTAAGAACTTTTTTAAAAGCCTTGAATAACGGCGGCCCGCCATTGGAAAGTCTTTCACCCGTTGCGGCCAAGCAAGTATTGGTAGATGCGCAGGCTTCTGTGAACGTTGACCTTTCCGGCATAGATGAATCGGAGAAGACTATCACGGCAGATGGCTACGCGGTCAAGCTAAATATCGTTCGTCCGGAAGGCGTGAAAGAAGTGTTGCCCGTGTTCATTTTTATCCACGGTGGTGGATGGATTTTAGGCGATTATCCCACCCACAAAAGAATGGTTCGTGACCTGGTCGTGCTCTCCGGCGCAGCCGCTGTTTTCGTTAATTACACACGAACACCGGATGCTCAATTCCCGCAAGCCATTAATGAAATTTATGCAGCAACAAAATGGGTTTCGGAACATGGCGATGAAATTAATGTAGATGGAAGCAGGCTGGCTGTTGTCGGCAATAGTGTAGGTGGAAACATGACAGCGGTGACCAACCTAAAGGCACTAGAAGCTGGTGGCCCTAAAATAAAAGTACAGATCATGATGTGGCCGATTGTAGATGCCGATTTTGAAACTGAATCGTACAAATTATTTGGTGAAGACCGTTTTCTTACTACCACAATGATGAAATGGATGTACGACATGTACATCAAAGATCCTGAGAAGCGGAAAGATATAC
>JBBQWJ010000166.1:0-7448 GCA_038210685.1 Chitinophagales bacterium | reverse complement strand
ACTATTTTTGACCACATTACCATTTTTTTTGCAATCTTTGAATACGCAGAAAATTATCAGAATTTCTACTATAAATTGTAGTATCAACTGTAATATGATAACTGTCTTTTAATGCCTTTTCAATCATCTCCTTGGATAGAGAATCTTTATATTTAAATCCCGTTATAGATTCTGTTACCAGGATAAATGAGTGGGCCTTTGAATTTATTGATTCAATTTCTCTTTTTAAATCTGATGTATCAGTTATTCTTTCTTCATAATAATCCTTATCATAGTTTATTGGCGGAAGTGGGAAAAGAGGATTTTTTCCCTTATAATAATATTGAAAAGGTGGTAGAATACTTTTGCCGTAAAACAAAATCGGTTCTTGGTTTAGCTCTACCTTTTGAATATAATTGGACACATCCTTAAAATTGTAAGTCTTTTCAGGGTACTTATATATTATAGTCAGCAATCCGATAAAATATAGAGAAACTCCTAAATAAATAGCATTTTTCCAGCGGAGTATTTTAAATACTGAAAAAAGTAAAATGAATAATGAGAAAGTAATTATCATATATTTTTCCTGAAAAATTAAACTTAGTGAAGGCACAAGAACTATATATAAAAGCATGCATACGATGATGAGGAATAAAATTACTTTCAATATGTTTTTATAAAAAGAATACTGTATTGTCTTACTGGTAATCAGTTTGTAAAATGCCAAGAGAAAAAATAAAATAAATGGTATTTTAATTACCCATCTTATCCATTGTTTAAAATGAGGACTGGTTAAGGCTAAAATAAAATCCTGCGGGGTACGTAAAACGTCAAAAAGGTGCTTGGTATTAACATCTAAATGCGTTTGGGCCATTGATAACTGGTCAGGAATAAAAATAAAATTTGGTAAAAAAAGTAGGATTACAGGAACAAAATACAAGATAAATTCTAAAAACCTCTTCCATCCTTTATACGCTAAAAGGCTTGAACCAAAAGCTATAATAAGAAACAAAAAAAAGTATTGTGTATATAAAGCTATGAGAGATGAAAATAAAAGAATATATAAGTATTTGTTTTTATTTTCTAAATAATAAAGGAGAAAGTAATAAATAGAAATGGTGGAAAGTAGGATTACTAGTGCGTATAACCTTATTTCAAGGGCAGCCCAAACTGTGAAAGGATTTAATAAAAAAATAATAACCATCCATCGTGTATCATTTTTCTCTGTAAATAAAGAGGCAAGGCGTTGAAAGAAATAGGCAGCGCATCCAATGAAAACAACCGATAATAACCGTGCGAAAAAAATGCTGGAATTGATAAGCCGCCAAAGTGATAGTAGTGCAAAATAAAAAGGTGGCTGACCTTCAAAATTATAAGAAAGCCTTATTACTTCTGAAAAATTATGGGAAGAAGTATGAAGAGAATAAGATTCATCTTCCCATATGTATAATTTATCGGCTAAATAAATCAAAGCGATAAAATAGATAACCAGGAACAGGATAAAATAAGGGTTGCCGGTTGATTTAGTTTTGGTAGTATTATTATTACTCAAATTCAGCTTTTATAAAATTAAACAGTAAAGCAACAAATAACATTAATTTTTATTCTGTTTGTTTATCGAGGTTCCAAGATGAAATAACTCCTCAAAATATCTTTTACTCTGAAGAGATAAAAATCCAAGGCTAAGGAATTGGATGGCAGCAATAAAAGTTATTCCACCTACAACAAACGATTGCGGATTTTTTCGGAATTGCAACGCGAGACTTGTGGAAAAGGATATATCAGCACCTGCAGATTTCGATAAGTCGCTCAGTGTATCAACTAAAAGCCATACCAGTTCATACATTGAAAGCAACATGAGAAAAGTTCCGATGGCCAGGAAAAAAATATACGGCCGGAAAATAAAACTTGACATGATTCCGGAGAAAAAACTTCTTAACACTTTGATACTTGAAGTTCTTTGGTTTTTGTACTTATTTTGTTCTGTCCAGTCCAGGTGAGCAGGAATTTCAACAATCCTTGCCCGAAGTATCATACCCTTATATAAAATTTCAGGACTGATCTCATAATCTTTCGTTTTTAAATTTAAGTTTCTGATAAAAGTTCCCCGGTAAGCTCTCACCATGGAAGTATAAGTGTAATATTTATCCTGGGCAGCAATGCGCATAAATTTATTTACCCATTTACTCATTATTTTCCTTGAAAAAGGAACTGCTGTTACTTTCCCACCTTTCATATAAGGCGAGGCTATCACTATATCAGCTGAGTTTTCAATTAGTTTTTCTACCATCTGTTCAATGTATTCAACCCCATAGCTCAAATCAACATCAAGGACAACGATTATGTTACCATTTGAATTTTTAAAGCCTGTTTTAAGCGCATTGCCAAGATTTAAATTAGTTGGGTGGTGAATTACTTTTATTTTGTTATTCGTTTTAGAAAAATAATCCGCTATTTCTCCGGTTTTATCTCTGCTTCCATCATTAATTATTACAATTTCCCAATCATACCGCAAGTCACGTTCTTGCATATAGCCAATAATGGTTTTTAAATTAATTGCCAGTATAGCCTCTTCATTAAAGCAAGGAATAATAATACTTACGAATGGTTTACTACTTGATTCCATTTTAATATAATTCAATTTGAGCTTTGAAATTTTTATCTTTTTTTAAAAATATACCACTTCAGATCCAATGGAGGATAAGCGAGTGTGATTTTGCCGATTGTAAATTTTAAAAAATTAAAGACCTTCTTTTTAAAAATAAACCGTGGAGTATTTTTATCAATTATTTCCAAAGCATGAGTCCCTTTTATTTTTTTTGAAGGTTTCCCTGTTTTTATCAAATCAAATCCATAGGAATCAAATAATTCCGCAAGCGTTTTATCAGAAAACCAATTAATCACACTGGGAGGGCAGTACTCATGCCAGCTTTTTCCAAAAAAACGTGCAACCCTACTACGATGATCCCATGATTCCACCAGAACCAATCCTTCTTTTTTTACAAGGTCCTGAACTTTACACATTGCTTTACTTAAGTCATGGAAACTACCAATAACCTCAATCAAATTGACAAGATCAAATTTCTCATCTGTATTAAAACTTTCTAAATCTCCGGTTACAATATTCAGGTTCAATTCTTTTCTTCCATATGAGGCAATTGTTTCATTAGGTTCAATACCCACGCAATTCCAGCCTGATTTTTCAAATCCTTTCAAATAAAACCCAGCTGCACAGCCCACATCCAAAACTTTTCCGGGAGTGGTCAACCTGGAAATGATTTTTGCATACCTGATCCCGGAATTATATAATTCCTTTTTCTCTTCCAGGTAATTTGGATAACCTGCCCCACCTGCAAAGAAATAATCATCGGAGTAAACATTGGCAAGATGATCACTAGTGTCTTCAAGTTTTGAAAAACGCAATTCACATTTTGTACATTCATAAATAGGATAGCCATCTTTTTGAAAAAGAACTATCTTTTTTTCAAGGCAATTATTGATTGATGTACAATTTTTACCCGCTTCCGCTACGCTCAACTTATTTTCTGATCTCATTTATTATTTCTACCATTTTATTTGAAACATTTTCTCCAAAAATGTTTGCTTGATGTTCCGGAAGTTTAAAGCAATCTATTTCTTTAAAAAAAGTTTGCTTGCCGGGGTTAATAAGTAAATTCCATTTTTCCTCAACGGTTTCCACCCATTCGGTTTCAGTCCGTAAAGTAATACAAGGTTTTTTCAGGATATAAGCTTCTTTCTGGATTCCTCCGGAATCAGTAATAATTCTTTTGGCGTAAGATTCTAATGTGATAAAATCTAAATACCCAAGCGGTTCGATCATTTGGATATTTTTGGATACCGAATGTGTATCCGTGATTTTCTTTTTTGTTCTTGGATGAACAGGAAAGATTGTTATTTCATCCAGCCGCCCTATTTCATCTAAAATATGAAATAAAACTTCCGGATGGTCAACGTTATAATTTCTATGAAGAGTTAAAACGTTGTAATTGTTATTTTCAACACTAAGTTCAGAAATAATATTGGATTTTTCAAGTGCAATTTTACTGTTATTTCTAATGGTATCTACCATTATATCACCGGTCAGGTAAGTAGATTCTGCCAATCCCTCTTTTTTTAATATATCAAAAGCTGTCTGAGTAGGCGAAAAAAGATAGTTTGAAACATGATCAGTAACAATTCGGTTTATTTCTTCGGGCATATTTCGATTGTAACTTCTTAAACCAGCTTCAATATGAACAATTGGAATGCAAAGTTTAGCAGCAATTAAAGCACCGGCAATAGTTGAGTTGGTGTCACCAAATACAATCACCAGGTCAGGTTTGCGATCAACCATAGCTTCTTCAAGCTTTAGCATCATTTCAGTTATTTGTACTGTAGGATTGGTGTGCCCTATTTCAAGATGAATATCAGGCGATTTGATTCCAAGGTCTTTAAAAATTCCTTCAGACATCTGGTAATCATAGTGCTGCCCTGTATGTACAATGATCTCTTCATGAAATTGTGAAAGTAATTTGGAAAGCGGCGCAAGTTTAATAAACTGGGGGCGAGCGCCAACTATAGAAAATATTTTCATTTAAGCAGGGTTTCTTTGGGGTTGAAGTTTTTTGCGCGTAGATAATGAACCCGCAAATTCACTCATATTTACCAATTCAAAATTTTCCTTCAAAATTTTCATTGCAATTTTAAACACTTTTAATTTTTGTTCACTTTTAATATTCATTCCCGGGAAAAAAGAAAGTTCAGGAACGTGGTCTGCTCCTATAAGATCTAACGGATGCAACAAAAAGCTTGGTTGTGTATTAGTGGTTTTGCACATAAAAACTGCAAACTTTAAATACGTTTTCATTAAAGCCAATGAAACATTGCTTATATAAAGTAGATAGCTTTGATGAAAAGGTAGTTTGAAAAAGGGCATTGTAGTGACAGGAATTTCTAATAATTGCTGGTCATTCTTAAATTCCCACAGGAACGGTTTTAACGGATAAAATCCTTCTTTGAACGAACCGAATAATTCTTTTCGGCTTTCTTTTTCTTCTTTCGACAATGTTGATTTCCAAAAATAATATTGCCTCATTAAAGGAGAAATGTAAGTAGGAAGCAGCGAAGCATCAAAAATATAATTACGCTTTTTCAATACCATTAAAAGATCATTGCTCCAGCTAAAACCGGGGCCACGAAAAGTGTTAGGGCGTTGTCCTGTAGCTTCAAAGATCGCTTCCTCTGCCTTAATGATTTCTTCTTCAATTTTTTCTTTAGAGTAACTTTGCAGCCACGATTCATGATGAAAGGAATGATTGCCAACTTCGTGGCCTCTCTCAACAATTGTTCTTAATACTTTGTGATTTTTCTCAATAGCGGCATCCTGGCCAACAATAAAGAATGTTATTTTAATATCAAGTTCATCTAAAACATCTAAAACGATTGGAATAACTACATCCAGGTATGAAGGAAAAGTTTCCCATCCTGCATCACCGTGAACTTTCATGTATGACCACTGATCGTCTAAATCAAGTGAAATACATGCAAGCATTTTTTTTGTACTCATAATTCTAATTCTATCAGCTTTTTTCTAAAATTTCCTGCAGTTTGGTTTCTGCTACGCGAACAGTCTCATTTACATTTAATGTGCCATCTTTTATATGAGAGGTATTTACAATAAACAAATCCGGTATTGAAGTTTTTACCTCCGGGAGATTTTGGGAATAATTAAGCTTTGCAACTGTTATCACATTTCTTGCCCGGGCCACGCCTGCAAACTTAATATCTTCCTGTTTAATCCACGGATACATTTTTGTAAATATTTCTATAAAAGATTTTCTAATTTCATCATCCGGTTTGTTATATATTTCATCATCAACTGTTACATACTTTGGCAAATAAATTAAAGATTTGCCATTAAAATATTTTTTATCAACCAAGGCAGACATTTCAATGACTCCTGTAAAAGGAATCCACGAATCAGTGATATTGGTGATATAAAAATCACTTACGGGTTTATCTAACAGAATTGAAACACACACTACACCCAAATACTCAATGTTATTCAATTTATCTAATTCGATTTTATTGAGTTGCGGACAAAGGTTTGCAGCAATTCCAGATGGAAGTGTTACAATTACCTTGTCAAATTGTTCAGTAAACCCACTTTTAAAGCAGATTTCTATTTTGCCACTCTGTAATTTTTTTACTTCCTGTGCAAGATGGTTAGTTTTAATTGATACATTTTCGGAAATTAAAGTTTCTTTAAAAGAACTTATTATTTTTTTATAACCGCCAGATACATATCCAAACATTTCTTTTTTAAGGCCACTACGCCTGGCTCCATACAATCGTTGAATAGTTGCCCAAATAAAAACAGCGGACGTTTTTTTATAACTTTCTCCTAATTTAGCACGAAGCAACGGCAGCCAGATTTTGTTAAATGTATTCTTACCCGACCACTGCTTAAGCCATGTGGTTACTGGTATTTTTTCAAGACGTTTCCAGTTTTTGATTCTGGAAGCTACTATAATTGTAAGTCCTAAACGGAATTTGTCTATTAAATTGAGGGTCGGAAATTTTAAAAACTCTATTGTATCCGACATGGAATACAATTTTCCATTTATATAAAAGCCTGTTTTGGTTTCAACCCAATTGACTTCTTCATCCAGGCCAATTTCTTTTAAAATCTTCCGGGTTCTGAAATCTGATAAAAGGATAACATGATAAAATTTATCCCATTCCACTTCGCCCATTTTCCAGGAAGATGCTAAGCCTCCTAGCTCTGGAGCAGCTTCAAATAAAGTAACATTTTTGCCTTCTTTTGCCAGCAGGTGAGCCAATGTCATTCCCATGATTCCACCTCCAACTATTCCCCATTTTTCTGAACCCATTATTTATTGAAAAATCTATAAGGTTATAAAATCTTTTTGCCATTTGATCGTCTCCTGCAGCCCACTTTTTAAATCCCATTGAGGTACAAAATTGAGGACGGAACATATTTTAGAAATATCCGGAACTCTTCGCATTACATCTTCATAATTACCAAAAGTGGAGTAGGGGATATAATTAAGTTTTGGTTCAGAATCTTCGCCGTTAACTAATTTCCAGATGAGTGTAGCCAGGTCTTTTATTGAAATTTCACCCGACTTTCCTCCTGTATTAAAAATTTCATTATCTGAATTTTTATTTTCGACAGATAAAACAAGGGCATTCACTGTATCTTCTATATATGTAAAAGTCCTGGTTTGAGAACCATCACCATGAATGTCTATAGGTTCTTGCTTAAATGCCCTTTCAATAAAAACTGATTGAGGTCCGCCCCACCATGTTAAGTTTTGATGAGGTCCATATGAACCAAAAAAACGAGTGATGGTATAGGTGAGTCCATATTCATCCTTGTTGGCAATGATATATTGTTCACCATACATTTTTGAAAGCGCATAAGCCCAACGTTTAACCGTGGTAGG
>JBBQWJ010000165.1:0-7467 GCA_038210685.1 Chitinophagales bacterium | reverse complement strand
GGTTTACTGTAAATCCGAGATTGTTGAAAAAAGCGCTTTCAGCAAGCGTTACAAACAAGCCACCTTCAGAAATATCGTGGGCAGAAAGGATTGTTTTATTTTTTATCAAAGAACTAACGGTCTCGTGTAACCGAAATTCTTCTTCCAGGTCAAAATAAGGCGCAGGTGAATATTCTTCTTTGCATATTTTATGCAAATATTCAGAACAATTAAGGTCTTCTATATTTTTACCAACCAAATAAATAACATCACCTTCATTTTTAAAATAGAGCGTCATTTTATTTTCAAAATCTTCCAAAAGGCCCACCATACCTATTACAGGTGTCGGATAAACAGGTCCGGAAGGAGATTGATTATAAAAACTAACGTTACCACCTGTTACCGGTGTATCAAATTTTAAACAAGCTTCTGACATCCCCTTTATGCTTTCCACAAACTGGTAATAAACTTCAGGATCATACGGGTTTCCGAAGTTTAAACAATTGGTTACTCCCAAAGGCATTCCGCCGCTGCAAACAATATTTCTTGCAGCTTCACTTACAGCAATCATGCAACCAATAAAAGGATCTGCAAAAACATACAAACTATTACAATCTGTTGTGAGAGCCAGCGCTTTTTTTGTTCCCTTTACGGCAACTATTGCAGCATCTGAAGGTTCGTTGGTATTAAGGTTGGCTGTGCCTACCATACTATCATACTGCTCATAAATCCATTTTTTGGAAGCGATAGATGGTAGTGAAATTAATTTTTCTGCAACAGATTTCAAATCCACCGGCACAGGAATTTTTCCTGCTTCAAATGCTTTTATTTTTTGAAAATATTTTGGCTCTTTATATTCTCTTTCATAAACCGGCGCTCCACCACCAAGTACCAGGCTCCCTGCAGGTAATTCAGCTTCCAATTCATCATTCATATAAAAACGAAGCATTTCACCATCGGTCACTTCGCCAATTTGTTCGCAGGGAAGATCCCATTTTTCAAAGATTTCTATCACTTCTTTTTCTCTTCCCTTCTCTACTGTTAGTAACATTCTTTCCTGGCTCTCACTTAAAAGTAATTCCCATGCTTTCATATTTTTTTGCCTTGTAGGAACATTTTCCAAATGAATATTCATACCAACACCGCCTTTGGCACTTGTTTCAGCTGTTGAACAAATAATACCTGCCGCACCCATATCCTGCATTCCTACCACGGCGCCTGTTGCAATAACTTCAATACATGCTTCCAGTAATTTTTTTTCCTGGAAAGGATCCCCAACCTGCACTGCCGGAAGATCTTCCGCACTACTTTCTGTAATGTCTGCAGAAGCAAAAGCTGCGCCGCCCATTCCATCTTTACCTGTAGCACTACCTGCAATGAAAACAGGATTTCCTTCTCCGGTTGCAGTGGCACTAACAGTTTCGCCTAAACGCACTACGCCTGCACTCATTGCATTTACCAATGGATTTGTATGATAACATTCCTCAAAATAGATTTCTCCACCAACCGTAGGCACGCCAAAGCAATTACCATAATGCCCGATGCCGCTTACAACCCCACTTAGCAAATGCCGGGTTTTTTCATTATCAATATTACCAAAGCGCAGCGAGTTTAAAGTAGCGATTGGCCTGGCTCCCATGGTAAAAATGTCACGATGAATTCCACCGACTCCGGTTGCAGCTCCCTGGAAAGGTTCAATGGCTGAAGGATGATTATGACTTTCAATTTTAAAAACTACGCCCAATCCATCGCCTATATCCATTAGCCCCGCATTTTCTTCGCCCGCCTTTACCAAAAGCCTTGAACCTTCTTTAGGCAAAGTTTTAAGCCATTTAATTGAGTTTTTATAACTGCAATGCTCACTCCACATTACTGAATAAGCGCTTAGTTCAGTGAAATTGGGTACACGGCCAAGCAATTCGACGATCTTTTCAAATTCGTCCTTTTTAAGCCCAAGCTTTTCAGCCGTTTCAAATGTTATTTCCATAATTGTATTAAAAAACGCAAACTTACAATCTCTTCTCCTTCTATCATTACATCCGGTGTAAATATTTTAACTAACTTCCCACAATTAAATAATTTGCTGCTTGTTTTACCTTTTATTTATTTTTTATTCCGTTCTTTTCTGCTGGTTAATTACCCGCATTAAATTTTTTCGCAAATCCGGCTTGCCCATTCAAACTCTTATTGTTTTATTTATTATCCGGATTTTTTCCTTGCTCGTCGGCTGCTATTTTAATCTGTATGTTTTACCTGTTTCTGATTCTTTGACATTTCACCATATGGGTATTGTAGAGTTCAACTTACTTTTCAAGAATCCTCATGAATATTTTGTAAATATTTTTAACAGCCCTTATGTCCATGGATACTCAAGGCTTTTGGATGATTCAAATTCTTTCTGGAACAACCTACGTAACAACCTGATAGCAAAAATGCTTTCTGTATTTGATTTTTTGAGCTTTAAAAATTTTTGGATCAATACACTTTTTTTTAATTTTTTTGTTTTTTTCGGGTCTGTAGCGCTTTATAAAGTTTTCATCAGCGTTTTCCCAAAAGCATTTTTCCAACTCCTATTTTGCATTTTCCTGTTGCCATCTGCCTTATTTTTTTCAGCAATGATTCACCGCGATGGACTTATCCTTCTGTCACTTTCGATGATCGTTTATCATTTGTTTTTTTTGATGAGATCTCACCAGGCATCAGTGAAAAAGATTTTTATAATCACCTTATTCCTTCTCCTGATTTTTCTTTTGAGAAATTTTGTTTTTCTTGCATTAATTCCAGCCCTATTTGCATGGATACTTGCGAGTAGGTTTCCACAAAAAGCTTTTCTTTCTTTCGCAATGGTTTATGCCATTACCACTATTTTATTTTTCACATCAGGTTTTATTTCTACCAAAACAAATTTGCCTAATTATGTTGCTCAACGACAGCAAAGTTTTATTAAAATAGGAAAGTTGGGAAATTCAACTTTAAATGTTGGAAAACTTAAGCCAACTGTAAAAGGATTTATGATAAATGCACCGCAGGCCTTTAATCTCGTCCTAATGAGGCCCTACCTTTCAAGAATCGGCAAGCTGGAATTTGCGCCTTTTGCCCTTGAAATATTTATAATGGAACTATTGTTTTTCCTTTTCGTTATTTTCCACAAAAGAGACAGATTAGTAAACCCCGTGATCTATTTCAGCCTTTTTTTTAGTCTGACCATGCTAATGATGGCCGGTTTCACAGTTCCTATTATTGGCGCAATTGTACGATACAGAAGTATTTATTTTATTTTTTTACTTATCCCCATTGTTTCGTACATTGACTGGGAAAAAATTCATAACCTTCTCAGAATTACCTTAATAAAGAAGAGCAAATCGTTTTAAAACAGAAATCTACCTTATTTCTTTGTTTACTGGCAAGGCAAAATTTTAATGGATAAAATGAATTTAAATATTACCAAAATTCACATATTTACTTTTTGTCAACAAAATGGCATAAAAATCATCTAAGGCGAAAAAATTTTGGATTTTATGAAAATAAAATCGTTTTTTTGTGCCTCAAAATTATAAAAATGGAATCATTAAGACTAAATGCACTACAAGAGCTTCTTGCTTCCCCAAGAAGTTACGACGTAGATTCTTCAAAAAAAATTACAGGATTTTTTGCTGAAAATGTTTTTGATTTAAAAAAAGCCCGGGAATTCCTAAGTGATGAGGCTTACAAAAGCCTTGTTTCCTCTATTAAGAGTCAAACAAAAATAGACAGGAGAATGGGTGATCAGATTGCTTCTGCTTTAAAAAGCTGGGCAGAAACAAAAAATGTTACCCACTATACTCACTGGTTTCAACCTTTAACAGGCGCCACTGCCGAAAAGCATGATTCATTCTTTACTCTGAAGAGTGATGGAACTGCTTTAGAAGAATTTGACGGTGATGCTTTGATCCAACAGGAACCGGATGCATCTTCATTTCCAAGTGGTGGAATAAGAGCTACTTTTGAAGCCCGAGGTTATACAGCATGGGATCCTTCATCACCACCATTTATAGTAGAAATTGGTAATGGACGCACTTTATGTATTCCTACCATATTTGTTTCTTATACAGGAGAATCCCTTGATGCTAAAACTCCGCTCCTAAAATCTTCTGTTGCACTTGAAAAAGCTGCGGTGGATGTATGCCAGTATTTTGATAAAAATGTTACTTCTGTAAAACCTACCTTAGGTTGGGAGCAGGAATATTTTGTAGTTGACGCCACTTTGGCCAGTGCCCGTCCGGATATTATTATGACAGGCCGCACGGTTTTTGGCCACGCACCTGCAAAGGGACAGCAATTGGAAGACCACTATTTTGGCGCTATTCCTGAAAGAGTATATGCCTTCATGAGAGATTTTGAAGACGAAGCTTATAAATTAGGTGTTCCTTTAAAAACAAGGCATAATGAAGTGGCTCCTTCACAATTTGAATGTGCTCCGATTTTTGAAGAAGCTAACATTGCAGTTGATCATAATATATTAATGATGGACATAATGACGCGGGTTGCTAAAAGGCACAACCTTATTGTACTGCTTCATGAAAAACCATTCGCACAAATTAACGGAAGTGGCAAGCACAATAACTGGAGCATGGCAACCAATACTGGTGTTAATTTGCTTGGGCCAGGTAAAACGCCAAAAACAAACCTGATGTTCCTGGCGTTTTTTGTGAATACGATTAAAGCAGTACATGATCATGCAGATTTGTTAAGAGCTTCTATTGCCAGCGCAGGAAATGATCACAGGCTTGGAGCTAATGAAGCGCCACCGGCTATCATTTCTATTTTTATAGGTAAATATCTCACTGATGTTTTAAACGAAGTAGAAAAGCGCGTTGGAGAAAAATTTGATGAACAGGATGAGGCGATGTTAAAACTGGATATCCATAAAAGTATTCCAGAATTGATGTTGGATAACACTGACAGAAACAGAACTTCTCCATTCGCATTTACAGGCAACAAGTTTGAATTCAGAGCAGTTGGTTCATCTGCAAATTGTGCAGTACCAATGACCGTTTTAAATACCATCATGTGTGATGCGCTTACCAAATTTAAAACAGATGTAGATGCCTTGATTGACAAAGGAGAAAAGAAAGAAATTGCTTTGATGCAAATCATTCAAAAGTATATCGTTGAAAGTAAAGATGTTTTGTTTGAAGGAGACGGTTATAGCGATGCCTGGGCTAAAGAAGCCGAAAAAAGAGGCTTGCCTAACGTAAAAACTACTCCATTGGCTTTAGATGCTCTTATAACAGACAATGCTAAAAAGCTATTTGAACGTTTCGACATTTATACCAAGAAGGAACTTGAAGCTCGTCATGAAATTCAGTTGGAGAATTATACTAAAAAAATTCAGATAGAAGCACGTGTTATTGGAGACCTCGCAAGCACTTACATATTACCTCCAGCCATTAAATACCAAAATATTCTCCTTGAGAATATCAAGGGTTTAAAAGATCTTGGCTTTGATGAAAGCGCTTACGCTTCCCAAATGCAAATTGCACAAAAAATTTCTGAGCATATAGGTGTTATTGGTGCAAAAGTGAAAGAAATGATCGATGCAAGAAAAATTGCTAACGGAATTGAAGATTCAAGAGAAAAAGCAATTGAATATTGCGATAAAGTAAAAAATCATTTCGATGAGATCCGTTATCATGTTGATAAACTGGAACTTTTGATAGACGATGGATATTGGGAATTACCCAAATACAGAGAATTACTTTTCTTACGCTAGTAATATTCAAAAGTGTAGTACTTTTTTTAGCAGGCCGGAGTTAAACTTCGGCCTTTTTGTTTTGTCTATCATTAAAATAAAACAAAAACAAATGAAAAAATTAATTCCACTTTTAATCGCCGGCCTCTTTTTTGTAACAGCCAGCAACGCACAGGTTCAAAGAAATATGCCTCAACATCAAAAAATGAAATCAGATTCTTCACACCATTTTGAAAAAGGGAAGATGATGGAGCAACTGAATCTTTCAGCAGATCAAAAAATACAAATGAAGGCCATGCGGCAAGACATGAAGCAGCAAAGAGATGCCATTCAAAATGATGCAAGCCTTACAGCCGATCAAAAGAAAGAAAAAATGAAAGAATTGCACAAAACCCAATCTGAAAAAATGGACGCAATTCTTACTCCTGATCAGCAGGCCAAAATGAAGGAATTCAGGGAACAATGGAAGAAAAACCATAAAATGCAAAAGATGCATCCTAAAAATAAAATGACTCAAAGCAAAGCATCATAAAATCGAAAAAACATTGCCCTTGAAAATTAGAACCGGTCATTGAAGGATGGCCGGTTTTTTAGCATATACTTGAAGCCTCTCCAAAGTTGAAATCTGTATCTTTGCCAATTATTTAAAAACAATGAGTAGAAAAGGGAAAGTTTTAATGGCGATGAGTGGCGGAATTGACAGTACTGTTGCTGCTCTTATGCTCCATAACGAAGGTTATGAAGTAGTAGGAATAACTATGAAAACATGGGATTATGCTACCAGCGGGGGCAAAAGCAATAAAGAAACCGGCTGCTGCAATATTGATAGTTTCAATGATGCCCGGATGGCGGCAGTACAACATGGTTTCCCACATTTTATTTTAGATATCCGCGAAGAATTTGGTGATTTTGTGATCGAAAATTTTGTAGAAGAATATATTGCCGGTCGCACTCCAAATCCTTGTGTTTTGTGCAATACGCATATAAAATGGCGCGCGCTTTCAAAAAGGGCCGATGCTCTTGGTTGTGATTTTATTGCTACTGGTCATTATGCGCAAATTCATCAACATTCGAATGACAGATATTTCATAAGGAAAGGATTAGATGAAACCAAAGACCAGAGCTATGTATTGTGGGGGCTAGAACAGGATCTCCTCAGTCGCACGATTTTGCCTTTAGGAACTTATCGAAAAACTGAAATAAGGCAAATGGCAATTGATTTTGGGTACCCCGAACTGGCAAAAAAGAATGAGAGCTATGAAATTTGTTTTGTTCCTGACAATGATTACCGTGGTTTTTTGAAAAGAAAAGTGAAAGGATTGGAAGAAAAAGTTTCAGGAGGTTTTTTTGAAGATAAAACAGGGAAAATCCTCGGGCCACACAAAGGCTATCCCTTTTATACTATTGGTCAGAGAAAGGGTCTTGATATTGCTTTGGGAAAACCTGCATTTGTCACTAAAATAATTCCGGAAACCAATACAATCGTTTTGGGAGATGAGGAAGATCTGAAAGGAAGCGAAATGATGGTAAAAGGACTTAACTGGGTAAAATATGATAGTGTTTCAGATGGCATGGAAGCGGTTACCAAAATCAGGTATAAAGATAAAGGAGCGCTTTCAAACCTTTTTGCATACGAAAATGGATTAAAAGTCCGTTTTTATGAAAACGTAAAAGGAATTGCACCCGGACAAAGTGCTGTTTTTTACGAAGAAAATGATGTGATTGGTGGAGGAATCATTCAAAGAAATTAACTTTAA
>JBBQWJ010000164.1:0-7502 GCA_038210685.1 Chitinophagales bacterium | reverse complement strand
TGATCAAATAAATATTTGGCGGGTGTATCATGAAAGTAAATATGATAGTTATTCGGAAAAACAAATTTTACTCTGCCTAAAGCATTGTCAGCACCCGGTTTTTGTCTTATTACGGGCAAGCCATTCAGTGTGCCTGTTTGTTCCATATTATTATTTTTAAGATAATTTTTGTTTCTTCTCATCTCCGGTAATATTTCATTTCTCACGATGCTTTGCGGCACATTCCAGTAAGGGCTCAGAACAACATATTCCAATGAATCGGTAAAAATAACTGTGTTGTGTCCGGCTTTTCCCACCACTATCTTCATACTGAACTGTTGTGTATGTTCATTGATAACGTGCAATCTGAATTCGGGGATATTGGCAACCAACATGGTTCCGTTACTTTCATTAGGCATCCATTTAAGGCGTTCCATATTTATGAGCATCTGTTCTATTCTGTCCTTTACAGGTACATTTAATTCTTTTGCTGTTTTAGCCCCAAGTACACCATCGGAATTTAGCCCAAATCTTTCCTGTGCTTGTTTTAAGGCTAAAGCCAGTTGCGGAGTAAATTTTAAGGAAGTGTCTTCTCCTATGTAATCACCGGTTATGGATAAACGCTTTTTGAGCGTGAGAACAGGTTCTGCGGAATCGGCGGTTTCGTAGGCTTTATTGTTTAGGTTGATATTTGGCCATCCACCTTTTTTATCAATATCATAATACCTCACCAGTTGATTTCTTAACAATGGGTAAATACTGTTTACCGGTTCCCAGTCTTCGAGTTTGGTACCATTTTTCGCTATCAAGGAATCAAGCAAGGTAACCGCATCTATTTTTTTCTTTGGAATATGCCATTGTAATTGCTCAGGATTTATGGTTCCTTCGTAAACATCTTTCGTAAACTTGAAAAAATGTTGCGTTAGGTGAAGTTCGGTTAGCATTACCTCCCCAGGCGTTAATTTAAAACTGTCATCGTTAATCAGTTTTTCCATCGTTGCATGCAATTGCTTATCGTATATGGAAGTGTCAATATTTGCTTTTACATAGGTGTTATGAAGATTGTAAAAAGCTCGCGCCTGTTCTGTAAGTCCGTCGCTGCTAAACCATGCAAAATGATAATTTCGATTTTTGTAAAAATTGCGCATCTTCTCAGCGATCGAATTGTTTACGTGATTTTGGTCCAGGTAATTTTCAAGCTTCGTACTGTCTAATTCAAGATTTGAATAGGCATTATTTTGCGTGATCGTGGTATCTGCCACAACCGGCCTGTTGTTCTTAGAAGAAGAGCTGTTGCAACTTGCATTAATTAGCAAGAGCAATAAAACCCCTAAATATTTTATGAACTTCGTGTGTTGTTTATTCATTTTGAAAGTGTCTTTTCAATGGCAGGCAATTTAGTTTGCCAGCCAATAATTAAATAAAGAAAACTTAATCTTACGACTTGTTGATGCTTTCTTTGTCTTTCTTTTCCTGTGTTTCTTTTTTAGTATTCTCTGCGTCGCGCTCATTTTCCTGTACAGAATTCTTTTTACTTTCCACCTCTATTGTTTGAACAGTGACCGTGTATTTGTTTGGGCGTATTTGTCCGCCGTATTTCATCGAATAGGCTTTGGTAACTTCTGCTCCAAAATAAAGTATCATTGATGAAAAATAGATCCATGCCAGCAACACTACTAGCGAGCCAGCCGCACCATAACTACTTCCCAGGTTAGTTTTGGCTACATATAAAGTGATACCAAATTTTGCCAGCATGAAAAGGACCGCAGTAAAAACTGAGCCCGCTGCTACGTCTCTCCATTTTATTTCAGCGTTAGGCAATACTTTATAAATAACGCCAAATAAAAAGGCTGTTACAATGAAGGTGGTTAGCAGATTTATGATGTAGATAAGTTGAAATGCGATACCAGGAAACATCTCCTGTATTTTTCCTATTAACCCTTCAAGTATTGTATTTGCTACAAGAGATACTAATAGCAAAAAACTAAGAGATATCACAATTGAAAATGATAAAATGCGTGATAACAATAATTTTAAAATACCGGTATCTTTTTTAAGCCGCAGGCTCCAAATGGAATTTAGGGAACTTTGCATTTCTGTAAAAACAGTGGTGGCGCCTATAAACAAAGCTGCGAAACCAATGATAGCCGTGAATGTACTATTGCCGCTGTTTATGGAAGCATTTTTAATGATAGATTGAATTTGAGATGCAGAAGCATTGCCGATCAATCCCTGTAAATGCTGAACAATATTACCTTCGATAGCATTTTGTGACCAAAATAAACCAGCAAGATAGATAATCACTACCAGCATGGGTGCCATTGAAAAAACGGTGTAGTAAGCCAGTGAAGCACTAAGTTTGGTAACCTTATTTTTAGAAAAACATGAAGCTGCATTTTTAAGAACTTCCCATATTCCTGACCACGTTATCTTTTCGCTTTCTTTCATTATTACCAATTTCTTATAGTTATTTACTAATGTTTATTTCCTTGAAGCCTAAACGGCAATAAGGCTTAGCCTGGGTTTACTATTTTTCTAAATTGACACAAAAGCGATGCCAAGCGGAAGCAGCAGATGAATGTGCCTGCAGTAAATAAACAAATTTAGCTGATTCCTATTTTATAAATATAACGGGAAAGTATACACGTAATAAATAATTTATACAAGAAAGGAATTAACTGAAAGAGCTATACGCAAAAAAAAGACCGGATAAACTCCGGCCTTTTAAAATGATATTCTTACCTGTTATTGGTGCAAGGTTATAAGCGGAATTTGTACCGCATGTCCGTTAGTTACCTGTATTCCTGTAAGAGTGGTATCCTTATATCCAAATGAACCCTGGAACATGATGCTGTAAGTACCTGCATTAAGCCCCCTGATTTTATATTCACCTTCCTCTTCAGGTTTGGCGGTGGCTGTATCTGTGTCGTTCCATAAAGTTATGTATGGTCTTGATGCGAATGGTAAAACTTTTCCTTCAATGCCGCCGGTATTGTGCATGGAGAAAATGGAAAGAGAGGGTTTAAGGTAATAATTGCCGTTGTGGGAAATGATAGATTTGCACACATTAAAATCAAGCCACATAGAGGTTTGACCCGGATGGTACTTGTTATCTTCATCCTCTTGATTGACTTTTATATACTCATAATTATTGCCTTCGTTAAATTGCTGAAGCGGGTAAGAAACGTCAGAAATTACAACTGAATTGTTTGAACCCAGCGTAAGCCTCACTTTCCTGATTTTTGCAGTTGGAATATTCACGGTCCCCAAAAGGGTATCTATTCCATTTCTTAGTTTTAAAATGTTATAAACACCGGGACGAATAGTAAGCGTATCCCAATAGCCAAATTGATCGTGATGATGATGATCTTCCATGTGGTCATCTTCATTATCGCCATAGTTATCGTCATTCATGTGCTGGCTTGTATCAATTTTTATTTCCACATACTTTATGTCAATAAAAACTGAATCATACTGGCAAGGATCGTCTGTTAAATAAAGCCCTACCTGCCTTGGCGCTAATGAACTGGCGACAGGCGTTACATTTTTTTTGCAGGCAAAGAATAAAAGGGACAGAAGCGCAATAATAGCCCCGGACCCAAGAATGGTTTTTCTGGTGATTTTCATAGAGGTGTTTTTAGTGGTTAAAAAGAAAAACTTTTTTCAATTTGATTTGAATTTACTAGCTGATCATCTGCAAAGGTTTTCAGCTCGATAAAACCTGATCAAAAGGAAATAATTAAAAGGTAGAAATCAGTAATAGGTAAGTTTTTAAGGTCTATAGGGTATAAATCAAAAGTAGCTGTTCTTCTTTAAGGTCAATAATCTTGCCAAAATTTTGTTTATCTTTTTACAATAAACAAACAAACTTTCAACATAAATACTTAGTGGTTCAAAAGTTAAATAAGGTTGGCTACCTATTGATTTTAATAATTTTGTTTTGAAACTCAATTAATTAGTAAATTGCTCAACTTCTCAACTTTAAAATTCAATAAAATGAAAAAGATTGCTTGTGTTTTTCTTGGTTTAGTATGTGTTCTCGCATTAACGCGATGTAATTCTAACAGCTCAACAACGTCAAACAGTACCGATTCAACTGCCGTGTCAACTGCAGATACCTCAAATGTTACGGCTAATTGGAAGCTCGGTGTTCAGATGTGGACATTCCGCATGTTTACTTTTGCGCAGGCGCTTGATAAAGTTGATAGCTGTGGCATTAAGTATATTGAAGCGTTCTGGGGCCAGCCTCTTGGCGCCGGTTTAAAAGATAGTTTTGGTATAAGAATGTCTGATGCCAGCAAAGCAAAAATTAAAGAGTTAATGAACCAAAAGGGTATAAGCATGGTAGCAATGGGTGTGATTGTGCCTCGAACACGCGAGGAATGGAAAGCAGCTTTTGACCTGGCTAAAGAATTTGGTTTAAGTTATATAACAGCTGAGCCTCTCAAAGATCAATGGGATATGGTAGATAGCATGGCCGGTTCTTATGGAATAAAGGTGGCCATTCATGATCATCCAAAGCCAAACATGTACTGGAGCCCTGATTCTGTATTAGCAGCCATCCAGGGACACCCTAATATTGGTTCATGTGCAGATGTGGGACATTGGGCCCGCAACGGTGTAAATCCTGTAGATGCACTTAAAGAACTTGCTGGCCATGTATATGGGGTGCATTTAAAAGATATCGTAAAGTTTGGGGATACACATGCTGCAGACACAGTGGTTGGCAAAGGTGTTATTGATTTTACGCCTATTTTCCAGGAACTGAAACGCCAGAATTTTAGTGGAATGTTATCTATTGAGCATGAGTCTAACTGGTACAACAGCGTGCCTGACGTGATAGAAACCCGCAAGTTTTATGATGCGCAAGTCGCTAAACTGAAATAAAGTGTAAAGATATTTCTTCATGACCTCACAGTTCACCTCTGTGAGGTTTTTTTAGTACTTATAGTAGATGAACAAAAAATCGATATTTTCCTCTAGCTCTTTATAACAGGGAAGGACAAACGTAATGTAATGGCAATAGTATTGAAAGATTGATTTCCTCTAAGTTAAAGATTCGGGATGGTCACTTAATATCAAAAATAAACTGTAGCTTACAGAAGCTTTTCTTTTTATGACTGGTTTTTGTAACCTCTTTTCAGAAATTCTTAACTAATGATTTTGCTTGTTGAGTATGGATTTGTGCTACGGAATCAATGAAAGTCTTCGTTTAACAACCACTCTTTATTAGGGCTAACAACAATTTTTTTCAAATTATTAAATTAAATAATTAAGCAACGCCACAGGGTTATGTATTATGATATTCTTGGTGAATTACATAAAGGCCCCTGCTGAAAATATTTAATTTTTAAAACCTTTTTAAATTCATGTCAAATAGAGTAAAGTTCGCCAAAGCAAACGAACATGATTTTTATTCAACACTTACTAAAAGAGTAGAAGAATATTTTATCAGTAATAAATTATCAAAAAATGCTAACCCGTTGATGATTTTCAAAACGGTTTTTTACCTGGCCATATTATTAATAGCATACCTGGTCCTTCTTTTAAACCAAAATCCGCTGATTGTGCAGTTCATGCTCTGGATGGTAATTGGTTTTTTTACAGCATTCATAGGGCTTAATATTTCACATGATGCCATTCATGGTTCCTTGTCGAAACATAAAAAAGTGAACAAGCTTCTCGGTTATACTTTTAATATAATTGGCGCAAATGCTTACTTGTGGGGCATTATGCATAATATTGTTCATCACACTTATACTAATATTGATGGCCATGATGAAGATATTGAATCAGTGCCTTTGTTGCGGGTGTCGCCTCATCAGAAATTACTGAAAATAAATCGCTATCAATATTGGTATGCTTTTTTGTTGTATGGTTTTGGGTCTCTCAGCTGGGTGTTTGTAAAAGACTATGTAAAATTCTTTAAAAAGAAAATCGGGAATTATGAACACAAAAAACATCCACGCATAGAATATTTTAATTTATTCTTTTTTAAGCTTGTTTATTACACTATCTTTTTGGTGTTGCCAATGATTTTCATTAATGCCATGTGGTGGCAAGTATTACTGGGCTTTTTTATATTGCATTTTTGTGAAGGGATAACCATGGCTGTTATTTTCATGCTGGCTCATGTAGTTGAGGAAACGAATTTTCCTTTGCCAGACGAAAGAGGAAATATCCAGAACTCATGGGCAGTTCACCAGCTGTATACCACGGCAGATTTTGGGAGAGAAAATAATATTTTAAGCTTTTTTTGTGGCGGATTAAACTTCCAGGTTGAGCATCATTTATTTCCACGCATTTGCCATGTGCATTATAAGCCTATATCAGATATCGTTAAAAAAACTGCGGAAGAATTTAACCTGCGCTACAATGCCAATCATTCTTTCAGGGGCGCGATCCTCTCTCATATCCGTTTATTGAAGAAACTGGGGAAAGAAGAAACGCTTTCATTTGCCTGATTATAATCGTAAATTGAATTGTATCGGTTATGGTTAGACGATATTATACCTTTTCAAACACAAGCCTGAAATGGTTCATAGTTTCATTTTCAAAACAAATTTTGTTAGGGCTTATTTTGAACACCTCAACAAGGTGACGGAATTCTTTATCGAAAAGATATTTCGGCAACAAAGAAGCATATAAAAAGTATTTCTTCAAATTAAATTTCCGGAATTTCTTTCTCCACCTTTTTATTGTTTCTATGTAATCGTGCCTACCGCTGCTTATTGAAACTAATTTAAAGTAGGGCGCTGCGTTTCTTATTACCTGCTCTTCACCATAGGGCAACCATGAGCCGGGAAATTGCTTTACCATCAAAGCCATTGCATAAGAAGGAGAATTTTTATCCGCATCAACACTTACTTCTTCAAGGGGCATCATTTTTTTATCGAAAACCATTGTCTGCATATAAAATCTTCCCCCGGTTGGTAATAAATCTTGTAGCCCTTTAAAAAAATTCTGATATACTTCATCCTGTTTACCTTCTTTGTATTCTTCTATCGAACAAAAATGCTCTAATCCGCCTATACACGTTACTGCATCAAAAGTTCCGAAATTTTCGGGTTTAATATACCTGCAATCCATAACCTGTACATCCAGTCCATTCTTAACACACGCTGCGGCTTGCCCGGTTGATAAAGTAACGCCTGTACCATTAGCACCACGGCCTTTGATATAATTTAGAAAAGGGCCCCAGCCACATGCCATATCAAGTACCCTTGTATTTTTTTTTATACCAAGACTGTCTGCAATAAATGCGTGTTTCTTTTTTTGAGCTTCTTCAATTGTCATTGAAAAATCGCCATCAAACCGGGCGCCACTGTAATCTGCCATTTCTCCAATACTTAAACGAAATATTTCGTCAATGGTGGTATAAGTAAAGTCAAGATCAGTTTTGGAGGCCATTTTAAATAGATTTATTGTGTACTAACTCCAGACAATATACGGTGATTATTTGCATTACAAATCATTAATTAAGATTTGCTTTCTATATAATACTTTATGAAGCGCAGGTTGCA
>JBBQWJ010000163.1:0-7529 GCA_038210685.1 Chitinophagales bacterium | reverse complement strand
CATATTTTTTCAAAGGTTGGTAATCTTTTTAATGACTTTTATACCCATCATCTTCCTTTTGAATTAACAGGCGCACAAAAAAGAGTTTTAAAAGAGATCAGGAAAGATGTGGGCAGTGGAAAACAAATGAATCGTCTTTTGCAAGGCGATGTTGGAAGCGGAAAAACAATGGTGGCACTGATGGCGATGCTTATCGCGGCAGATAATGGTTACCAGAGCTGTTTTATGGCGCCTACAGAAATATTAGCACGCCAGCATTTTGAAGGATTGAAAGATTTGGTGGCAGGTATCCCCGTAAAAATCGGGATCCTTACCGGCTCATCAACCGCAAAAGAGAAAAGAGAAATATTGAAGGCAACTCTGGAAGGAGAAATTACGATATTAACAGGAACGCATGCGCTGATTGAAGATGTGGTTAAGTTTAAGAATCTTGGGCTTGCAATTGTTGATGAACAACATCGTTTTGGAGTTGCACAAAGAGCAAAGCTTTGGAATAAAAATGAATTGAATCCACACATACTGGTAATGACCGCTACGCCAATTCCCCGCACACTTGCGCTTACTGCTTACGGCGATCTTGATTATAGTGTTATGGATGAAATGCCACCGGGAAGAATTCCGATACAAACGGTTCACCGCATGGAATATGCAAGGCCGCAGGTAATGAATTTTATAAAGTCTGAAATAGAGCGTGGAAGGCAGGCTTACATCATATATCCATTGATAGAAGAATCGGCCAAACTTGATTTTGAAGACCTGATGCGTGGCTATGAAGAAGTGAAAGCCTACTTTCCTGAACCGAAATATTATATAAGCATGGTTCATGGAAAACAAAAGGCGGCGCAAAAGCAAACCAACATGAACCGCTTTGTAAAAGGCGATACTCATCTAATGGTTTCTACCACTGTAATAGAAGTGGGTGTAAATGTTCCGAATGCCAGTGTTATGGTAATTGAAAGTGCTGAAAAATTTGGGCTTCCGCAATTGCACCAGCTACGCGGAAGGGTAGGGCGGGGCAGTGAAAAAAGTTATTGTATTCTTTCAACAAAAGTTAAATTGTCGGCAGAGGCAAAGCAACGTTTGAAAATTATGTGCGAAACAAATGATGGATTTAAGATTGCGGAAAAAGACCTTGAAATCCGTGGTCCTGGCGATATAGAAGGAACGCGGCAGAGCGGGTTACTTAATTTTAAATTGGCTAATATTGTAGAAGATAGAAAAATTCTGGAAGCCGCAAGGTTGGCCGCAGAAAAAATTATTTCTGAAGATCCCGATTTATCCTCTGATGAAAACCATTGTCTTAAATCCTTTCTGGAAAAGGAAAAAGGAAAAACCGCGTGGAGCAAAATTTCGTAACTTATGTGATTAAAGTTGTTATGTTAAGAAGCTATTAAATTGAAAATTGAAAAATTAATTTCTTACTCTTCTTCTAATTGTTTCGTAAATTTATTTTCTGTTTCTTTATTGCTTTCTGTAACCTTTAATTTTTAATCTCTTGTACCTTAATTTAATTTCTTTCAAATTTATTGATAATAAATAATATCTTTTCTTGAAACTATTAAGACCATATATCTACTTCCTGTTCCTGTTTATGGCAACTCTTTTTGTTTCCAAAAATTTATTTGCCCAGGTTCAATTTATAGAGAATAAGGGTCAATGGGATCAAAAGGTGAAATTCATGAGCAGCGCCGGCAGCGGTTCTTTCTTTTTAACCGAAAAAGGATTTACTGTTATGCAATATAATGGTGATGATTTGGAAAATGTGAAGGTGAGAATGCATGAAGGAAATAGGGCAAATACAGTAAACAAACAAATTCTAAAGGATTCTGTTCGCTCAGATTCTTATTCAGTTCAATTTTTAAATTCACAAAAACCTGTTATCATTCCTGATAAATCCATTCCATCAGTAAATAATTATTTTATTGGGAACGATCCCAAGAAATGGGCTTCCAATTGTAAAATTTATCTTGGAGTTACTTATAAAAATGTTTATCCCAATATCGACATGCGCTATTATGCGGATGCCGCGGGTAATTTAAAATATGATTTTATTGTAAATCCAGGCGCTAAGATTGGAGATATTGCGATGAAATATACAGGTGCAAAAAAAATATCTGTAAAGGACCGCGAACTTAATATCTCTACTTCTCTCGGAGTGAATAAAGAGCTTAAACCTTACACGTACCAGGTGATTGATAATCAAAAGAAGGAATTGGATTGCCAGTATATCATTAAGGGAGATGTGGTTAGATTTAAAGTGAAAAATTATTCTCCCGATCAAACATTGATAATAGATCCAACTTTGATATTTTTTACTTATTCAGGAAGTACAGCTGATAACTGGGGTTTTACGGCCACTTATGGAAAGGATGGTTCTTTTTACGGCGGTGGCATTGCTTTCGGGAATGGATTTCCTATTTCTTCAGGCGCTTATCAAAAGTCTTATAATGGCGATTTTGACATCGCTATCATAAAACTTTCTCCTGATGGACGAAATCGTATTTATGCAACCTATATTGGAGGAAGTGGAGCAGACCAACCGCATAGCCTTATTGAAGATCCGCAAGGTAATTTGATAATTGCCGGAAGAACCAGTTCAGATTCCAGTTACCCGGTAACTTCCGGGGGAAACGTTGGAAAGGGTGGTGGTTTTGATATTGTAGTAACAAAGCTTAATGCAACCGGAAGTGCACTTATTGGCTCAATGAGAATTGGCGGAACCAGTGATGATGGGGTAAATATTGCAGACGATCATAGTAATACTTTACAATCGCTTAAAAGAAATTACGGTGACGACGCACGCAGCGAAGTTTTATTGGATGGTTCAAATAATATTTATGTAGCTTCCTGTTCTTCCTCAGCCGATTTTCCAACTACACCCGGCGCTTTCCAAACAAAACTGAATGGCAAACAGGACGCGGTTGTACTAAAAATAAACCCCAATTGTAACGCCCTTATGTTTAGTACCCTTCTCGGAGGAAGTGATAATGATGCCGCGTATGTTTTAACGTTTGGTAGCACCGGAAGTATATATGTAGCCGGGGGAACGGCCAGCCCCGATTTTTTTAATAGTATTTCAACAGCTAATGTAATTAAACCCACAAATGCTAATTTAGGTAGTGCAGATGGAAAAGATCCTTGCGACGGTTTTGTAGTTGAATTAAGTAATAATGGGACTGTTGCTACTCGTGGAACTTATATCGGAACTGATAAGGCCGACCAGATATATGGAATTGAAACGGATAAATTTGGATTTATATATATAATGGGAACTTCCGGAGGCAACATGAAGGTAATAAATGCTGCTTATTCTTCTTCCGGCGGAAAACAATTTATTTCGAAATTAAAACCGGATTTGTCTGATTTTGTTTATTCAACCGTTTTTGGTTCACCTAATTCCCAGGTTCCTAATATTTCTCCCACTGCTTTCCTCGTAGATCGTTGCGAAAATGTATATGTTTCCGGTTGGGGGGGTAAAGCAAATATTGGATTTTCTTCCGGTAACACAAAAGGACTTCCTGTAACTCCGGATGCTATTAAGCGACAGACTGATGCTACCGGAAGTGATTTTTACTTCTTTGTTTTACAAAAAGATGCGGCTTCGCAGTTATATGGTAGTTTCTTTGGCCAGGAAGATCCACCCGGACAAATAACCTTTGGCGATCATGTGGATGGAGGAACCAGCAGGTTTGACAGAAACGGTATTATTTACCAGGCCATTTGTGCCAACTGTTTTAGAAGTGTAGCTTTTCCCGGCACACCTGGTTCGTGGTCTAAAACAAATCAGGCACCAGCAGGACAGGGCGGGTCGTGTAACCTTGGTATGCTAAAAATTGAAATGGATTTTGCAGGCGTTCGCTCTGGCTTACATACATCCATAGATGGTGTTTCCAATGATACTTCCGGTTGCATTCCTCTTCAGGTAGATTTTTCAGATACACTTAAAAAAGGGAAGCGTTACTATTGGTATTTTGGTGATGGAACAGGAGATACAACTACCGTACCTGCCACTTCTCATGTTTATCAGAATATAGGAAAGTATTCTGTAATGCTGGTAACAATTGATAGTGCCACCTGTAACATTTCAGATACTTCGTATAAAAATATTCGTGCAGGAGATAATAAGGCAAATCTTGATTTTATTTCTCAAAAGCTTGAGCCCTGCACAAATCTGGGTTATAATTTTACCAATCTCTCTCAACCAACAAGAGGCTCATTTCAACCTGGCATCTTTACATGGGATTTTGGCGATAATTCACCTTTTTTAATTCAAACTCAGAATCCTGTAACTCATGCCTATGCAGGCCCTGGAACCTATAAGGTAACTTTATCAATTAATGACACCACTTATTGTAATTCGCCTGCCGATACCATAAAAACGATTCGTCTTTCTCCCGAAGTGAAAGCATCATTTTCAACACCGGCAGCAGGCTGCGTTCCTTATAATGCAGTATTTGAAAATAATTCGCTTGGTGGCATTAATTTCTCGTGGGATTTTGGCGATGGAACTACTTCTACCGATGAAAATCCAACACATCTTTATACAAAAATTGGTTCTTATACGGTTAAATTAACTGCATTCGATTCTTCTTCATGCAACAAAATTGATGACTCCTCATTTACAATTACAGTAAGCCCGATTCCAATAGCTTCGTTTACCTATAATCCTCTTGTGCCAAAGGAAAATACCTTTACCAATTTTGTAAACCAATCTATTGGCGCAACGCACTATACCTGGAATTTTGGTGATGGAGATACTTCAACTTTGGAAAATCCAAAACACATTTTTAGTGAAACTGCTACTTATACAGTTTGTCTTAATGCAGCCAACGACTTTGGCTGTAGTGATGATACTTGTATAGAAGTACAGTCACTTGTTAAGCCTTTAGTTGATGTTCCATCAGCATTTACACCGGGAAAATTTGGTGCAAACAGTATTATAAGAGTAATTGGATTTGGCATCAAAGAAATGAATTGGTCTATTTATAATCGGTGGGGCCAGAAAGTATATGAAAGTAGTAGTTTGAAAAGTGGTTGGGATGGAACATTTAATGGGAAATTACAACCGATGGATGTGTATACTTATACATTGGCGGTAACTTTTTCAAGCGGGCAAAAAATTGTAAAAACCGGTGATATTACCTTATTACGTTAAAACGAATGACAAAGAATTTTAAAATATTTTTTCTTTTTTTCTCTTTTTTAATTTTAATGGGAGTGCACAAATCCTTTGCCCAGGATCTGCACTTTTCACAATTTTTCAATAATCCTTTACTTACCAATCCTGCCAACACCGGTTTTATTCCGGATGCTGATTACAGGTTAGGGGCATCTTACAGAAATCAATATTCCAACATCATGTCTGTACCCTATAAAACGATGAGCATTTATGGTGATGCGCAGGTTTTTCGGGACAGGATTGAAACCGGATGGATGGGATTAGGCGGCGTTATTTTGCGTGATGTTGCCGGAAGTGGTAGTCTTACTTCTACCAAAATTTATGGTTCAATTGCGTATCATCAAATGTTGGGACGAAGCAGTTTGCTTACCGCAGGTTTTAATGTAGGATGGGCCAATAAGAGAATTGATCAAAGTAAGCTTACTTTTCCTGACCAGTTCGATGGTAAATTTTTTGATGCTACTTTACCTACTTCTGTTCAGTTACTTAATAACAGCGTAAGTTATTTTGATATGCAGGTGGGAATTAATTATGCTTATTTTCCTACCCAGAATATTTATATCAACGCGGGCTATTCCATTCATCATGTAAACAGGCCCAAAGAAACTTTTTTTGAGGATGGAATTTCCAGCCGGCTCGACATGAGGCACATTGGTTTTATTAATGCCATTATTAAAGTAAATGACCAGGTAATTATTAACCCTGCGGCATATTATACAAGGATGGCGAACGCCAGTGAACTGGTGGCAGGAATGAGCGCTGCATACAATCTTTCTGGTGATGGATCCAGGCAAGTTATCGGCGGGTTATTTTATCGCTATAACGATGCTGTTATTCCGATGGTAGGATTAGAGATCAATCATATGCGTTTCACTTTTAGTTATGATGTCACTAATTCTTCTTTAAAAAATTATAATCATTCTTTTGGCGCCGACGAATTCAATCTCTTATATAAAGGTTATTATAGCACATTCAATGGCGACCGTCAACAAACACTTTGTCCCGTTTTTTAAAACTAAATTTGTTTTTACCACTTCCCTCTTCATCTTTGTAAAAAAGCAGGATGAAAAAATCTCCTATAAAAAGTAAGATCATGAATAAAAAAATTGCCATTATCGGCGGAGGAAATCTTGGATCTGCCATTGCAGAAGGATTATTAAAAAGTAAATTTTGTGAACCTTCAGATATTATTATTACTAAAAGAAGAGTTGAAACGCTTCAAAAATTGAAAGACAGAGGCGTAACGATAATTTCTGATAATGCAGAAGCAGTGCGTAAAAGTGAATTGGTAATTCTTGCTGTAAAACCTTACCAGGTAAGTGATGTGTTGCAAAGTTTTAAAATGAAGCTTACTCAAAAACACATTTTGGTTTCTGTTGTTACAGGAGTATTGATTTCAGAAATACAGGAAATTATTAAAAAAAATATTCCGGTTTTCAGGGCAATGCCTAATACAGCAATTTCTATCGAGCAAAGCATGACCTGTTTGAGTTATACGAATGCTACCGAAGGCCAGATCAGCATTATTGAAAAAATATTTTCTCCGCTTGGTAAAGTGACTGTTATAGACGAAAAACTAATGGAAGCTGCTACCATTCTTGGTGCATGTGGCACTGCGTACGCAATGCGGTTCATTCGCGCCAGCATTCAAGGTGGCATTGAGATAGGTTTTGACGTTGCTACTGCCAGCCTCATAGTTGCTCAAACAGTAAAAGGCGCCGCCGAATTATTGTTGCAAAAGGGAACTCATCCCGAGCAGGAAATCGATAAAGTTACCACTCCAAAAGGTTGTACCATAGCAGGTTTAAACGAAATGGAGCACCAGGGTTTTAGTTCTTCTTTAATAAAAGGAATTGCATTGAGTTATAAAAAGATTGCAAAAAGTTGAGTATCCATTTTGGCTACTTATTTCTGCTTTTATAAAATAAAAAACTTCGATAAAAGTTCGTTTACTGTAATGCTTATAGTTTAGGTTTTTCAGATAAAATTATTGCTCTTTATATAAGAAATTATTTTATCCGTGGCACCGGCATTTTTATAAACATAACTTTTTGCCGATTCACTTCTTGCGTCTAATTCTTCTTTGTTATTTAATAAATCATCAACTACTTTTTCAAGTTCTATTGCATTTTCAATAGGGATGGCTCCTGAACAATCGATCAGTTCTTCTGCTTCAAAATTCTTGTCATACTCGGGCCCAAAAATAACGGGCTTTCCATACACCGCAGCTTCTAAAATGTTATGAAGTCCGTCGTAACCAAAACCACCACCCACGTATGTTATAGTGGCATAATGGTACAAACGTGAAAGCATTCCGATGTTATCTATAATTAGGCAATTTGGTTCCTGG